>NZ_JAFKHD010000510.1 GCF_017307565.1 Devosia sp.
TGGTTCGTGCTGGCCGGCCACACATTGATGGTGGGCGACATGGGGCGGACCGAACTTGCCAGCAGCGCCGAGGATGGTGCCCGGGCGCTGTTTGCCAGTGCGGAACGTCTCAAAGCACTGCCTGACCATATGGAGGTGTTGCCTGGGGCCTTTTCCGGCTCGGTATGCGGACGCAGCCTCAGCGGCAAGCCAACTTCGACCATTGGGTTCGAAAAGCGCTTCAACAAGGCATTCCGCATTGCTGACGAAAGTGAGTTCGTAGCGAAAATGGTCGCTGACATCCCGCCACCGCCGCCGGAGGCAGCCGCCAACCGCGCCCGCAATGCCGGGCTGGAAATCGTCGCATGAGCGATGGTGCAGTGTTTTCGGGTGACAATGTAGGCAGGCTCACACGGGGCATTCGGGAGAACCTGACACAGTTCGTCCATCAGTTGCTCCAGGTCATGCTGGTGGGCTTTGCTCTGGGCATGATGCGGACAGTGGTGCCGGCGCTGGCCGAAGCCGAGTTCGGTGTGGCCCGTGGCTCCTTCATCCTCCTGACCGCCTTTGTTGTCGCTTTCGGCATGGTCAAAGGTGTGCTGAACTTCGTTGCCGGTCGGCTGGCCGAGCGAATTGGACGGAAACGCGTGCTGCTGCTCGGCTGGATCGCGGCGTTGCCTGTCCCGTTCATGATCTATTTCGCGCCCGACTGGAACTGGATCGTCGCGGCAACCGTGCTCCTCGGCATAAATCAGGGTCTGGCCTGGTCGATGACCCAAACCTCCAAGCTCGACATCACCCGTGCTGACCAGCGCGGGCTGACCATCGGCCTCAATGAATTTGCCGGTTATGTCGGCGTTGCGGTAGCGGGCATTGTCACCGGCTATGCTGCAACGGCGCTTGGCGCCAGGCTGGGGCTGCTGATCTTCGGGCTCGCTGTCGTGATCACTGCGCTGGTGCTGACCCTGGTCTGGGTTCGCGATACCCTTCCTTGGGCCAAGGCAGAGGCGGCCGCCAACACCACAGGCAAAAGCAGCGCCTATCGCCCGCGCTATCCCCGCAACATCTCCGACAGTCCCACGACCTGGGAAGTGTTCACCCTGATGTCCTGGCGCGACCGACGCATGGCCGCCATCAGCCAGGCCGGGCTGGTCGAGAAATTCGTCGATGCGCTGGTCTGGGTCATCTTTCCGGTGTTCCTGTTCCAGAAGGGCATGGACCTCGCGTCCATCGGCTGGATCGTCGGCGCCTATGGCTTCACTTGGGGCGGCTCACAACTCTTCACAGGACGACTTTCAGATCACGTGGGGCGTCATTGGCCCAATGTCCTTGGCATGTGGATTTCGGGCTTTGGGGTCGCCATGGTCGTGATGGGTAGCGGCGTATGGTGGTGGGCCGCATCAGCCGCCATCGCCGGCTTCGGCATGGCCCTGCTCTATCCCAATCTGTCGGCAGCCGTGGCCGACATCGCACCGCCCAACTGGCGCGGTTCGGCCATCGGCATCTACCGGTTCTGGCGCGACCTTGGGTACGGCATCGGAGCGCTCGGGCTTGGCTTGGTTGCCCATTTCAGCGGCGCTCTCGAGGCGACGTTCTGGTTCGTGGCACTTTCGATGATGATGTCGGGGTTGGTGTTGTGGGTATTTGGCGAAGAGACCCATCCACGATTAAACCCGGAAGATCTGGTTTAACACGGGTGCTGATACCCGTGCCAACAGGGACCTCGCCGCATGGCAGCTTTCAGGCATTGAGAATGCCACGCTCTACGACCGAGATGGGGTCGAGAGCGGCAAACGAGCGGGGCAGGGGGCTACAGCCCTGCGGCCTTTGTAAGGTTCACGCGGAACCGATCCCGCCGGCGTTGATAGCGCCGCGTCATCTCGGCCGAAACGTGTCCGAGCTGCTTTTGAACATAGCGCTCGTCGACTTCGGCCGATGAGGCGAGACCAGCCCGCAGAGAATGGCCCGCGAACAAGGCACCTCGCGCATCTTCCGAAAGGTCGCCCCGTACGCCGGCCGCCAATGCCGCTGTCTTGACCAGGCGGGCGACCTGCTTGTCGTTTAGTCGATCGCCGCCTACGGCCTTGCCCTGCCCAATCACACGGCGAAACAGCGGTCCATGCGCGAGCCGCGCCAGCTTGAGCCAGGTTTCGACGGCTACAACGGGGCAGGTGGCATCAGAGGATCCGCGGCCGATTTCGACCTCGCGCCAGCCAGTTTTGCCACGAATATTCAGGACCATGCCTTTTTCTAGGATCTCGATCCAACCACGGCCGTCCTCGCTCTGCCCTTCGCCGGCATCGAGTCCGACGATTTCAGAACGTCGAAGACCGCCCGCGAAGCCTATGAGCAGCATTGCGCGGTCGCGAAGACCGCGAAGGGTGCCGCGATCCAGTGTCTCGAGCATGGCTATGAGGTCCTCGGGGAGGACAGCCTCCTTTTGCCGGGGCGGTTTCGCATGGACGTTGCGAATGCCAGCTATCACTGTCGCAATATGGCGATCCTTGCGGTCCAGAGCCTGGCCGCGCTGCGCATAGTTCCACGAAAGAGCCGAGAGGCGCCGTTCGATCGTGCTGACCGCGTTGGCCGATCCCGTCGCCTCCCCGGACGCGCAGGCGGTGATGTAAAGGCCAACCGTCTGCGGATCTGGCGGCAGCACTTCGAGCCGCTGCCGGCGACACCAGCTGGAAAAGTGCTTCCAGTCCGAGGCATAGGCCAGCCGGGTATTTGTCGAGCTGGCTGCCTCGACATAGTCCCGGGCGCGATCTGCGAGGGCCCGCAAATGGGCCAGTTCGCCGGCCGGAACCGACACGGCTGAATTGCCGACGGGTTCCGCATCTGCAGCAGAGGGCAGGGGGACGTTGCCGGCGTCGTTTTCAGCGATTTCGTCGGGTTTTTGGACCATTCCCTCTATAATGACCAGAACGTCCGATAATGCAAGATTATCGGTCATTATAAATCGCCGACATGTGGGGCGCATAACTGCGCGTTGTATGGCGAAAAGCGCCGTGGCATGTTAGCCTCCCGGCATGAAATCACGCGCTGATTTGGTCCCTTCCGATCCCCCGCTGATGCCAAAAGTGCCGGTGTGGGCGCGACCACGCGGTCTGGTTTTCCACGATGCAGATGCGGCTTACGCCGCCGGTGCGGCCCTGAATTCCTTGGATAATCTAGTGCGTCAGGACTTTTCCTGGGCCGGCGCCTGGCGTCAGCGTCTGGCCCTGCAGAGCGCCGCGGCGGCGGTAAATTTGACCGGCCGGCGCGAGGATGAATCGGCCCTCCGCGACACCCACTATTTGCGCGGCACCGGCGACGATCCTGGCCCTTCCGGTCACCTGCTGATGGCCTGGCGCCGATTGGCCAGCCGGACCACCGGATGCGACGAGGAAATGGCACGGTCGGTCGCCGAACAGCATTTTGGGCTGCACTGGGATGACGCCCTCACCGAGGTGGTGGCCAATGCGGAGGATATGGTCGTGTCGTCGCGGCCGGCGCCAATGCTGGCGGCCGAGATTGCCGCCGCCGTCTATCGGGTCCGGCCCGATGCTGAGTTGCTAGCGTTCTGGCTTGGCGACATGGTGCTCGCCCAGAAGTTTAGATGGCCCGTTCCGGTGCCGCTGCTAACGGGGCAGGTGGCCTCATCGGTCTTCAAGTCGGGCGAAAACCGGAAGCGCATCCGGCCCGGAGGAGAAGGCTGGGGCAGGGCGGTGTTCTTGGCCTACGCGACCGCGGCGGCGGAGGCGTGCGAGCTCGGCGCCGATTTGGCGCAGCGAGCCGCAAGACTGGTGGAAGTGGCGCCAAAGCTCCGAGCCAAAGGTTCTGGCGAGGTCATCAAACTGCTGCTGTCCGATGACGCAGTGCCGGGCTCCTGGTCGAGCCCAAAACTGTCGGCGCGCGGTGCTCGGCGGCTGTTCGATCGCTTGGGAGAGTTAGGCGCCGTGCGCGAGCTCAGCGGCCGGCCGACGTTCCGACTCTACGGGCTGTGAGGGCAAAACAGATGGCCAGGCGCAAACGGACAGATGCGGAACCACCAATCTTCGATGCCGAACTGGCCGATATGCCGGCGGAGCTACGTTGGCGCGAGTGGATGAACCGGATTGAGGCGGTGCTGTTCGCGGCACCAAAGCCGGTGGAGCGGGAAGCCCTGGCGCGGGTTGTCGGCCGCGACGCCAGCATTGACCTGCTGATTGATGACATCCGCGAAGCTCTCCGCGGCAAACCCTATGACGTGGTCGATGTCTCTGGGGGCTGGGCGTTCCGCACCCGAACTGCCTATGCCGATGCGATAGCCACGTCTGCTGCCGTGCCGGACCGTAGGGTTGATCTGACCCAGAACGAGGCCATGGTGCTGGTGTCAATTGCCTATCACCAGCCGGCGGGCAGGGGTGTCCGAGATTCTGGGCCGGGATGTGTCGCGGGACGTGATCGGGGCGCTGCGCGACAAGAACATGATCACCGCGGGGCCGCGCAGCCCGACGGCGGGGGCGCCATTCACCTATGTGACGACCAAGAGCTTCTTGGAGCATTTCGGGCTCGATACGCTGCGGGAACTACCCGATATCGAAGCAGTGGCGGATGCAGGCTTACTGGGACCGTCTATTGGAAACCTCAGTATGTTCGTAGAATCGGCCAAGGGCGATGCATGGGAACAGTTCGATGACTGATGCTACTTGGTCGGTGCCGCCGTCGGTTCGGGATGCCGTACAAAGCTTATGGCGACGTGGCGGGCAGCGACCTGACAACATGTTCCGGTCGCCAGAGTTTGTGAGGCTCAAAGAGGCTTGCATAGGTGCCTATGACGTGGGAAGCGCCTTCTGGTTCACCATGTCCCTTTGGGAAATTTTGAAGTCGTTGGGTTGTCCTTTGTTAATCCCGGTTGATCGCCAAGAATTGGCGCTTCCTGAAGACGAGGCAGCACTGCAGCTACACTTGGCCCTGACCGCGCAAACAGCCACCGTAATTCACCTATGCCCCCTCGACTGGGCCGAAAGGCCTCCGGTGGTCAGCTTCGGGGACAACTGGGTTGGGCGCTTATCGGCTGAGGAGCTTCGCTCGATAATCGACGCTGAGCGTCTTGCCCGTGCCTTCCCCCAAGTCAGGCCGAACTGGGAAGATCTCGCACAATTCTACTGGTTGGTGGTGCGGGAGACTGTCCCGCTCGATACCGAGCCTGGACAGCGGACAACCCCCCTCGTGTATGCCATGAACAGAGATCTGGGAGCGATTACTGCCCATGAAGACCGGTTTCCGCCCGCAGTAGAACGGGCGTTGTTCCATGTCCTGCTGGCGCCTTGGGAAGATTGGTCGGAAGCAATCGAGGTGGATTGGCGCGGTTTCCGTATTCCATGGGTCTACTCGGTAAGCACCGATCTATGTGTGCGTGCCAATCCGCCACCATTGGAAAGCAGTTTGACCTGGACGACCGAAACTTTCGACCACTATGGAGACGTGGTCGATGTCGAGGTACCGGCTCATTACAGACTAGCCGACGATGCGGAAGGGCTGCCCGCTCTTGTGAATGACACTGCCTGGAGCCAAACAGTTTTAGCAATGGAGAGCGTCCTATTCGACGCTCCGATACGACATTTCCTCGTGCGCGCCTTCTATTCCTCTGGAATCGACGAATTCATGGCGCATCTGACCGTATTCGAGGCGGCCTTAGGTCTGCATTCAGACTTCCAAAAACCAAAGGGCGATCCGCGGGCAGGTCGATCGGTCACGAGAATCATGAGCACTCGTGTCGAGCGATTGCTCGAACAAGTCGGTGCCGGCCAGGAATATACTGATCTTTTCGACCTGCGGAGCGCGTACGTGCATGGGAGGCAGATGGGGCCGATTTCTAGTGACGTCCGCGTCCGCGCACGCCGATTGGCTCGGCGAGTGGTTGTTTCCTTGATTGATCGCGCTCTGGGCCGTGTCGGGTCACCGCCTGCAGATCGGGAGACATTCTTGATCGCGCTTTGCGAGCCTTGGTGATTGCGTGAATGCCGCGTCTGGTTGTGTCGTTCGATAGTTGCAGATGGGCAGTTCGTTTTCACCAAAGCGGCGATTGGCGGCACCGGTGCAGCGCTGACAACGCTCAAGATTAGCTATACGTGCTTGCCCACATGCCGCTCAGCGCGGTGCTGGAGCTAACAGAGAGACTATTTGCCATTCGCTCAAAATAGAATTTGTAGCACAGCTGCTGGTAAAGGCAGATCGCCTGGCACCAATTGGGCTCGTCCCTTAGGCCAAGCCATTCTTCCTCATAGAAGTTCGCCGCCACAACTTCGCACAATAATGCAACTTCCATCGGTGGATGGCACCATCGAGGCACTTTGAGCTTGTGGTCGTGTTCGCGGTCGCCGTGGTTATGCCCGCCGAATTGTAGATGCGTGACCGGACCCGACTGCGAGACGCCGGCTGTTTTGTTGGCCAGATCAAGGTGCCAACGCGACAACGAGCCGTTGGTATCATCATCCACCTCGAGCGCAATGTCCAAGGCCCGGAATGGCAAAGCTGTTCCGTCACCTTGTTCGACCTCGATGCCCTTGGCGACCACCCGAGGCTTAAGCCATCTACCCTTTTCGTCGGTGGTCCGCCTGAACAAAATAGGCGCACCGCGGTCGACTTCAACCGACCATGCGGTTGCATCTTTCTTCAGTTTGAGCTCGCGTGCCAACCGCTGAAGGACGGCGTAACCCTCGGACTCTACGACGTTATGGCGTTCCAACGTGGCCGCTATAGTGGCCATCGCGTCTCCAGCCTCGCCAGCAGAAATCGTCATGACGCAACACCGTCCGACCCTCTGTCGCGCCCCTTAACTTGTTGCGCCAGTTCCCTGTCCGCATCATCGATCGCTAGTGGCGGTTCGACCGCTTCATATTGGTCGGTCTGTATGCAGTCCCAGCAAATTCGGCGGCGGACGGTATATCGCGGTTGGGTCAAGTCGAACGCCGCCAGAGAATGCCGAAGCTCCGTCCCGCGTCCGCACGAAGCGCAAGCAAAGGAGATCAGCTCGTCAGGCGATTTGTTCCAGGGAGAACGGGCGGGACTGAACTCTCGTCCAGTCCTCTCGGACAACAACCTTGCCCTGTCCGAAGCGGGCAAACCCGTGGCACGGCGCTTGAACACATCCTGCGCCCAAGTTTCCAAACGATTGGCCCACCAGCGAGGCCACGCGTCCCCGAAAATACCCTCGTAACCGATGCCCGCCTCCTGCATCACCTCGGTCGCGGTCTTGCCATCGCCCGGCTCGATTCCGAGATAGGCGCAGGCGTTCCGTGTGTCTAAGAGTGGCCCCTGGCGATCGATTAGGGTGAACAGAATGCGGGCCGCGACGTGGGGTGCCGCGGCCTCGGATAGCTTGGTGCGGATTTCCTGAACATCGACAGATGGGCGCTCAGCCTCGGTTCCTGCCATTAGATCGAGGATATCGTATTTGTTGCCCACCGACCGGAGCTTCTCGTAGCCCTGGCACAGACTGATCAGTTCCCGTCTGATCGCTGCGCGCCGTTTGTTGATGTCTTCCTTGACATAGACCCGATCAAAAAGGTCGTGCGCGGTTTTGTCCGGACGGTACAGCGCCTTGATCTTGCTCTCAGCCGAAACAAGCACTAGGGCGAAGTCATGGTCTGGTCGCTCGATGGAAGCATCTCGCAAGTGCTGGGCCAGCGCGCTCCCTTTATAAGTTTGATCGGACTGCAGCCCTGCCGGCGCTTCGTCGAGGCGGTAGTCTATCGCAACGATGAGAGGCTGTTCGCTGACAATGTTGCGAGCCAAAACTGCAACCTCGGCAACCTCGCGCGGCTCAAAGTCGAGCTCGCCGGTCGTCGATAGCGTTTCGGCATAAACGAGGTCTGCGTCGTCCACGAAGATCCCCTTGCGCGTCACGTCTCTTCTCCCATTGCCAAAACTCGAAACTCGAAGCGACATCCATAGCCCGGCGAAGCGTCTTCGACAGATACGGAGCCGCCATAACTGGATGCAATGTCACTGACGATCTTCAGTCCCAGCCCAGTTCCAGGGCCCGACACGCCATCATCGTCAGCTGCCATAGTGGTCGTGAAGAAGGCGTCGAATACCCGCTGTCGATCGGCCGTGGCGACGCCTGGACCTGTGTCTTCAAAACCAACAACGATATACTGTCCCTCGGATCTAGCATCCATGCGAACCTTCCGTTCTTTCACACGGGCGCTGCGCATCGACTTGATAGCATTAGTCAGGAAGTTGAGCAGAACCGAATCCAGTTCACTGCCGTGCATCGGTGTTGTTCGTAGTGTTGGTGGATTGACGACCACCTCAAACTCAATGTTCTGGCGGGTCATATATTCATTAAACTGCGTCGCGAAACGCTGAAGAGCACCGCTGACAGAAAGCGGTCGGAGCTGCCTGCTTTCTGTGGTGGACATCAAGCCCGCAATGTAACCTCCAATATCGAACATTCGATCCGAGCCAAGCTTGAGCTCGACGAATTGCCGCTCGAGCGCCTTCTTGTGTTGAAGGTCGGGAACGGCAGCGATCGCGTCCTCCAGTAGGTCCATCCTCGCACGGAGCGCATCCCGGGCCCCTTTGACCTCGTGCCCAAATACGCTGATGGACAAGCCGAGTGACGCGAGCAGCCGAAGCATTTCCTCGTATTCCAATGATGCCGACTGCAGTTCCTCAACCCGCTGCTCGAACTCTGTGGCGATGGCCTCTGCCTTTGCCAAGACACGTTCGGTTTGCACAGCGTCGGGGCTCGAGGTTGGCGAAATCTCCATATTTTCACGAACAACCCGAAGGTATTCAGAGGGTCGGCGGGGTTCCGGCACGAAATTGCGCTGCCCGGCGTCCTGTTTGCGGTTGCGAGCAGCAGCGACCCGTTTTGCCGACCACTCTACCGCATCTCGCACAAACTGCTTCAGTTCCACATAGGCTTCGTTTTCCAGCAGACCTTCCCGGCTGCTGGTTTCCTCGAAGAGCGGATTGCTTTCCGTGCCCAATTCGACGTGGCCGAAGAAATTTCGGTTGTTGGCAGGGATGAGTAGGTCACGTCGCGAGACATCTTTGTCGAGTTCAAGCCAGTCGTCAGCTGCTTCACCGTAGGGAAGCACTCGAAAACCGTTTCTATAGATTCGGATTCCGCCGAAGGTCCGTCCCAACTCTGCTGCCGAGGTCATGCTCATCCCTGACAGGGTCGTGCTATGATATATAAAGTACGAGGCGCGCAGCGATGTTGGACCGGTCACTAAGAACTTTTTCTCGAAAACCTGACGATCATCCAGACTAATTCTGGGTGAACGGACGCGAACCTCTGCCTGGCCCTTAGCGTCGATGGTGGCAGTTATCGTCGCGAAGGCCTGGGACAGGAAAGTTGTCTCAATCTAGTATTCCAAGCGCTTGGCTTCGCGGCTTATGCCATTGATGCTGACAGCAAAACCCGGGTCTGCTGAGGTTGGGTGTTCGGCCAAAGGTTCCGTGCGGGCGATTGGAAATGGTGGCTGTAAAAGGAGAACCGACCGCCAGACTTTGGCCAGGGCCGTTTCGCTCCAGCCATCTCTCAGGTCGACTATCCTCAAAGTGGTGCCACATTCGTCGGCTGGCTTGTCGAAACGCTCAATATGGCTGAAGACTTCGTTCAGGTCTCGACCCGCGCGAAACTCCTCGTCCCAACTAAATTTGACACGAAAGCCGATGGTTGATCCCCGCGGTCGGGTTTCAAGATAAAGCCATTTACCCAGCCTCTGCACAGAGAAGCGGCCGATACCCTTTTTGCCGGCCCGGGTCCGTCGATAGATGGGCGATAGGGGTTGATCGACTTTAGATGGCGTAGAAATTCTCATCCACGATGAGCGGATGACGTCGTCAAGCATGCCGGACCCATCGTCCTCGATCACGAGCGTTCCACCGGGCCGTTGATAATCTGAGAATGTCAAAACGACTTTCGTGGCGTCAGCGTCATAGGCGTTCTTTATGAGTTCAGAGAGTGCGGTGTCCTGCTTACCGACCAGTTCGGCTCCCAGCCGCTGGATATGACCTGCATCCACCGTGAAGCGGACGTTATCTGGGTCGGACTCGACCCGTGCTCGGCTCCACTGTTCGATGAGTTGCCAATCGGGAGCAGATTTTTTTAGTTCCTCCTCGATTAAGGCCCGAGCCTTTTTCGCGTCCGCTGTCTCGGTCATCTCAGTCATATGTTCCACCGATGCGCTGATGAAGCGCCTTAAATTTTGCGCGTGGGACGACGGTTCTGCCGAATGCGCTCCAGCGCATTACTCAGATGTTTTGAGACGCCCTCCCAGGGGACGACCCCAGCCGCCTGAAAGATAAAACGATCGGCCCGCGCCATCGCGCTCTCGCGCTCCCCGTCCCTTAAGTCACGGTCGATTTTCTTGAAGGCCTTATCGATCGCCACCTTATCGACTGATGGCAATAAGATTCGAATCTTTTCGGCCTCCCGGGGCTCATGCTTCAGTACCCCCGATCCATATCGGCGCCCGACCAATTCCGCAGACAATTGCGAGAAGCTGGTAAGGAGGGAAATGGCCATCAACTTGCGTGTCGCGTCGTCCAACTTTTCCAAAAAATAGACCCGGTGGATCGTATTGGTGTTGGTGAATCCATAGGGGTTCAATACTAG
>NZ_JAFKHD010000511.1:0-6212 GCF_017307565.1 Devosia sp.
CGCCGGCACGGGCGGCTTCCCGATCGGCAACGTGCAGATAGACGCTGCCATCAAGGCGCTCGAACATCGGGAAGCCTTGCGCCTCCTGGCGCAGCCGACGCTGACGGCCCTCTCGGGCGAATCTGCGAACTTCCTCGTTGGTGGTGAGGTTCGCTACCAGAACGGCACCGATGATCGCGGTAACCCCAAATTTGATCTACGCGAATATGGCGTGAAGCTTAACTTCACACCTGTCGTGAAGACCGGCGGCCTCATTTCCATCAAGGTGGAAACCGAGGTGTCGGAGCCAGACGTTGCTGCTTTGCTCAAGACGCGCAAGGCAGCCACATCAGTGGAGCTGCCGGCCGGTGCTACCCTGGCCATCGGTGGTCTGCTTGACGAACGTGTCAGCCGCGTGGCGTCGCAACTGCCGGGGCTGGGCAATATCCCGATCCTCGGGGCATTGTTCCGGTCGAACCAGTACCAGACCCGGCAGACCGAGCTGGTCATCCTGGTCACGCCCTATCTAGTCAATCCGAGCCCGGCCAACACCATTGCTGTGCCGACCGATTTCTCGACCCCGGCCAGCGACGCTGAGGCGATTTTCCTCGGCAAGCTCGAAAATCAATATGGCGTGGCTGGCAGCGGCGGCATGCGTGGCGGGTTCAGCGGCTCGGTCGGCTTTGTGCTCGACTGATCATCCGTAGGTGAAGGAGTAGTACCATGAAGAGTTTCCTGACCTCGGACGAACCGGAGAAGCAGGAAGAGGCAGCGGCGGAAATTTCCCCCGGCGCACGTCTTGTGCCACGCATCACCATTCAGGCCTTCTGCGAGCATTCCCAGACGGCCCAGCTGGTCGAAAGCGCCGTTCATGACCGCCGTATGTCGAAGGTTGCCCTGACCACGCACAATGGCGGCATCGATGGTGCGGTCGAGACATACAAGACCAATCCGACGCCCAACCTGATCATTGTTGAAACGACGCAGTCGCCCGAGGAAATTCCGGCCGCGCTCGGGCGCCTCGCCGAGGTCTGCGACGCGACGACGCGCGTCATCGTTCTTGGCCACGTCAACGACGTGCTGCTCTACCGCGAACTCATTCGCTCGGGCATTTCCGAATATATCGTGTTGCCGGCAACGGCGCAGTTGATCGTCACCGCCATTACCGAGCTCTTCGCCGGCGAGGGCGCTGCCCCAATCGGCCGGACCATCGGTTTTGTCTCGGCCAAGGGCGGGGCAGGCGGCTCGACTGTGGCGCACAATGTCGCCTGGGCTATCGCCACCGTGCTCCGGCAGGATTGCCTTATCCTCGATATGGACATGGCTTTCGGCACGGCCGGCCTCAACTTCAACCAGGACCCGCCCCACGGCGTTGCTGACGCGCTTCTCGCCAATCAAAAGGTCGACCAGACCATGCTCGACCGCCTGATGAGCAAGGCGGCCAGCCACATCAACCTCCTTACGGCCCCCGCGACGTTGGACCGAACCTGGGATTTTGAGGAGCGCGAGTTCGAGCAGATTGTCGAAATCTGCCAGCGTTCCGTGCCGGTGATCATTCTCGATATTCCCCATGCCTGGAATGCCTGGGTGCGCCACACGCTCTCGACCATCGATGAAGTGGTGATCGTCGCCGAGCCGGACCTTGCCAATCTGCGTAATGCCAAGAACCTGGCAGACACGATCAAGGCACTGCGCCCGACCGAAAAGGCGCCGAGCCTTGTCATCAACAAGCAGGGCGTTCCCCGGCGTCCCGAGATCAGCGCTTCGGAATTCGCCGCCTCGGTCGAATGCGGCCTTATCGGCCAGATCGGCTTCGATTCCGCGCTTTTCGGCACGGCCGCGAACAACGGGCAGATGATCGCCGAGGTGTCGGCGAACAACAAGGTCAACGAGGTCTACCGCAATGTCGGCATGCAGGTGACCGGGCGTCAGCCCACCCATGGCACCGGCAAGTCGGCGGGGCTGATGAAGTTGCCGTCCTTCCTCAAGAAGCGGGCCTGACCCGCGGCTGGTGGAAGAGTAGGAAGAACGAGGCGAGCATGTTTGGAAAGCGGACGACATTCGGCGGCAATACGCCTGGCGTGGGCGAAGTCCCACGTCCGATTCCGAGCGCTACCCGGCCCGAGCCTGCTCCCGCGCCGCAGACGCAACGCCGGGCTTCGGACAGCGACGGCATGGCCGCGCGGCAGCGCACCAGCGACGAAGTGCTCGACGTGCGCAATCCTGTCGACGCCCAGCGCGACAAGGAATATTTCCAGACCAAGTCGGCGATTTTCAACGCCCTGATCGACTCCATCGACCTCAGCCAGCTGGCGACGATGGAGCAGCAGTCGGCGCGCGAGGAAATCCGCGACATTGTCGGCGAAATCATCGCGCTCAAATCCATCGTCATGTCGATCTCCGAGCAGGAAGACCTGCTCGAAGACATCTGCAACGACGTGCTCGGATATGGCCCGCTGGAGCCGCTTCTGGCCCGCGACGACATCGCCGACATCATGGTGAACGGCTCGCAGAAGTGCTACATCGAAGTCGGTGGCAAGGTGCGCCTGACCAATGTGCGCTTCCGCGACGACGCGCATCTGATGAATGTCTGCCAGCGCATCGTGTCCCAGGTCGGCCGCCGCGTCGATGAAGGCTCGCCCATCTGCGACGCACGCCTTCCCGACGGTTCGCGTGTGAACGTCATCGCCCCCCCGCTGGCCATCGATGGCGCTGCGCTTACCATTCGTAAGTTCAAGAAAGACAAGCTGACCCTGCAGCAGCTGGTCAAATACGGTTCCATTTCGCCCGAAGGCGCCGAAGTCCTGCGCATTCTCGGTCGCGTGCGCGCCAATGTGCTGATCTCTGGCGGTACCGGCTCGGGCAAGACGACGTTGCTCAACTGCCTGACCGCCTTCATCGAGAAGGATGAGCGCGTCATCACCTGCGAAGACTCGGCCGAACTTCAGCTTCAGCAGCCCCACGTGGTGCGTCTTGAAACCCGCCCGCCGAACCTTGAAGGCGAAGGCGAGATCACCATGCGCGATCTCATCAAGAACTGCCTGCGTATGCGCCCTGAACGCATCATCGTCGGCGAAGTCCGTGGCCCGGAGGCATTCGACCTTCTCCAGGCCATGAACACCGGCCACGATGGCTCCATGGGCACGCTGCACGCCAACAGCCCGCGCGAGGCGCTCTCGCGTCTTGAATCCATGATCACCATGGGCGGTTACGCCCTGCCGAGCCGCACCATTCGCGAAATGGTCGTCTCGTCCATCGACGTCATCGTGCAGGCCGCCCGCCTCCGCGACGGTTCGCGCCGCATCACCCACATTTCGGAAGTGCTGGGTATGGAAGGCGACGTGATCGTGACCCAGGACGTCTTCGTCTATGACATCATGGGCGAAGATTCGAACGGCATGCTGCTCGGAAAGCACCGCTCGACCGGCATCACCAAGCCCAATTTCACCGAACGGGCGCGCTACTTCAACGAAGAGGCCAATCTGGTCGAAGCGCTGGAAATGGCCAATACCGAACAGCACGATCTGATGGGGCGCTAGGCATGCTTGTCGCCATACTGCTTGCTGTTCTCGCCATTGTCGCCGTCGGTGCCGCCGGCTTTGCCCTGGTGCCCTCGGCTCTGGGCAATACCCGGGCCGACAAGCGCCTCAAGGCCTATCAGGGCGACGTCCGTGCCTCCCGTCGAGAACTCGACGCCGATCGCACACGCGACGCGCGCCGCAAGACGGTTCAGCAGGCGCTCAAGGCCCAGACGGACGAGCTCAATGCCCGCAAACGGGTCAAACTGCCCGACCTCATCTTTCAGGCGGGCATGACCATTTCGCCGGGGGCTTTCATTCGCAACAGCATCATCTTTGGCGGCGTGTTGTTCATCGTCCTGTTCATCGTACAGGTGCCCTACTATTTCGCCGCGATCTTCGCGGTGGCCGGTGGCTATCTCCTGCCGCGCTTCTACGTCATGCGCCGGCGCAAGCAGTACCAGAGCAAGTTCCTCGACGAGCTGCCCAACGCCGTTGAAGCCATCGTGCGCGGCGTCAAAACTGGCCTGCCGCTCAACGATTCCATGCGGGTTGTCGCCAAGGACACCAAGGAGCCGGTGAAGTCGGAATTCGGCCGCGTATTGGACCAGCAATCCTTCGGCTTCTCGATGACGGAGTCGGTGCAGATCCTGCTCGATCGCGTCCCGCTGCCCGAAGTGAACTTCTTCGTGGTCGTGATCTCGGTGCAGCAGCAGGCCGGCGGTAATCTCTCCGAAGCGCTCGGCAACCTTGCCCGCGTGCTGCGTAACCGCAGGAAGATGAAACAGAAAGTGGCGGCCATGTCGTCCGAAGCCAAGGCCTCCGCCGGCATCATCGGCGCCCTGCCGATCGTTGTTGCGATCATGGTCTCGCTGGTTTCGCCGGAATATCTTTCGCCGCTGGTTTCGACACCGATCGGCCAGATATGGCTCGGCGTCGCCGCCATCATGATGAGCCTCGGCGTGTTCGTGATGAACCGCATGGTTCAGTTCGAAATCTAGCGCGGAGGCTGGCAGATCATGGTCGAAATGCTCACCTCCCGCGAATTCCTCATCGCTGTGCTCGCGGCCATTTCTGCCGCAGCGGTGGTTTTCACCTTCGGCTCCTCGATGATCGTCAAGCAGGATATGCGCACGCGCATCAAGCGCGTCGCGGTCGAGCGCGATCGCATGCGGGCCGAAGAAATGGCGCGTCTGCGCGGCACTGCCCTTACAGATAGCCGAAGTTCCATCCGGCGGAGCACCGAAACCAAGAGCTATATGAAGAAGGCGGTCGAGCGCTTCGACCTCAAGAAGGCCTTTCAGGACGATACCACCGTCGACAAGCTCGCCATGGGCGGCTATCGCGGGCAGGGGCATCTCACGACCTTCCTGTTCCAGCGCTTCGCGACGCCGCTGGTGGTCTTCGCCGTAGCGGTGGTCTACCTGATCTTCATCACGCCCGGTGAGCGCCCCGTCTTTCTCAACCTGCTCTATTCCATTGGTGCGGCGCTGGTTGGCTCCTATCTGCCGGTGCTGATGCTCAAGAACGCCACGCAGAAGCGGCAGTCGTCCATTCGTCGCTCCTGGCCCGACTGTCTCGATCTGCTGCTGCTGTGCGTTGAAGCCGGCATGTCGATGGAGCATGCCTTCAAGCGCGTGGCCCGCGAGATCGGTCAGCAAAGCGCCGAACTCGCCGAAGAACTGACCCTGACCACAGCCGAACTGTCTTTCCTCGAAGATCGTGGCCGAGCCTATGAAAATCTGGGTCGCCGCACTGGCCTCGACAACGTCAAGGCCGTGATGACCGCTCTCATCCAGGCCGACCGCTACGGTACTTCCGTGGGCCAGGCGCTACGCGTCATGGCCGAAGAAGGTCGCGAAACGCGTATGATGGACGCCGAAAAGAAGGCGGCCGCGCTGCCGCCCAAGCTTACCGTGCCCCTGATCCTGTTCTTCCTACCGGTGCTCTTCATCGTCATCATGGCCCCCGCCATCATCAAGGTGATGAGCAATGGCATGCTGGGCGGCGGTGGCGGCTGATCACCGCCACGGGTCGCGGGGCACCTACTTCAACGATTTCGGTTAGTGGCAATCAGCCCTTGTCGATCATGTCCCAGCGGTTCTGCTGGGTCAGCAGAGCGCGGACATAGGCCATATTGGCCTCGACCTGGTCGGGCGGCAGTTCCGCGGCATAGAGCGTGCGGCACTCCTGAAAGCGACCCTGCAAGCCCACGATCAGTGCAAGGTTCTGCCGCGTCTGCGTCGTGGCGCCACGCATCTGCACCGCACGCCGGAGATGCTGCTCGGCTGTCGGCAATTCATTGGTCATTGCGTAGGACAGGCCGAGATTGGTCTCGATCGAAGCTTCGCCCGGCGCAATGGTTGCGGCCTGCGCGTAAAGGGCACGCGCTTCGCCATGCCGAGCCATCTGGTCGAGCGATGCGCCCTTGACCAGCAGTGCCGACCAGTCCGGAGCATCGGGACGGATAACCCGGTCGATCACCGCCACCGACTGCTCGAAATTACCCTTGGAAGCCAGTGCCTTGGCATAGGCGACGGCGAGTTCGACATCGTTGGGGTAGGCGGCAATCGCCTGCTCCAGCGCCGCGGCGGCCTGTTGCGGCTGGCCCGCAGCGCGCAGCGCGGCTGCGTAGTGGATGACTGTATTGCGGTCGCGGGGATTGGCCTTGTAGCGCGCGGTCAGCTCGGCCAGCGTTTGCTGGCGCTGTTCCTG
>NZ_JAFKHD010000511.1:6222-7767 GCF_017307565.1 Devosia sp.
CCAGCTGGCCCCGATTGGAGGCGCAGGCCGAAAGCTTGAGCACCGCTGCACCAGCCAGGAGCAGGCTGCGCCAGGATCGGCTCATGGGAACGACACGAAACAAGGGCTCAACTCCGGCAGGGATGACTATCCCAGTGGCCCGAGCAATAAATCATTAACCCTAACAGCCGGTTAAAACGGCGTCCGGTGGCGCTTTCGCAGGATATTCCAATGCGTGGCGAGCAGTGGCATGCTGGTCGCGCCGAACGCTGGTTCGGGCGTGCAAATGACGCCCGTCCCGGCACAAGCGTGACAAAGAAAGGTTCACATGCGCGCCCGTATCGCCAAGGTCCTTGGCCGTCACGTTGCGCCGCCGCGCTTCGTTCTTTTTGCCTCCAGCTTTCTCGTCCTGCTGCTGCTGGGTATGTCCGCAGGCATTGAGTTGCAGATCGCCGTGCTGGGCAGTTTCAATCTCGCGACGCTGATCTTTCTCGCCTCGGCCGTACCGCTGTTGAACGACGACACCGCCGCCATGCGCACCACATCTGCCGGCAATGACGCCAACCGCGCAGGGCTTCTGTCCATCACGGTTCTGGTTCTGGCCGTAGTGCTGGTGGCCATCGGCACACTCGTGGCGCGCCCGGACACGCGCTGGCTCGAAGTCCCGCTGATCCTGGCATCCCTGGTGCTTGCCTGGATATTTTCCAATACGATCTTTGCGCTGCACTACGCGCATATCTTTTATCAGCAACGGCACGGCAAGGATCTGGGCGGGCTACAGTTCCCCGGCGACCGCATGCCCGACTATTGGGACTTTCTGTATTTCAGTTTTACCCTGGGAATGACCTTCCAGACCTCGGACGTGGTCATCGAAGGCCCGCATATGCGCCGCGTTGCACTCGCGCACGGCGCCGCAGCCTTCCTGTTCAACCTGGGTATTTTTGCATTCGCCATAAATATCGTCGGCAGCCTCAGCGGCTAGCCCTGGCGCGTGTGATAGTGGCGGCCCGGGGAGGGGCCGCCACTATCGCAGCTTGTTACATCAGGTCGCGCGGGAAGGACTGGTCCCAGTTCCGCTCGGCCCGCAACAGCCCATTCTCTTCCACCGACAGCTCGCCGGTCAGGTAGAAAGTGTCGCGGTCGGAACGCATCCTTGTGACGCTGTCGATACGGATGCGCCAGCCATCCCGGCCCATCTCATAGCTCTGTGTAAGCACATACTCGGCCGAGGTCGGATCGTTGTCGGCAATGGTCAGCTCGCGCTTGAGGCTGTGGCTCAGTTCGGTGCCGATATCGTCGAAGCGCAGAATACCTTCGCCAAAAAGACCGCCAATGCCTTCGGTGACATAGGTCGTGGTTCCGGCAACGTGGTCCTGGCTGGAATAGCGGCGCACCGTGCCCGGATCGAGCTGGGTGATCGGCGTTGCCGGACCGTGGGCCGGCGACGGCAGTTGGACTTCTGCCGTATCGGCTTTGCGCACCGGCAGGGACAGGGTGCTGTTTGCCGTGTCGATGGTGAGCGTTGCCAGTTCCGGCGATGGCCAGACCATGGGCCAATAGGACGTC
>NZ_JAFKHD010000512.1 GCF_017307565.1 Devosia sp.
GCTGCCGACGACCTTCCCGTCGATCCTCACGGCCACCATTCTCGGCGTCGCCCACGCTCTGGGCGAAACCGCACCGCTCCTGCTCATCGGCATGAAGGCCTTCGTGGCCTCGGTCCCCGCGACCCCGCTCGATCAGGCCGCCGCTCTTCCCGTCCAGATCTATCTCTGGCAGGGCAATGAAAACCGCAACTTCTTCGAACCCCGCACGGCTGCCGCCATTATGGTGCTGCTGGCGGTCATGATCCTGCTCAACGGCGCCGCGATCTATCTCCGCTCGCGCCTTGAAAAGCGTGCTTAAGGATGAGCCAAATGGATATGCTTGCCGGCAAGGTTAAGAAGACTTCTCTGAACGTGGACTCCGCCATGAACCCGACTGACGTGCTCGACCGCCCCATTCGCCTCACCGCCCGCGACGTGACCGTTCACTACGGCGCCAAGCAGGCCCTGCACGGCATCTCGATCGACATTCCGGATCGCGCGGTTACCGCCTTCATCGGACCCTCGGGTTGCGGCAAGTCGACGTTCCTGCGCTGCATCAACCGCATGAATGACACCATCGAAGGCGCCAAGGTTGGCGGCACCATCAAGCTCGACGGCGAAGACATCTACTCGCCTTCGCTTGACGTCGTTGAGCTGCGCGCCCGCATCGGCATGGTCTTCCAGAAGCCCAATCCCTTCCCCAAGTCGATCTACGACAACGTCGCCTATGGCCCGCGTATCCACGGTCTCGCCCGCAACAAGGCCGACCTCGACGAGATCGTCGTGTCGTCCCTGCGTAAGGCAGGTCTTTTTGAAGAAGTGAAGGATCGCCTGCAGGAACCCGGCACCGGTCTCTCCGGTGGTCAGCAACAGCGTTTGTGCATTGCCCGCGCCATCGCCGTCGGCCCCGAAGTGATCCTCATGGACGAGCCCTGCTCGGCCCTCGACCCGATCGCCACCGCCGTTATCGAAGAGCTGATCGACGAACTGCGTGAAAACTACACCATCGTCATCGTGACCCACTCGATGCAGCAGGCCGCCCGCGTTTCCCAGCGCACCGCCTTCTTCCACCTCGGCAACCTGATCGAACAGGGCAACACCGAGGACATCTTCACCAACCCGGTGAACAAGCAGACCCAGGACTACATCATGGGCCGCATCGGCTGATCGCGGAACGAGGAACCAACGTCATGCCTACCAATAACGCATCCGACCACATCGTCTCGTCCTTTACCGACGAGCTCAATGCCCTGGCCCAGACCATTGCCGAAATGGGCGGCCAGGTCGAAGTCGCCATCGAGAACGGCACCAAGGCCCTGCTCAAGCTCGACCGCGAGCTGGCTGATCTCACCATCATCGCCGACCAGCGCATCGACGACATGCAGCGCAAGATCGACGACATGTGCGTCTCGATCATCGCCCGCCGCCAGCCCATGGCTTCGGACCTGCGCGCCATCGTCACCGCCATCCATGTTGCCAACGACCTCGAACGCGTCGGCGACATGGCCAAGCAACTTGCGCGCCGTTCGCTCAAGCTCGAAGGCATCAACCTGCAGCCGACCTTCTACAATGGCGTCAAGAACATGACCGCCCTTGTCCTGCGTCAGCTCAAGGACGCCCTCGACGCCTATGCCAACCGCGATGCTGCCGCCTCGGTGGAAGTGTGCAACCGCGACGACGAAGTCGACGCCATGCACACCTCGCTCTTCCGCGAACTCCTGACCTACATGCTGGAAGATCCGCGCAACATCACCACCTGCACGCATCTCCTGTTCTGCGCCAAGAACCTGGAGCGCATCGGCGACCACGCGACCAACATCGCGGAACGCGCCTACTACCTGCAGACCGGCAAGCAGCTGACCGCTGACGTGCAGGAACTGCATCGCACGCAGATCAAGGCCTGACGACCGAAGACTAATCCCAAACGAGCCACCGTCCTCCTTCGTGGGGGCAGCTGAAGAGGATGGTGGCAAATCAGAACGAATGACGGCAGCATGCGGCTGCCGATCGATGGAGCACGCCTATGCCCGCGACCATTCTCGTTGTCGAAGACGAGGGCGATATCGCCATCCTGCTGCGCTACAACCTCGAGGCCGAGGGTTTTCGCGTGGTCACTGCCGAGACCGGCGACGAAGCACAGCACGCCATTGCCGAAAAGCTGCCGGACCTGATCCTGCTCGATTGGATGCTGCCCGAAATCTCCGGCATCGAACTCTGTCGGCGCCTCCGCGCCCGCGAAGAAACCTCGCGCATTCCCATCATCATGCTCACCGCTCGCGGCGAAGAGGAAGAGCGTGTCCGTGGCCTATCCACCGGCGCCGACGACTATGTGGTGAAGCCCTTCTCGGTCCCCGAGCTCGTGGCCCGTATCCACGCCCTGCTCCGCCGGGCCAATCCCAATCTCGTCACCGCCGCCCTGAAAGTCGGCGATCTCGAGCTTGACCGCACCACCCACCGCGTCCGTCGCGCCACCCGCGACGTGCACCTGGGTCCCACCGAATATCGCCTGCTCGAATATCTCATGCGCCATCCTGGCCGCGTCTATTCGCGCGAGCAGCTTCTCGATGGCGTCTGGGGCAATGACGTCTATGTCGATGAACGCACCGTCGACGTCCATATCGGCCGCCTCCGCCGCGCCATCAATCGCGGCCGCGAAAGCGATCCGATCCGCACGGTCCGCGGCGCCGGCTATGCCTTCGACGAACGTTTCGGCCAGCCCGCCTGACGCTGCTTTCTCCCTCCCCGCCAAGGGGAGGGAATGACCTGTCGCAGGTCTCGAACCCCCAGCAAATTGGCGCCATTTTTACGCGTTAACAATTCGCTAACGATAACATTGCCTCGCCCCTCCAAAGCAGGGTAGCTAAAGCGTGTCGAGACCGTGGGGGGTCGTGACGCCCCGATTGCCCATTTCAGGACAGACCGCGACATGACACCAGCATTTCTCGTCACCCACTCCGGTGGTTTTCATGCCGATGAGTTGCTGTCGAGTGTTGTCCTGACCCGGCTGTTTCCGGACGCGCAGATCGTGCGCAGCCGCGCTCCCGAATGGATCACACCGGCAACCGACCGCATCATCTACGACGTCGGCGGCGCCTATGACGCCTCGGCGCAGATTTTCGACCACCACCAGCGCGGCGCGCCGCTCCGCGACGATGGCCAGCCCTATAGTTCCTTCGGCCTCATCTGGAAGCATTTTGGGCGCGATTACATCGCCTCCTTCAATGTCCCTGCCGAACACATCGACAGCGTCCACGCCTCGGTCGATGGCAATCTCGTGCTGCCGATCGACCTCGTCGACAACGGCGCCATCAGCCCGTCCGGCCCGCTGGCCGGCCTGTCGCTCTCCTCGCTCCTCGAAACCCTGAAGCCCGACTTCGACGATGCGGATCCCGAGGCCGACGGCAAGGCGTTCCACAAGGCCCTGGCAGTTGCCCGCAGCTTCGTCGAAGCCGCCGTCAGCCGCAGCGCCGCAAAGCTGCGCGCCGAGTCCATCGTTCGCAAGGCCATCGAGGCGACCGGTGCCAAGCGCGTGCTGGAACTGCCCATGGGCATGCCCTTCCGCCCGGCCATCGAAAAGGCCGGCGCCGATCACCTGCTTTTCGTTGTCCACCCGCGCGACAAGGATTGGTGCCTCACCGGCATCCGCCGCGGCGAAGACAGCTTCGAGCTCCGCGCCGATCTTCCTGCCTCCTGGGCAGGCCTCACCAATGAGGATCTCGAGGCCGCCAGCGGCGTCAAGGGCGCAACCTTCTGCCACAACGGCCGCTTCATTGCCGCCGCCAGGACGCGCGAAGCCGCTCTCGCTTTGGCCGATATCGCCGTGGCCGAAGCCCTCGCGACCTGTGCGGCCTGATCAGCATAAGCACTAGGTGGGTTGGCATAGCCGATCTGTCCTGATAGTCAGGGGCCACACCGGTCAACGGATCGGCTCCGCCTGCCCTCCGGGGAGCAAGGCGAGCACCAGGTTAGGATATTTTTTGCAGGTTCAGGTACGCGACAACAACGTCGATCAAGCCCTTCGTGTTCTCAAGAAGCGTCTTCAGCGCGAGGGCGTCTTCCGCGAGATGAAGCTCCGCAAGTATTTTGAAAAGCCGTCCGAAGCGCGCGTGCGCCGGAAGGCCGAAGCGATTCGCCGCAACCGTAAGGCCGCCCGCAAGCAGGCCATTCGTGAAGGCCTGATCGCGGCGCCCAAGCGCGCATAGAGGCAATAGCCTTGCGCCAAAGGCGCAAAAAAATACGCCGGCCACTTGGCCGGCGTTTTCTTTTTTATTGATGGGTCCGGCGGGCCTGGCCCACCGCTTCCATCTGGCGGTGCAGGGTGCGGATCTGATCCGGCCCCAGCGTCTGTCCGCCGATCTTGAGCAGGGCGCCGTGAAGGCTCACGGGAGCCGCCTGTTCCATGGCGAAACGAACCGCCTTTGCGCCCGATGAAAATCGCCGCGCGCCCTGGGCCAGGGCGGTTGCGGCGTCGCTGCCAAGGAACAGTTCTCCCGGCGCGCTGAGAATATGCGTATTCATTTTAGTCTTCCTCCGGCCTTGTGGCCGGTATTGTCTCGGCGCGAGTCGCGCCGGGGCGGCATTCCACCTCCATAATGGCGTACAATGTCTCACGCGCATGACAGTCGTCAGCGCGCGAGGCGTCAGCACCTGCAATCACTACGATTGGCTTGCCGCGGGGTTGACGGTCATGCCGGGAACCCAACGTTCCGCATGAACCGGTTGAAATGGCCTGCCGGGGCAATCCGCCCGCATCGGCTAGGCCGTCGTCGCTTCTTCCAGGCCAAGTCTTCGGACAAATCACCGAGGGGCAGGATTGCGAACACCCCCTACATCGTCATCAAATGAGTCAACGTCAAGGCAGGAATGCCGGATTACTTCCGACGGCCTTCCTAACCGCGCTTGGCGCGCTGCACCAATTGGTCGAACTGCTGCAGGAAATTCGACCGGTCCTTCGCCGAAAAAGCGGCGTTGAGCCCTCGGCTTTCCCCGGTTTCGCGCAGGTGCTGGTTAAGTTCGCGCATGGCCAGCGCCATGCCGATCGAGTCGGTGGTAAAAAGTTTGCCCGTCGGCCCGATCGCCGCGCCACCCTTGGCCAGAATGCGGCTCGCCAGCGGAATATCGGCCGTCACCACCAGATCCCCCGGCTCGGCATGTTCGACGATCCAGTCGTCAGCCGCATCCGCGCCCTGCGGCACCATCACATTGCGGATCATGGGATCGCGTGACGGTCTCAGGCCAAAATTGGCGACATAGGTGATCACCAGCCCATGCCGCTCTGCCACCCGCTGCGCCTCGTCCTTTACGGGACATGCATCGGCATCGATAAAAACGGCGACCATCCTCAGGGCCCGACTTCCGGGCTGTCGCGCAGCGGCGTCGTGTCATCCAGCGGCACCGTCTGCCGCTCGATCATGCGATGGACAATCGGCATCCCTTGCCCGCGATGCATCGCCCGCAACTGCTCGATATTGTCGGCATCGGCCTTCGTTCGCCGCAGGTTGTGCCGCACATAATCGACCCAGGTCGGCACGTGGTAGCTTTCCACCCAGATATGCGGCTTCTCGAGATCGCGCAGCAGCCCCCATTGCCGCGCGCCATCGCGAATGCGAATACGCCGCCGCTCGCCCATCAGCGCCAGGAACCGCGGAATGTCCTCCTGCGCAATCTCGTAGTCGACCATGATCATGATCGGCCCGCTGCGCGGTCGCAGATCGAGTTTCAGCAGCGGCTCGTTGAACGTGTCGAGCGGATTGAGGTCGAGATCATTGAACTGCGGCAGCGGCAAACGCAGCCCGACGAGCAGGCAGACGATCAGCACCCCACCGGCCGCAACCAGCGCCCACTGCGGGTCAGCCGCGTCAGCCGTCAGGCCCCAGATCCAGCTGCCCCCGGCCATGCCGCCAAAGGTCGCGGTCTGATAGAGCGAGAGCGCCCGCCCCACCACCCAGCGCGGTGCCGAGAGCTGGATCGAGACGTTGAACAGCGAGAGCGACAGCACCCAGCATGTGCCCGCCGGCAGCAGCACCAGGTGGCTCAAAAACACATCGCGGCTGAACGCCAGCCCCAGACAGCTCAGCGCGAACCCAAGACAGGCGATCCGCACGATCGCCTCATTGGAAAACCGCGCCCGGGCCCGGCCATTGAGAAAGGCCCCCGCAATGGCCCCGAGCCCAAAACATCCAAGCAGCGTGCCGTAAACAAGCGCCCC
>NZ_JAFKHD010000513.1 GCF_017307565.1 Devosia sp.
AACGACCGTCGTAAACGCCGCCGCCGCTCGTCAAATGGCCTCGTCGATGTGCTCAACGCACTCCTGACTCTCCTGGTCATCGGCCTCGTCGTCATCGGTGGCGGCTTCCTCTATGTCGCCTCGCAATATTATGGTGACGGCCCCTCCACCGAGGATCGCGTCTTCCGCGTCGAAACGGGCAATGCCCTCTCGACCACGGCAACCCGCCTCGAAGAGCAGGGCTTTATCAACAGCGCGCTGATCTTCAGCCAGTTCGGCAGCCGCGTGGAACAGAACATCACGGTCAAGGCCGGCGATTTCACCATTCCCGCCCATGCCAGCATGTCCGAAATTCTCACCGAGCTGACCACCGGCACCCCGATCCGCTATGCCGTGACCATTCCCGAAGGCTGGACCTCCTGGCAGGTCGTGCAGCGCGTCAATGCCGATGATCGCCTGACCGGCACCATCGGCAACTTGCCGCCGGAAGGCTCCATCCTGCCCGGTAGCTACGATTATCTGCCCGGCGACACCCGCCAGTCGGTGATCGAGCGTATGCAGGCCGCCATGACCACGGCCCTTGCCGAAACCTGGGAAAGCCGCCAGCCGGACCTGCCGCTGTCGAGCCCTGCAGAACTCCTGATCCTGGCCTCAATCGTCGAGCGCGAAACCGGCGTTGCCGAGGAGCGCCCGCAGGTTGCCGCCGTCTTCGTCAATCGCCTCAAGCAGCGTATGCGCCTGCAGTCGGACCCGACAATCATCTACGGTATCACGCTGGGCCAATCGACGCTCGATCGCGGCCTGCGCCGTTCGGAAATCGAGCAGAAGACGGCCTACAATACCTATCAGATCGACGGCCTGCCACCGACGCCCATTGCCAATCCGGGCATCGAGTCGCTGCGCGCCGTCGCCAACCCCGACAACCACAAGTACCTCTACTTCGTCGCCAAGGGGGCAACGCCGCGCGAAGGCCACGTCTTCGCCGAGACCTACGCAGAGCACCAGAAGAACGTCGCCCGCTATCGCGAGATCGAGCGCGAGGCGGCAGAGCAGGCTGCACAGGACGCCGAGGCCGCGCGCCAGGCTCTCGAGGCAGAGGAAGCCGGAGAAGTCGAAGGCGCAAGCCAGTGAGTTCCCGCCTCGCCAGCATGACGGGTTACGCCCGGGCCGACGCCATGTTCGGCCCGGCCCGTCTCCGGGTTGAGCTGAAGTCGGTCAATGGCCGTGGCCTCGATATCCGCACGCGTCTCGCCCCCGGCCTCGAGGCCTTCGATATCCCGCTGCGCCAGCTGCTGAGCCAGTCGCTTTCGCGCGGCTCCGTCAACGCCACCGTCTCGCTCGATCGTCAAGGCGCTTCCGGCGCCGTGTCGGTCAATCCCGCCGCGCTCGAAACCGTTCTTGCCGCCATCGGCGCGCTGTCCGATCGCGTCGATGCGCGCCGCCCAAGCCTTGATGGCATCCTGGCCCTGCCGGGTGTGCTGGTGGTCGAGGAAAGCCGCGATATCGACGAGGAGGGCCTTGAGCCCGTCCTGATGGCCGCTGTGCGCGAGGCTATCGCCGCGCTTCAGCTCTCGCGTCTCGAAGAGGGCGGCCGCATCGCCGAAATTCTCGCGGGCCAGCTCGACACCATCGCCGATCTTGTCGCCCGGGCCGATGCTCATCCGACCCGCACTCGCGAAGCCATTTCGGCCCGCCTCTCCCAACAGGTCGAGGCCCTGCGTCAGGAAGCCGATATTTCTCCCGATCGTCTCGCCCAGGAAGCGCTGGTGCTCGCCACCAAGGCCGATATCCAGGAAGAGATCGATCGCCTGCGCGCCCATATTGCCGGCGCCCGCGCTCTGCTTTCCGGTTCCGGCACGGTCGGCCGGCGGCTCGATTTCCTCGCCCAGGAATTCAATCGAGAGGCCAATACGCTCTGCTCCAAGTCGAACGCCGTGGAACTGACCTCCATCGGTCTTGACCTCAAGGCGGAGATCGATCAACTACGCGAGCAAGTCCAGAACATCGAATAGAGTGACCTCACAGATGGATTTCCAGCGCCGCGGCGTCATGCTCGTCCTTGCTTCGCCCTCGGGCGCAGGAAAGTCCTCCATTTCGCGGGCTCTGTTCGGCGCTGATCCCAATATCCGGCTGTCCGTTTCGGTCACGACGCGCGCTCGCCGGACGGACGAAGTCGACGGCAAGCATTATCACTTCATCGATGTGCCGAAATTCGAACAGTTGCGCCGCGACGGTGGCCTGCTCGAATCCGCCGAAGTCCATGGCAATTTCTACGGCACCCCACGCGCCGAGGTCGAAGAGCAGCTGGCCGCCGGCAACGACATCCTGTTCGACATCGACTATCAGGGCACCCTGCAGCTCTATGAAAAGTGCCGTGCCGACATGGTCACGGTCTTCATCCTGCCGCCCTCCATCCACGAGCTGCGCGCCCGTCTCGAACGTCGCGCCCAGGACAGCGTCGGCACCATCGAAAAGCGCCTCAAGAACGCGCGCAACGAGATGGATCACTACAACGAATACGACTACGTCCTCGTCAATGAGGACCTCGAACTCTCAGTCGCCCGCGTCCGCGCTATCCTCGCCTCGGCCCGTCTCGACCGCAAGCGCCAGAACAACCTCGACAGCTTCGTCCGCGACCTGCAGAACCAGATCGGCCCGGTCTAGGTTTTCCAGTCAGGTACGCAGACCTCATGGTGAGCCTGTCGAACCACGAGGTCGTGGCACAAGCTCACCCACCATATCGGTCGGCGTTTACCGTAACCCCGGCAGCGCCCGCGCCATGGCCAAAAACGCCTCGATCGGCAAATCCTCAGCCCGCTCGTCGCCCTTGAGCTCCGCAGCCGCCAGCAGCGCCTCCACGGGCACCCCCAGCGACTTCAGCGATTGCCGCACCATCTTGCGGCGCTGCCCGAAGGCGGCCTTGGTCACCTGTTCCAGATGCTTGACCGGCAGCCCCGCCTCCACGGGCTTGGGCACCAGATGCACCACGGCCGATGTCACATTGGGCGGCGGCACAAAGGCCTGCTTGCCGACATTGAATGCGATCCGCGCGTCGGTCCGCCATCCGGCCAGCACCCCGAGCCGCCCATAGGCATCCTCCCCCGGCTTGGCACAGATGCGTTCGGCGACTTCGCGCTGAAACATCAGTGTCAGGCTTTCAAAGAACGGTGGCCATGGCTCCATGGTCAGCCAGCCGGTAAGCAGCTGCGTACCGATATTATAGGGCAGGTTGGCAACAAGCCGTGTCGGCCCATCGGCCAGCGCGCGATAGTCGACCTCCATCGCGTCGCCTGCAATCACGGTCAGACGCCCGGGATAGGCATCCGAGATTTCCGCCAGCGCCGGCAGTGCCCGCGCGTCGCGCTCGATAGCGATCACTTCCCGCGCGCCTTCGGCGAGGAGCGCCCGCGTCAGCCCGCCGGGCCCTGGACCCACCTCGATCACGCGCACGCCTTCGAGAGACCCGCCCACCCGCGCAATACGTGCCGTCAGGTTGAGGTCGAGCAGAAAGTTCTGCCCCAGTTCCTTCTTGGCCCTGAGCCCGTGCGCGGCAATGACCTCGCGCAGCGGCGGAAGCGTATCGATCTGGCTCATGGGGCTCCGCTCGTCATTTTGTCCGCCATGGCTATGGCCGCCAAAAAGCTCGATGTCGAGGCTTTTCCGGTTCCCGCCAGATCGAACGCGGTGCCATGGTCGGGCGATGTCCGGACAATGGGCAGCCCCAGCGTCACGTTCACCCCCGCGTCAAAGGCCACGGTCTTGATCGGGATCAACGCCTGGTCGTGATACATCGCCAGCACCGCATCATATTGCCGCCAGTGCAGGGGGAAAAACAGCGTGTCGCCGGGCAGGGGGCCAACGGCATCGATGCCCTCGGCCCGCGCCTTTTCCAGCGCCGGGTTGATGATCTCGATTTCTTCCCGCCCGATGGCGCCGCCTTCGCCCGCATGCGGATTGAGCCCCGCGACCGCAATCCGCGGCGCGGCGATTCCGAACCGGTCCCTGAGATCGCGCGCCATCACGCGCAGCGTCTCGATGATCAGGCCTTCATTCAGCAGCCCCGGTACCTGCCGGATCGGCACATGAATGGTCAGCGGCACGGTGCGCAACTCGTCATGCGCCAGCATCATCACCGGCAGCGGCTCGACTCCATCCTCGGCACAAAGCGCCGCGAGGAATTCAGTGTGCCCGGGATGGGAGAACCCGGCATGGTAGAGCGCCCCCTTGTGGATCGGCGCCGTCACCAGCGCCCGGCATTCTCCGCCCTTGACGCTGTCGACCGCCAGCTGGATCGCCGCAATCACCACCGCAGCAGCGTCAGGCGTCGGCTGGCCCGGCTGGTCGGGCACATTGCCTTCTATATGACGAACGGGCAGGGCGCGCGAAAAGACGCCCTCGGCATCGGCCGGCTCGGTCGCAATCACCTCGATATCCAGCCCCAGACGCGCCGCTCGTGCCGTGAGGAAACCCGCATGCCCGAAGACCACAAAGGCCGGCAAGCCAAGCTCCTCCCGACGCGCATAGAGCGTCAGAACAATATCGGGACCAATCCCTGCAGGTTCACCCATGCTGATTGCGAGCGGCGCCATCCAAGCCCCCAAAGAGAAAGCGGAGGCGCATCGAAAGATGCGGCTCCGCGGGTCGTTTCCATCATGTCGCGGAAGGGGGCGTCGTGCGCCCCGCCGCGCTTAGTTGTAGATGATCTTGGCGCTGTTGCGCAGCCGGGTCAGGTAAGCCTGGGCTTCCTTCTCGAGGTTGCTGCCGCCCACTTCGGCGCGCAGGTCATCCTTCATGAAGGTCAGGTCTTCCGCCTGCGTCTTTTCGCAGATGGCGAGCATCGAAACGCCGCTCTCGACAACGCGCGGCTTGGTGATCCCGCCCACGTTCATGCCGGCCAGTTCCTTGGCCATGGCTTCGGGCAGCTGGGTGGCGTGGCGGCGGCCGATATCGACCACGGCAGCGTCGGTAAAACCGAGCGAGAGCTGCACGGCGCTATCGCAGCCGGTAAAGCTCGAACGGTAGCGGTTTGCCTGCGCCGTGCGGCCGCTGGCACCCTGGCCGACAAAGACGATCTCTTTGAGAATATAGTCGAACTTCTGGTAGTCGCTTACCCGCGCGGCCGCCTTCTGGTCGAGCTCCAGGTCCGAAATCTGCACATTCGGCACCACGGCGCGCTGCGTCACGGCGTTCCAGGCGATGGCGGCGCGCAGACGATCGCGCAGCGTATCCGAGCTCACGCCACCCTGGCTCAGCATCTGGATCAGCTTGTCCTGGCTAACCTTGAGATTGCGGGCGATCTGCAGCAGGGCTTCGTCGACCTGCGCATTCGAAACGGCGACGCCGAGGCGCTTGGCTTCGCTCATCTGGATCGCTTCCGTAATGAGCTGGTCGGTCGCGCCCTTGCGGCCGGTATTGTTGCCTTCCATGCGGAACAGGCGCAGACGCTGGTCGACCTGCGTGTCGGAAATGGCAATGCCGTTTACGGTGACTACGGTGGCTGCGAAGCTTGGCAGCACCGACGCCGTCACCAGCACGAGGCCGAGGATCATGGCGCCGGTTGTGCGCCGCAGAAATGCAAAGGTCATCGTCAGGTCCGCATTGTAATGAGAGCCGCATCAATGAGGCTCGGAAGAATTGCTGTCAATTGCCCAAACAATACGGCCAAAATCCGAATAGGCAATGCGCCTCTATGCTGCGCGCATGCCTCGGCCTGTTGGCGCCGTCAGGGCCGGGCGATCAAAAGTTCGGTACCGGTACGCTACCGCCATAGCTCAGGTTCAGCCCGGCCGGTGCCTTGATGGCAAAGGTTGCGAGCACGCTGGTCGAATTGGGCGACACATGAGTAGGCCCGGTGCGGCGTGCATTGGCGCCAAAGGTCAGATAGCCATCATCATAGGTCAGCCCGCCGCCCACCTGCAGCCAGCTATTGCCGCTGATGTCCCAGGCAGCATTGCCCTTGAGGCTCCAGTAGTCGGCGACCGGAATGGTCAACTCGCCAAACACTTCGTGCTGGTCCGCAATCTGACCGACGCCCGGATTGGCCCCGATGAAGCGATAGTCGAGCGTCGCGCCATAACCTGAATTGGGGTAGCTCGCGCCCGCGCCAAACCGCGTCAGCTGCCAGTCCGAGGTGTCGACCTGTGTCTTTGCCCCAAAA
>NZ_JAFKHD010000514.1:0-6115 GCF_017307565.1 Devosia sp.
CCCGTCCTTGTCGAAGAGCATCGCCTTGGTCGGCTCGGCCGCGAGCGCCAGGCTTTCGCCGACGCGGAGGGGTTGATCGCCTTCGAGGACGGCGAGCCAGGCGGTGCCGGAGGACAGCTCGAGGTTGACGATTGTCTCGTTGCCAAGGCGTTCGACGAGGCTGACGCGGCCGACGATGGCGCCGTTGTTGGCGGGCACCAGATCATGCGGGCGAATGCCGAGGGTCAGCTTGTCGCCGACCTGAACGCCGGCAGAGGTTGCCGGCACGCGGAGACTGGCAACGTCCTTGCTGGAGACGACGATGGCATCGGTCTCGATCGCTTCAACGGTGACTTCGACAAAATTCATCTTCGGCGAGCCGATGAAGCCGGCAACGAAGAGATTGGTCGGGCGCTGATAGAGCTCGATCGGGCTGCCAACCTGCTGCACGACGCCTGCGTCGAGCACGACGATCTTATCGGCCAGAGTCATCGCTTCGACCTGATCGTGAGTCACGTAGATCATGGTCGCGCCGAGATCGGCATGGAGCTTTGCGATCTCCATTCGCGTATCGACGCGCAGCGCTGCGTCAAGGTTGGACAGCGGTTCGTCGAAGAGGAAGACTTCGGGCTTTCGCACGATGGCGCGGCCGATGGCGACACGCTGACGCTGGCCGCCGGAAAGCTGGCCCGGCTTGCGATCGAGCAGGTGTTCCATCTTCAGGATGCGGGCAGCTTCGCGGATCTTCTGGTCGCGGATGTCCTTAGGCGTCTTGGCGAGTTTCAGGCCAAAGCCGACATTGTCGTAGACCGTCATATGCGGATAAAGCGCATAGGACTGGAAGACCATAGCGATGGAACGGTCGCGCGGCTCGACGGCGTTGCAGAGCTTGTCGCCAATGTAGAGTTCACCGCCGGTGATGTCTTCGAGGCCGGCGATCATGCGCAGCAGCGTCGACTTGCCGCAGCCCGAGGGACCGACGAAGACTACGAACTGGCCGTCCTCAATGGACAGGTCCACGCCCTTGATGACTTCGACCTTGCCGTAGGTCTTCTGGATATTCTTGAGTTCCAAGCCAGCCATGGGTCAGATCTCCTCGCGTGAGAATGTCATTGAATTGCGCATCGGCTAGCCCTTGACCGCGCCGGCCGTCATGCCGGCGACGATCTGCCGGTTGAAGAACATGAAGACGATCAGCGGCGGGATGGTGATGAGCAGGATGTTGGTAAAGAGCAGGTTGTAGGCCGTGCTGAACTGGCTCTGGAAATTGTAGAGCGTCAGCTGCACGGTCGCGTTCTGGTTGCCCGGCAGGTAGTAGAGCGGGTTAGTGAAATCGTTGAAGATACCGACCGACTGCACCACGATATTGGTCACCGTCACCGGCCAGAGCAGCGGCAGGATCACGCGGAAGAACACATCTAGCGGACGGGCCCCGTCGATCACCGCAGCTTCATCCAGCTCGCGCGGGATGGTGGCGATGAAGGCACGGTAGAGGATGATCGAGAACGACAGATTGTAAGCCACCTGGATGAGGATCATGCCATGCAGCGTGCCGAACAGTTTCAGGCCCTGCAGCAGCCAGATAGTCGGCACCACGGCGGGCGGGATCATCAGGCCGGCGAGGATCAGGAACTCGATCGTGCCGTTCCACTTGGTCTTGCGGCGGGCCAGAACGAAGCCGACCATGGCCGCGAGCACAATAAGAAGCGTGACGCTGATGACGGTGATCAGCGAGGAATTGATGAAGGCCGTGACCATCATCCAGTTCCGCGTCTTGATCACCTCATAGACGTTCGTGAACAGGTGGAACCCGTTCGGCCAGGAGAAGTCGCGCAGGGCAGACTGCTGCTTGTCCTTGAAGGCCATCAGCAGGATGAACAGGAACGGGATCACAAAGACCACGAAGGTGGCGGCGATGGCGGCGACGCCGCCAAGGAAGGAAGCGCGCGATCTCATTCGTGACCCTGCTTGCGATTGAGGAACATGGTCAGCGGCACGACAAGCACGGCGATGAGGACGAACAGCACGACGTTGCCGGCCGTCGAGAGGCCATAGAAGCCCGCCTGATACTGCTTGTAGATCACCGAGGCGACGGTGTCGGACGCAAAGCCCGGACCGCCCTTGGTCATGGCCCAGATGAGGTCGAAGGTTCTGAGGCCGCCAATGAAGGAGAGCGTAATGACAGTCGCGGTCGCCGGGCGGCTGAGCGGCAGGGTCACGTAGAAGAAGTTCTGCAGCTTGGTGGCGCCGTCAATGCGGGCGGCTTCGTAGTAATCCTTGGGGATGGCGACAAGACCGGCAATGTAGATGACGGTGGCAAGGCCAACGCCCTTCCAGACGTCGACGAGGGCTACCGAGAACAGTGCCAGCTTGGGATCGACGAGCCACCCGGGACCGGCAATGCCGAACATGGCGAGGGTCTGGTTGATCATGCCCAGCGTCGGGTGCATCAGCACGGTGAAGGTCATGCCGACGCCGATGGTGGATACCAGGACCGGAAAGAAGATAACCGAGCGCAGATAGCCACGGGCCATGATTTGGCTCGTCAGCATCACCGCCAGAGCCATGCCGATGACGACCTTCAGGCCGGAGGTGATCACGGCGTAGATCACCGTGTTGACCAGGCCCTGGATCAGGAAGGGTTCGCGGAAGAACTGGGCAAAGTTGTCGAAGCCGATGAAGGTGGCATCGAAAAGCGTCCAGCGCGTCAGGCTGAAATAGAGCGACGCAAAGGTCGGTGCCAGGAACAGCACGGAATAGACCACTGCGGCCGGGGCGTAGAACCAGCCGGGGTAAAGGGACCTACGCTGCATCTTCAGCGCAGGAACAGCTGCTGCTGTCATGGGGGAACCTCGCAATGCGTTGCGGCTCCGGAGGGTGGGCCCTCCGGAGCCTAAGCAGGGTCAGAGACGATTACCAGCCGGCAAGGCCGAGCTGCTGCGCCTGCTTGCGCACGTCTTCGTCGTAGAGAGCGGCACCATCGGCAGCCGAGCGGATGCCCGAACCGACTTCAACCGTGATCTGCTCGAGAGCCGGGCCCTTGATGGGCGAGAGGAACTCGAGAGCCGGACCGTTGTGGCCGCCTTCCTGGAAGTAGGGCAGCATGTCGGACACGGCTGGCGGCACGTCGGCCGGCAGTTCGCAACCGGCGATCATGTACGGACCGGTGGCGCCCACGGCTTCGTTGCGGATATCGCAGCCGGCCGGCGAACCGATGAAGCCGACGAAATCCTTGGCGAGGTCCGGGCTGGACGTGGACTTGGCGATGTAGATCGAGTCCGGCATCCAGGTGGTCAGGCCGTTGCTGTCGGCGCTGTCGCCGGGCTGGGCGAAGAATCCGACGTCCTTGAGGTGATCCGGCACGGTTTCGGCAATGGCGCCGATGCCGAAGGTCAGCATCGGATAGTGAGCGCCTTCTCCGGTTGCGACCATGCGCAGGCCATCGGGATAGGTCGCAGCGCCGAAATCGGCATTGAGGAAGCCGGCTTCGTAGACTTCCTGCAGCTTTTCAAAGCCACGCAGGGCAGCCGGGGTGGTCGCGAACTTGGCTTCGTTGGCGGTGTACTTCTCGGCAAAATCAGGAACGGCGGCCAGGACGTTGTAGAAGTCGGCCAGAACGAACAGCTGGCTGCTCCAGGTGTCGCCATAGGTCTGGATCACGGCCGTCTTGCCGGCTGCCTTGATCTTTTCGTTGTTGGCCATGAACTCTTCCCAGGTCTTGGGAATTTCGAGGCCAAGCTCTTCATAGATCGGCTTGTTGTAGAAGATGCCGCCGCCCATGGCCGGAGCGAAGGGCGTGCCATAGACTTCGCCGCCAGCCGAAACGACCGACTTGAAGCTGTCCTGGATGCCAGCCTGCCACGGTTCGTTGGTCACCGGCAGCAGATTCTGGACCGGGTTGATCGCCTGGAACAGCGAGCCCGAATTGTAGAAGAACACGTCAGCCATCGCGCCGGTGGCGAGACGGGTCTTGACGATGTTGTCGCCTTCGCCGCCACCGGGGCGAACTTCGATGTCGATGGTGACGTCGGGGTTCTTTTCGGTATAGGCGGCCACCCATGCCTCAGCGACGGCAACCGACTGCGGGCCGTTGTCGATGAGGAACGACAGGTAGCCGGACTGCTGGGCGTTGACGGCATTTGCCGTCATCATCAGGCCGAGCAGGCTGGCGCCGGTAAGGGCGAAAAATTTGGTCTTCATAGTCTACCTCCCTGGGAGGCCCGCATTTGCGGGCCCCTGTTAAAGATTGGATACGCGCCTTACGGCGTGTTGGCGTTCACCAGCGACTTCTGGCGCTCCTCGCGCTTCGGTGCTGTGTAGTTGAAAGTCACGACGTGCTTGCCAGCCGAGAGAACCGTGTCCTGGCCAGTGATGGCCTGGCCATCAAGGGTGGCGTCGCGATAGGTGGAAGCGAGGCGCAGAACGCCGCGGCTTGCCGCCGGCACTTCGATCTCGTAGCGCACCGCTTCACCGGTAATGGTCCACTCGGCGCGGATCTTGCCGGCCGGGCTGTCGTGATCGGCCTTGACCGGGGACAATTCGGGCAGGATCAGCGGTTCGAAGACGATGGTCTTGAACGCGGGGTCCTTCTCGTCCGGACGGAAGCCGGCAACTCCTTCCAGCAGCCACTGGCAGACGGCGCCATAGGCATAGTGGTTGTAGGAGTTCATCTGCGGATTGTAGATCGAGCCGTCGGCCTGGATCGCATCCCAGCGTTCCCAGATGGTCGTTGCGCCCATCTTCACCTGATAGAGCCAGCCTGGGACTTCCTCCTGCAGGAAGACTTCGCTGGCGAGAGCCCATTCGCCGATCTTGATCAGCGCCGGCAGCAGCGCCGGAGTGCCGATGAAGCCGGTGCCGATGCGGCGATCGGCGCGGTCGATGGTGTTCTTGAAGTAGCCCTTGGCTGCTTCGTACTTATCGGCCGGGATCAGGTCGTGGATGATGGCCAGGGCGTAGGAAGTCTGGTCATCATAGGCAAGACGGCCCGAGGCAGTGATGAATTCGCTGGCAAAGGCGGTCTTGACGGCTTCAGCCATCTTGCCGAGGCGCGTGGCGGTCGCGGTCTCGCCGACGAGAGCGGCAATATCGGCAACCTGCTTGGCGGCGATGTAGAGATAGATGGTCGCGGCAGCGTCGTCGCCGATGGTCGGCAGCGGCTTGGCGCTCGGGCCCTTGGGCTGCAGCCAATCGCCGAACGAGAAGCCACGGGCGCCCCATTCGCGCGGCGGCGACACGATCGGGCCATCGCTAATCGACCAGACGAAATCGACCCACTTGATCATGGACGGCAGCGTTTCCTTGAGGAACGCGGTGTCGCCATAGTGGAGATAGAGCTGCCACGGCACCTGGTAGATGGCGTCGCCCCAGCCGGTTGAGCCGTAGAAGCCCGGATAGTGTTCCGGCTGCATGCGGGTCGGATCAGGGCAAACGTGGGGGACAGCGCCGTCTTCGCGCTGGTCGACCATCAGGTCGCGCACCCACTTGTGGAAGAAGCCCTGCACTTCGCCGAGATAGGCGGCGGTGCCGGCAAAAACCTGCGCGTCGCCAGTCCAGCCGAGGCGCTCATCGCGCTGTGGGCAATCGGTCGGCACTTCGATGAAGTTGCCACGCTGGCTCCAGAGCGTGTTGAGGAAGAGGCGGTTCACCAGCTCGTTGCCGGAGGTGAACGTTGCCTTCTGCTCAGTGACCGAGCTGATCGGGATCGACTTGATGTCGACGAGCTTGGCATCGCCCTCGATGGCGACGCGGGCGTAACGGAAGCCCTGGAAGGTGAAGTGCGGACGGTACTGTTCCGTCCCCTGCCCCGCCAGCGTGTAGGTGATCGTGGCTTCGGCGGTACGGTAATTGACGTTGTAAAAATTGCCGTCCTTGTCGAGCACTTCGGCGTGCTCAACGGTAACTTTGGCACCAGCCGAACCGCTGACCGAAAACGCGACATAGCCGCCGATGTTCTGGGCGAAGTCGAAGACGGTACGGCCTTCGGCATCGGTCCAGCTCTTGACGGCGGTCAGCGCGTCGAGTTCGCGAACGGGCGTCGTTTCATGGGCGACGAGGCGAGCATCGTTGAAATCAACGACCTCTGTGCCGGCGGAAACCGTCGGAGCGATACGCGCGTCAAAGGTTTCGCCGAAAT
>NZ_JAFKHD010000514.1:6219-9910 GCF_017307565.1 Devosia sp.
TACCCGACTTGCGGATCGGCAGTTCGCCGCTTTCCCACGAGGCATCGGTCACGAGAACCGGATCGACATCGCCGGCCTTGCCGCGCAATTCGACTAGAGCTGCAATGTCGCTGCCCCAGACGTTGTAGATCGGGGCCTTGCCCCACATGAGCTGGGAACGCATCCAGCCATCGCCCAGCCAGATTTCGATGCGGTTTTCACCGGCAACGAGCAGCGAGCCGACATTGTAGGTCTGGTAGCTGAGGCGCGCATCGTAGGCCGTCCAGCCTGGCGTCAGCACATCATTGCCGACGCGCTTGCCATTGATGAAGGCGACGTAGAGGCCGAGGGCCGAAATATCGAGGATTTCAGCGCCGGAGACGCTATCCAGATTGAAGGTCTTCGCCACAAAGGTCGCCGGGGTGCCGACACCCTTGTCAGCGAGCGGACGAACCATCTTGGCAGTCCATGCGCGTGTGGAAGCTCGTGAGCTGGAAGCCAGCTCTGCCGCGGTTTCATTCAGCACGTGGTAGTCTCCTCAAGCCGCTTTGTGCGGCTGTAAACTGTTCTACGTGTAGCGTTCTACATTTTTGCGATCTTCGCAATAGGCTTTTTTTGGATTAGGTGCGAAGACGGAGGCAGAGGACGTCATGACCAAGAAGGCCCCGGCGAGAACGCCGCGCATCACCATTCGGGAAGTTGCCAGCGACGCGGGCGTGTCGGTGGCCGCCGTTTCCAAAGTGCTGAGAAACGCTTACGGCGTCAGCGACGCGCTGCGCACCAAGGTTCAGGCGTCGATGGAGAAGCTCAACTATCGGCCGCTGGCTTCCGCTCGCGGGCTGCGCGGGCGGACCTATACGCTGGGCCTGATTTTCCCCGACCTTCGTAATCCGTTCTTCGCAGATATCTTTGCCGGCGTGAATTCGGCGCTCGAACGCACGCAATATCAGGCGATGCAGGGCGTCAGCGTTTCCGCCTCATCGCTGGTCGAGGCGATGATCGACAGGCAGATGGATGGCCTTGTTCTGATCGGTCCCAATGAGACCAACGAGCGCCTCAATGACATCGCCGACCGCATTCCGCTGGTTGCCATCGGGCATCACGATATCGAGGCGGTACGCTTCGATACGGTCAACAACGACGATCAGCTGGGCGGCAGGCTAGCCGTTCGTCACCTTTGCCAGAACGGGCACAAGAAGGTGGCTATGCTGAGCCTTGCTGTGCCTGTTTCCACGGTCATCAACCAGCGCGAGCTGGGCTATCGCCTCGAAATGACGGAACAGGGTCTTGGTTCGTCAATCAACATTGTGCGCGCGCCACAGGTGCTCCGCGATGTGCAGCTCACAGTCCGGCGCCTCCTTGAAAGCCGGGATCGCCCCGACGCGATTTTCTGCTGGACCGATCTCATGGCTTTCGAAGCCATCAGCGTGGCGACAGAGCTGGGGCTGTCCATTCCCCAGGACATTGCCATTATCGGCTATGACAACACGGTATTTTGCGAATTCGCGCAAAACCGGCTTACCAGCATAGACCAGTCAGGCGAAGTGCTCGGTTTGCAAGCAACACGCCTCCTGATCGAGCGTATTGACGGTCGCACACACTCCGAACATTTCGTTGTCACGCCGCGCGTTGTTGCCCGGGCCAGTTCAGCCAAAGTAAGCTGAAAGACCGAAATACCCGAATTCCGGCCAAGACCGTTGACACTTAAGGGGTTTGCGCTATGGTCCGCGCCGCAAGGTTTGCCGGATTGCCTGTTTTCAGTCATTGCACACTTCCGCCCGGCGACGGGCCTACGCAAGAAAACAAGTACCCGACTATCCATTCGACATTGGGTCTAGGGCCACAGCCCCAAAGCACGGGCCTTGCACATGATTTCCGTGCCGAGTCTGCCGGACATTTCGGTTCGGTTGGCCCGCGGATGACCCGTTGAGTGGAATCTCTGACGTTGACCGACGATTTTTCTGGCCTTGGCCTTTCGAGCAAAGTTACCGACGCTGTTACAGCGGCGGGCTATACGCGACCGACTGAAATTCAAGCACAGGCCATTCCGCACCTTCTGCAAAAGAAGGACCTTATTGGCATCGCCCAGACCGGCACCGGCAAGACTGCATCCTTCGTGCTGCCGATGTTGACGCTGCTGGAGGCCGGCCGTGCCCGCGCACGCATGCCCCGCACGCTCATCCTCGAACCGACGCGCGAACTCGCTGCGCAGGTTTCGGAGAATTTTGAAAAGTACGGCAAGAACCACCGTCTCTCGATGGCCCTCATCATCGGCGGCGTGTCGTTCGAAGACCAGAACAAAAAGCTCGATCGCGGCGTTGACGTGCTGATCGCTACGCCCGGCCGTCTGCTCGATCAATTCGATCGCGGCAAGATCCTGCTGACCGGCGTTGAAATCCTCGTCATCGACGAAGCCGACCGCATGCTCGACATGGGCTTTATCGACGACATCGAGAAGATTTGTTCGCGCCTGCCGCCCCGTCGCCAGACCATGCTGTTCTCGGCCACGATGGACCCGCAGATCGAACGCCTCACCAAGCGGTTCCTCAAGGACCCGGTTCACGTTCAGGTGTCGCGCACTTCTTCGACGGCCGATACGATCGACCAGAAGCTGGTGAAAGTTTCTTCGCGTCCCGATCAGAAGCGCGCCATGCTGCGTGCCCGCATCAATGCGGCCGAGGGGCTGACCAACGCCATCATCTTCTGCAACCGTAAGCGTGACGTCGCGACTCTCGCGCGCTCGCTGCAGCGCCACGGCTTCAGCGCCGGGTCTCTCCATGGCGACATGGACCAGAAGAGCCGCATGGAAACGCTGGACGCCTTCAAGTCCGGCAACCTGACGCTGCTGGTCGCCAGCGACGTCGCCGCACGCGGCCTCGACATTCCGGCGGTGAGCCACGTGTTCAACTTCGACGTGCCGGTGCACGCCGAAGACTATGTGCACCGCATCGGCCGCACGGGCCGTGCCGGTCGCACCGGCACCGCCTACACGTTTGTCGGCCCCAGCGATGACAAGCATCTCGATGCCATTCTGAAGCTGATCCAGAAGCCGATCGACTGGCTTGACGTGGCGCCCGTCGCTTCGAGCCAGGGCGAAGACGAGGATGCTGCACCTGCAAAGCCCGCTCGGGGCTCGCGCCGCAAGGCCCCTGCCCGCCAGAGTCAACCGGCCGCCACTGAAGAAGCAGCGCCAAAGGCTACCAGGGGGCGTGAGCCGCGCCGCAAGGCCAAGGACGCACCACCGTCACCTGTTTCCGGCATTGTTCCCGACTCGCCTTTTGGCGATGCGGGTCCAGTTCCGGCGTTTCTGCTTCGTTCGACGCGGACCGTCGAACAGGAATCTGACTAGAAAACTGCCAAATTCAGGGAATTTGGCCGTCGACACATTCTCTGTCGTGTCGCTATGACTTGTAGATGACTTCGAAGTAGCAAACCATTGCCGTTGATCGGCACCAGGGGTCGCGGGGAAGGCTGTGTCGGATCACGAGTTCAAGCGAGCGCTCGGCTATGCCAATGCTGCGCTCGCTCTTCTGAAGAAGAGCAGTATTCCACCCTACCCGCAGTTCTACGAGCTGCTCTATACCTATGCGACCGGCGTCAACCCCACGCTGAACCACCGGATCAATGCGCTCTTCGCGTCCGGAGAGTCACCGACGGCAAGCCTTGCCGAGACGCTCTACAACGAATTCCTGAAGTCTGACGTCAACGACCG
>NZ_JAFKHD010000515.1 GCF_017307565.1 Devosia sp.
GGCACTGCTATTGCTCGGCGTGTCGGCGACCGTGATCGGCCTTGCCATGCCCGCGCGGGCGCAGGTCGATACGGTGAGCTACGGGGACGGGGACGTAAACACCACGCCGATCGTCATGACGCGCCAGACCGTCGGGAACGTGGCGCCCGATGAAGCAGCGACCCAGTCGGGTGCGATTTCGGGCGCCTACAAGTTCAGCAAGGCTGGCTTCGGCACCCTGATCCTTTCCGGTGCCAACACGTTTTCGGGCGGCCTCGACGTCAATATGGGCACGATCGTTCTCGCCCATCGCAACGCGGCGGGCACCGGCCCCATCTCGATGCTCGACGGAACACGGCTGCGTTTTGACCTCAACGATTTCGGCCTGACCAACCAGGTCAACCTGACCGGTACCGCCGAATTCATGGGCGACCGCGTGACCGCCAGCGGCCTGATCAGCGGCGACGGACGCCTGCTGGTCAATGCCGATCTTACGCTTTCGGGGAACAACACCTATTCGGGTGGCACCGATCTCGCGACGGGGCGGCTGACGCCATTGTCCAACCTGGCGTTCGGCACCGGCGCGGTGACGATGGCGCACAACACCATCCTCTATAACAGCACCGGACCGATCAACCTCGCCAACGACTTCGTGCTGGTGGGGAGCAATCGCTACCAGTACTTCCAGACCGGCAACACCCTGACACTGACCGGCGTCATCTCGGGTGCAGGCAATCTGGTCAAGACCGGCGCGGGTACGCTCGTACTCAGTGGCAACAATACCTATTCCGGTGGTACCAGCCTGCAGGGCGGTACGGTCACCGCCAATTCCGATAGCGCCTTCGGTTCGAGCGACATCTACTTCCAGCAGACGACCCGACTCAACTATGCGGCCGGGGTGACGCTTGCCAATTCGCTGCAGACCGGATCGGCCAGCGGCGCGGCTGTGCTGAACGTCGATACCGGCACGGCAACCCATTCAGGCGGCATCTGGGGGTCGGCGCTCGGCGGCGGCTACACCAAGACCGGCAATGGCGAACTGGTTATCACCGGCATCACCGGCTTCGGCGGCAACACCAATATTGTCGGCGGCACGCTGACGGGGGGCGAAGAGAACTCCCTGGGTGTGGAATCGCTGCACATCCTGGGCACCAATACCCGCCTGCGCCTTGCAGCGAGTCAGCAGATCGGCGGCATCTCGGGCGGCACGACCGCAACGCTGGAGCTGGGCGACAACGTGCTGACGCTCGATCCGCAGAAGACCACATCGACCTTCCAGGGCACGGTGACCGGTTCGGAAGAGTCCGGCATAGTGATGATCGGCTCGCGCCTGCTTTCGCTCGATGGCGACAATGAAACCTATACCGGCTTCCTGCGCATCGAGAACGGCCCGGTCAGCGTCGACGGCGATTTCAGCGGCATGCGTGTCATCCAGAATGGCGGCACGCTCTCGGGCAATGGTCGCCTCGACGAAGTGGTGATCAATGGCGGCGTGCTCGCCGGCTATGACGGCTCGCGCCTGACCATGGACGCGCTCGCGCTTGGTGAAGATGCGCATATTCTCGCCCAGTTCGGCGCGATGAGCGGCCTTGGCCTCTTTAACGTCAATGGTGATCTGGTGCTCGATGGCACGCTCGACATCGAGGATGTCGGCGGCTTCGATCCTGGCATCTATCGCCTCTTCGACTATGGCGGGCGCCTGACCGACAACGGCCTCGACATCGGCGCCGTGCCGGCCGGATACACATCGGGCGACCTCAAGGTCCAGACCAGTGTGGCCGGGCAGGTTAACGTGCTGCACGCTTCGGCGGGCGCCGGCGACACGCTCTTCTGGGATGGTGGCGACTCCGCGCTCTGGAACAATGGCCTGATCGACGGCGGCAGCGGCACCTGGGGCAACGGTCACAACAGCTTCACCACGGCCGATGGCATCGCCAATTCCGAGCAGTCCCCGACACCGGGCTTCGTCGTCTTTGCTGGCAAGGCCGGCCAGGTCGATATCCCCGATAGCGTCGCGGTCACCGGCATGCAGTTTGCGACCAGCGGCTACTCTATCGAGGGAGGCATGATCGAACTCGCCGACGGCGAGAACATCGTGCGTGTCGGCGATGGTACCGCAGCGGGCGAAAACTATGTCGCAACGATTTCGGCTTCGTTCACCGGCTCGGGCACCCTGGTCAAGAGCGATCGCGGCACCCTGGTGCTCAACAACAACCGCAATGAACACTTCGGCGGTACCGAAGTGCGCGGCGGCACGCTTGAGGTCAACGGCGTCATCACTGAGATCACAGTGGGTGAAAACGGCCGTCTGCAGGGCTCCGGCGCCGTCGGCGACGCCCTTATCGGTGGCACGATCAGAGCCGGCAGCGCCTATCCCAAGGACCAGTCCCTTGCTCCGGCCGGGTTTGGTGTACTCTCCGTCCGGGGTGACCTGACGCTCACGGACACGAGCCGTTTCGAGGTTATGCTCGATGCTGCTGGCAATGCCGGTCTCGTCGATGTCGACGGCACCGCCTACCTTGGCGGGCGGGTCTTTGCCCTGGCCAGCGGCGGCGACTATTCCGCCGGGGTCGACTACACTATCCTGCGCGCCGAGGGTGGCATTGACGGCGTCTTTGACGGTGTCGGCGCCAATCTCGCCTTCCTCGAGGCGTCGCTGGCCTACAACGAAAACGACGTACGCCTGCACCTGGCGCGCAACGCTACTCTCTTTGCCGATATCGCTCAAACGGCCAACCAGCGTGCAACGGCTGGCGCGGTGGATGCGCAGGGCGCCGGCAATGTGCTCTACGATCGCGTGCTGACCTTCGATGCTGCCGACGCACGTTCGGCCTTCGACCAGCTCTCGGGCGAGGCGCAGGCTTCCGTCCAGGGTGCAATTCTCGCCGCAGGGCAGGGCGTCAGCACTGCCATGGAAGATCGCGTCGCAGCGGCCTTTGCTCGGCTCGGTGCGGTCAATGACGAGCAGGCCAAGGTCGGCGTTTCGCTCTGGAGCAGTGCGGCGGGTAGCCTGGGTGTGCTCGAAGCCAATGGCAATGCCGGCCGGACCGGCTTCAGCGCGGGCAACCTCTTCATTGGGGCCGACGCCATGTTCAACCAGAACTGGATGTTCGGCGCGATGATGGGCGTCGGCCAGACCGGCGTCAGCATGGCCGATCGTGGCGCCACGGCAAGCTCCAGCAACTACCATGCCGGTGTCTATGGCGGCGGCGAGATAGAGAACGTCACGCTCAAGTTCGGCGCGGCCTATAGCCAGCACGAAATGAAGGTGAACCGCACGGTGACCATGCCTGGCTTCACCGAGTCCCTCTTCAGCTCGCGCATGGGTGGTACGGGGCAGGCATTCGGCGAAATCGGCTACAAGTTCGCCTTCGACAGCGGCCTGATCCTCGAGCCCTTCGTCAACCTGGCCCATGCCAGCCTCTATACCGGCGGCTTTGCCGAACAGGGCGGCGCCTCGGCTCTCTCGGGCGGTGGTCAGCATGTCGGCACCACGAGCGTGACCATCGGTCTGCGCGGGGAAACCACCATTGCGCTGGGCGAAATCGAAGCCCGGGCACACGGCATGGTGGGCTGGCGTCACGCCATCGGTCTCGTCAACCCGACCTCGACCCATAGCTTCTCGAACGGCGCCGCCTTCACGGTTGCGGGCAGCTCGCTGGCTCAGGACGCGGCCATCGTTCAGGCTGGGCTCGACTTCAGCCTTAGCCCCCCAATGTCGATCTCGGCGTCGCCTATGACGGTCAGATCGGTTCCGGTCTGCAGCAGCACGGCGTGCGGGCAAACCTCTCGGTCAAATTCTGATCTTCCTGATGGCGGGCGAAAGCCCGCCGTCCCCTCTGTCTCTCCTCTCTCTCCCCTCTCATAGGTCACTTCATGATTTTCGGTTTTACCTGGGCGATGCTTCTCACCTTCTTCCTCAGTTTCTTCTTTTTCGCCGATGGCATTGTCAGCGCTATCGGCCCGCGCCCGATGCGCGAGAGCTTTGTGCGCTGGGGCTTTCCCGATTGGTGGCACCTGGTCAACGCGGCGGTGTGCCTGGTGATCGGCGTGTTGTTGCTGGTCCCGACGCTGCGCCCCTTCGGCTTCATGCTCGGGGCCCTCGAATGCTTTGCCATCTTCGCCGTGTTGATCCGCAGCAACGAGCCGGGTCACCTGCCGCCGAGCGTTTTTCTGCTGGGTCTGCTCGTCACCGGCTATTGGGGGCTTTATGGCTTCGCCCTGCCGCCGCTTGGTGTGGCATGACCATGTGGCAAAGGCCTTCCCTTGCAGAAAAAAATAGGGAACAACTTGTGCTCGGAACAGATGATCGCCCGGTGGTGAGCAGATTTGACCTCTCTTGTCCGGGCCGCATTGCTCGCCCTAGGGTGCCTCGGCTCAGTCGCTGAGCCGGTGCTCGCCGATACTCTCAATCTGGCGCACACCCCGCAGACCATCTACGCCTATCCAACGGCCTTCGGACCCATCGACCCAATTGCCATGGCCGATTGTTTCGAGGGCCTTTTGGCCGCTGATGCAAAGGGCGAGGCCATTCCCGGCCAGGCGGCATCGTGGACGATTTCGCCCGATGGCCTGACCTATACCTTTGCCCTGCGCGAGGGGCTTGGCTGGTCCAATGGCGACCCGGTGGTTTCGGAGGATTTTGTTGCGGCCTTCCGCTGGTTGTTCGATCCGGCCAATGCCTTTGAATTCGCCTATCTGCAGTTTCCGATCCGCAATGCATCGGCCATCGCCTCGGGGGCGCTGGGCATGGATCAGCTTGGGGTGAAGGCGCTTGATCCCCGGACGGTCGAGATCACGCTCGAACGTCCGGCGCCGCATTTCCTGCAGCTTCTTACCCATTCGACCGCCTATCCGCTGCCGAGCGCCTTGCTCGCGAGCAAGGGCAGAGTGGGGCTCGCCCCGGCGGACCTTGTCTGCAATGGACCCTATGTCATCACTGCGCGGGACGGCGAACTGACGCGGGCGGAGAAGTCGAAGCGCTATTATGACCGGTCGCAGGTCGAGATTGACGCGATCAACTACTATGCAGTGGACGATGTGCCGGCGGCGCTGGAGCGGTTCAAGATCGGCGAGATCGACATGTTCTACGATCTGCCGGTCAGCGCCAATGCCTGGATCGACGCCAATGCGGCGGGCGAAAGCCACGTGGCGCCGTTTCTCGGCCTCTCCTATCTGACGGTGAATTTCGATCGGTCGCCCTTCGATAATGTCGCCGTGCGCCGTGCGCTCTCGATGGCCATCGATCGTTCGCAGCTCGACCCGCAAGGGGTGCATTCGCCGCGCGCCGAGGCCTATGGCCTCGTGCCCGATGGAACGGCGAACTCTGCACCTGGCGGTTCCTATCGGCCTGAATGGGCGGATTGGCCCTATGAACGCCGTCTCGCCGAGGCGCGGGCGGCGCTTGAAGGGCTCGGCTATACGCGGGACAATCCACTCGCGATTGAAATCCACTACGCCAACAATGCGGACGATACCCACCAGCAGATGGTGCGTGCGATTTCCAGAATGTGGGGCGAGATCGGCGTCAAGGCCTCGCTCTACGACGCAGCGCCGCAGTCCTATCTTTCCGAGCTCCATGCCGGCGATTTCGACCTCGCCCGGCTCACCTGGTTCCTCGATGTTTCGGACCCTGCCAATATCCTTGAACTCATGGGATCAGCCTCGGAGTTCAATATGGGGCACTATCTGGGCGAGGGCGTCGATGACCTGCTCGCCCAGGCCAATGACGAGCGCGATCTCGAGCAGCGGGCGGCATTGCTGGCCGATATCGAACGGCGCCTTGTCGACGATGTCGCCATCATCCCGCTGCACTGGGCTATCGTGCGCAACCTGATTGCCGGGGGGCTTACCGGCATCGAGGACAACGCCAAGAATATTCACCCCTCGCGCTGGGTGCAGAAGGCGTCCCGATAGGGCGCGAAAGCGGACGATTTCGACCCGGCGCAAGCGCAGTTGATTTTGGGTTTCCATCGCAGATGTGGCATAATCGGCTCCGGCTCGAATGGGGGCGGGGCTATGCGGTCTATCTCAGCGATGGGAGGACGGAGCTGTGGACCAGAATATCGCCGCCTTTGTAGGAAGCATCCCCGAATTCTATGATCGTGGCCTCGGGCCGGTGCTGTTTGCAGACTATGCTGACCTGATGGCCGCGCGTGTCGCTGCCGTCGCGCCATCGTCGGTGCTCGAGATCGCCGCAGGTACCGGGATCGTCACCGAGGCGCTCCGAAAGCGATTGACCGCCACAACGCGCATCACGGCAACCGACCTCAATCCGCCCATGCTGGATGTGGCGCGACAGAAGCTCGAAAAGGCGAATGGCGTCGAGTTTCAGGCGGTCGATGCGCAGCAATTGCCGTTCGTCGATGCCGCGTTCGACGCCATCGTGTGCCAGTTCGGGATCATGTTCTATCCCGACCGGCCAAAGTCCTTTGCCGAGGCGCTACGGGTGCTCAAACCCGGTGGACACTATTTCTTCAGCGTCTGGGACGAGCATAGGTACAACCGCTATGCCGGCATCACCCACGATCTGGTGAAACGCACCTTTCCGGTGAACACGCCGAACTTCTATCACGTGCCGTTTTCCTGCGCGGCGATCGACCCGATCAAGGAAATGACCCTCGAAGCAGGCTTCACCCAGCTTGAGATCAGCGTCATGACCATCGACAAGACGGTTGCCGATCTGGACATGTTCTCCAAGGGGCTGATTTTCGGCAATCCGATCATCGGCCAGATCAACGAGCGGGGCCAAACAAGCGCCGAGACCATCCGGGGCGAGCTTCTGTCGCTGCTGAAGAGCGAATTTGGCCAGATGCCCGCCCAGGTGCCTTTGCAGACGCTCTTCTATCGCGCCACCAAGCCCGCCTAGGCCATTTGTGCCAGGACCGCGGCCAGTGCCGCTGCACCGGTGACGACGTGATCCGCACCCGCATGTTCCAGCGCCTTGGGTCGGCCGGGTCGGGGGTCGTTAGGATCGACAAAGCCGATGGAACGCATGCCCGCGGCATGGGCTGCGGCGATGCCATGAGCGCTATCGTCGATCATGACGCAGGCGTCGGGATCGACCCCGAGCTGGTCGGCGCAGTGGAGCAGCAGGTCCGGAGCCGGCTTGGGCCGGTCGACCATCTCCGCGCTATAAATGTGGGGGCTGAAAATCTCCCACAAGGCAGTATTGCCCAGGCTCTGCTGCAGGCGCCTGGTGCGGCTGTTGGACGCGACGCATTTAGGCAGGTCGAGTTGGGCGACCAGATCCACCATGCCGCGCATCGGCAGGAGGTCGGTGGCAAAGGCGTGTTCCAGCGCCTCGTGCCATTTGCTGAACGTGCCATCGACATCGGCAAGGCCATAGTCGTCGGCGCACATCTTGCGGATTGCGGGTTCCGAGTTTCCGGTAAAGACCCGCAGTGCTTCCTCGGCGCTGATGGCAATGCCTGCATCCTGAAGAGCCGTCGCCAGTGTGCGGCTGGCAATGGGCTCGCTGTCGATCAAGACGCCGTCGCAATCAAAGATGACGAGGCCAATATTCTGGCGGCTCATCGATCGGTCTTCCCATGCAGGGCAAGCGCACGAACGGGCTCGTCGGTCGTGATCTGGCGCAGGCCCAGAGACAGCCAGTAGCGAAGATCATCTTCGCTGTTCGGCACCCAGCCACCCAGACGGTCCAGCGGCACCATGTCGGTGATTTCGGCCCAATGCGCCTTGAGCACGGCGTTTTCAATCGCGATCACATCGGCGACCGCGAGACGGGTATTAAGTGCGCTTTGCAGGCCTTCCCGCTCGACGAGCGGGGCATGGAGGGAACTCAGTGTCCGCACGCCCGGTGCTGCCCTCCGGATATCGGCGAGGAGGGACGTTGTAAAACTCGTCAGGAAGGATTGCTTCCGCAGGCCACGCCGATCCACTGCCGCCAGCACCGCTTCGACGATGCCAGGATAGGGGACGCCATTCGCATCGTCCTTCAGCTCGATATGCAGCTCCACGTTTGTACCGGCATAGATTGCCAGAACATCGTCCAGCGTCGGAATGCCTTCGCTCGTACCTTTGAGGTGGACCGATTGCGCCGCGCCGCGGGGCAAGGCGGAGACCAGACCCGTTTCCATCGTCGTACGGTCAAGCGTCGGGTCGTGAATGACCAGCAATTCACCGGCACCGGTCAGATGCACGTCAAATTCGACGCCGTCGATCGCGAGGTCACGCGTCTTCTCAAACCCCGTCCGGCTGTTCTCGGCCCAGACGTTGCGGCCACCACGATGGCCAATGATCTTCGTCATTTCAGTAATACCAAGCGCCTGCGGTCAGAGACGACGGCCCGAGGCCGGGTCGAAGATATGGATGAGGTTCGGGTCGACCTTGAGGCGGATATCCTGGCCGGGCGACGGCACGGTCGTGCCGGCGCAAACCACGACGAGCTCGCGACCACCGGCCTCTACCGCCAGCTGCGTCTGAGCGCCCATGGGCTCCACGTAGAGCACCCTGGCGCTGATCGGTCCTTCAGGATCGAGCAGCAGATGTTCGGGCCGCAAGCCGACAAGGACGTCACCCTTGCCGGAGGAGCCCTCGGGCAGTCGCACTCGTGCGTCGCCAAGCTCGACGGCCGGGCCAACGTCAGACGTCGACAGCGTCGAGGGGAAAATATTCATCGCGGGTGAGCCGATGAAGCTCGCCACGAAAATGTTGGCCGGCCTGGAATAGACCTCGAGGGCGGTGCCGATCTGTTCGATCCGCCCGGCATTCATGATCACGACGCGATCCGCCAGGGTCATCGCCTCGGTCTGGTCATGCGTCACGTAGATCGAGGTGCGCGGCGTCTTGGTCTGCAGGGCTTTGATCTCGGAGCGCATTTGCACGCGCAACTTGGCGTCGAGATTGCTCAGCGGTTCGTCGAAGAGGAACACGGCTGGATCACGGACGATGGCGCGGCCCATGGCGACGCGCTGGCGCTGGCCGCCCGAAAGCTGGCCCGGGCGACGATCGAGATAGGGCTCGATATTGAGCACACGGGCGGCATCGAGCACGCGCTTTTCGACTTCGGCCTTCGGCAGGCCGGCGATCTGCAGGTTGATGCCGATATTCTGGCGCACGCTCATATGCGGATAGAGCGCGTAATTCTGGAACACCATGGCGATATTGCGCTCTTTGGGTGAGGCGGCGTTGACCACCTTTCCATCGATCAGGATATCGCCTTCGGTGATGTCCTCGAGCCCGGCGATCATGCGCAGCAGCGTCGATTTTCCGCAACCCGAAGGGCCGACGAGAACGACGAACTCGCCTTCCGACACTTCGAGATCGACATCATGCAGGACCTGCGTTCCGCCATAGTTTTTCTTGACGCCACGAATGGACAACGTACTCATGTCAAAACCTCCCTGCACGCGGGTGCAGATTACGTTGCAGCGTTATTGACGGTCAAGTAGTTATCTGGCGGTATGCGCGCATGAAGAAGAAAGAACCCGCATCAGCAGATGTGGCAAAACTGGCGGGCGTATCGCGCTCGGCAGTTTCCCGCACCTTTACGCCCAACACCTACGTGTCGGCAGAAACGCGCGCCAAAGTCATGGCCGCGGCCGAAATGCTGGGTTATCGACCCAACGCCATCGCGCGCTCGCTGTCCAAGCGCAGTAGCGGTCTCGTGGGGGTCGTCTGTTCAGATCTCAACAACCCGTTTTACGCGCAGCTCCTGGAGCTGTTGTCCGGCGCACTGCAAAAACGGGGACTGGGGATTCTGCTGCTGGTCGGCGATGCCTCGCGCATGGATGAGCTGCTCGAGCGGCTGCTCTTCTACC
>NZ_JAFKHD010000516.1 GCF_017307565.1 Devosia sp.
GCTGCGCTTCATCTTCGAAACGCTGGACCTCCATCGTGTGCACGCCGCCTTCCTGCCGCACAACATGGCCTCGCGCCGGGTGCTCGAAAAGAACGGCTTTGTCGAAGAAGGCTTTGCCGAGCGCTACCTGCAGATCGACGGGCGCTGGGAAGACCATGTGCTGATGGGCCTGACACGCGAGCGCTGGGACGGCCTGCGGCTGGCGCGGGCGAACCGGGTGGCCTAGCCAGTGGGGCAGCGGGATCGATCGGTTCAAAAGCGGATTATCCGGGGTAAGGCTTCCCCGGTCCGGCTTGCCGCAACCGGCAATCTCCCTTACCAAGAGTGCGCCCCTTCGGAGGTTGCCAACGACTTTTGGCTCGTTCGCCTGGCTCTCGAGCAGGCTGACTGCCGCCACAATGAAGCCTTGTGTGGGAATTAGCTGCTTTTGATGCGTCCCTTTTTTGCTCTCGCAATCATCATTGCGCTCGCCTTTTCCCAGCCTCTCAAGGCGTTCGAAGTCATTTCCGTCCCTGAAGACGTGAATGCCGTCAATCTCTCGGACGTCGTCGAAATCGTGCCCGGTACTAGTGGCCGCGTACAGCTTTCGACCGCGCCCGACGCCGACGGCATTATTCGACGCATCGAAGTGCTGGCGAGCGACCAGGGCCGCAATCCGTCTTTTGCCATTTTTGCGCTGCGTAACGATTCCGATCAGCAGATCGAACGCCTGCTTGTCGCGCCTTTCTATCGCCTGCCCGGATCAGGGGTATTTCAGCCCGATCTCGGCGACGCGCGCATCACGGCGGTAACGCCGAGCGCCGGCATTCGTCCGGTGAAAATGACCGATCCTGAAGCCGACGTGTTCGAGGTGACCCTCGACCCCGGCGCGACAGTGACGCTGATCGCGGAGCTTTCATCGGGCTCGCTGCCCGAACTCTATCTCTGGCAGCCCAACGCCTATCGCGACTACGTTAACTCCTTCACGCTGTTCCGCGGCGTGGTGCTGGGTGTCGCCTCGCTTGCTGCCGTGTTCCTCACCATCATGTTCGTGGTGAAGGGTCGCGGAGTTTTCCCAGCGACCGCCGCCTTTGCCTGGGCGGTGCTGGCTTATCTGCTCATCGACTTTGCCATTCTCGGCCGCCTGTTCGGCATTTCCGCCGGGGGGCTGCAGCCGCTGCGCGCCGCCGCGGAGGCGGGCATCGCGACGACATTGGCCGGCTTTCTCTTCATCTATCTCAACCTTCACCGATGGCACCTGCGCTTCATCCATCTGGCGCTGGGTCTTTCTGCGCTCTTTCTGGCGCTCTTTGCCTTTGCCTTCTTCCAGCCGGCGATTGCAGCAACGATTGCCCGGCTGGTGCTGGCCCTTCTCGGACTGTCCGGCTTCTTCCTGATCCTGCTGCTGGCCCTGCGCGGCTATGACCGTGCGGTCCTCCTGGTGCCCACATGGATCATCTTCATTGCCTGGTTGTTCTATTCCTGGCTGGTGATCTCGGGCCAGGTCAGCAACGACGTGGCGCAGCCCGCCGTGGGTGGTGGCCTCGTGCTCGTGGTTATGCTACTTGGCTTTACCGCAGTGCAGCACGCCTTCTCCGAAGGACAGGTGACCATCGGCACCCTTAGCGAGGGGGAGCGCCGGGCGCTGGCCCTGACCGGCTCTGGCGACTTTGTTTTCGACTGGAACATCGACCGCGACCGCGTCACGGTGGGCGACGAACTATCCACCCGCCTGGGCGAAAAGCGTGGCGCGCTGCGCGGCGCCATCAAGCGCTGGCTCGACCGGGTGCATCCCGACGACCGTGACCGCTTCCGCACCGCCTTCGATACGCTGGTCGAACTTCGTCGTGGCAAGGTTTCGGCCGATATGCGCATTGCCGGTCACGACGGCAACTACCGTACCTTCCGCATGCGCGTGAAACCGGTTCTGGGCGGCGATGGCCAGGTCAACCGCATCGTCGGCACCCTGCAGGATGTCACCGAGGATCGCGCTGCCCGCGAACGTCTGCTGCACGATGCCGTGCATGACAGCCTGACGGGTCTGCCTAATCGGCAGTTGCTGCTTGACCGGCTGGAACGCGCCCTGGTGCGGGCCCGCCAGGCGGGCGGCATCAAGCCGGCGGTTTTCCTCATCGATATCGACCGGTTCATGGAGCTCGAGGAGCGCATCGGCCACTCGGCCGCCGATTCGGTGCTGCTCGCCATTTCCCGGCGCATCGCCCGCGTCATGCGGCCGCTCGACACGGTGGCGCGCATCTCGGGCGATCAGTTCGCGGTGATTCTTGCCTCCGAACAGACGGCCGGCAAGATTGCCGAAAGCGCCGAACAGATCCGCAAGGCGCTCAAGGCGCCGTTCAACTTCGGCGACCGCGACCTGACGATCTCGGCCTCGATCGGCGTGACCATCTATGACGGCAACCCGGCTGAAGCGCCCGACGTGCTGCGCGATGCCGAGCTCGCCATGTATTACGCCAAGCGCCTGGGTGGTGATCGCATCGAGGCCTATCGCGCCTCGGCCCGCTCCATCGCCAATTACAACCGTGCCAGCGAGGAAGACCTTGAGCGCGGCATGCGTCAGGGCGAATTGCATGTGCAGTATCAGCCGGTGATGAACATCGCCTCGGGGCAGATCGTGGGCGCCGAGGCACTGATGCGCTGGAACCACCCGACGCGTGGCGTGGTCAATCCGGACGAGTTCGTGCCGCTCGCCGAGCGCTCGGGCCAGATCGAAAAGCTTGGCCGCCTCGCCTTCGAACAGGCGGCCGCCCAGGCCAGGGACTGGATGACGACAATCGGCCTGCCCGAGGACTTCTTTATCTCGGTCAATCTCTCGCCGACGCAGTTGGCGACAGAGACCCTACTCAACGACATGCGCAATCTGGTTTCCCAGGACAAGTCGCTGGCTGGCCACCTGAAGCTCGAAATCACCGAGGGCCAGGTGATGAGCAATCCTGAGCATTCCGCATATATGCTCGAAGCGCTGCGCAGCCTCGGGCTGGGCCTGGCGCTCGATGATTTCGGCACCGGCAGCTCGTCGCTAAGCTACCTGCACCGCTTCCCCTTCGACACGATCAAAATCCCCGCCGCCTTTGTGAAAATGGGCACCGAAACCGGCATCCCGCACACGCAGGCGCCGATCATCAAGGCTATCGTCGGCCTCGCGGAGGATCTCGATCTGATGGTGGTGGCCGAGGGCGTCGAGACGCTCGACGAAATCGAACGCCTGCGCCAGCTCAATTGCCGCTTTGCCCAGGGCTTTGCCTTCGGCACGGCAATGACGGGTTCTGAAATGGCGAAGAAGCTGCTCGCACAGATGGGGCGGTAATACCGCCCCCCAAACTTCAGGCGTGACCGGCGTCGCTGCTGAGGCTTGCCGGGGTGATGTGCAGGCTTTCAAGCGCGCGCCGGTAGCGGTCTTCCACCGGAATATCGAACAGCAGTTCCCGGGTGAACGGCACGGTGAGCCAGCCGTTCTCGGCGATTTCCTGCTCCAATTGGCCAGGGCTCCAGCCGCAGCACCCCAGCGCGAAGAACGATTCTCGTGGTGCGGGGCCAAACGCCATGGCCTTGAGCACATCGAGCGTCGCCGTCAGCCCGATATCCTCGGTGACCTTGTAGGTATTGCCGCTGTGATAGTCGGAGGTATGGAGCACGAAGCCGCGGCTCTTTTCGACCGGACCGCCACGCATGACCGAACGCTCGCGGATGAGATCGGGCAGGCGGATCACAGCATCGGGGTCGCCGAGGTCGAGTTCGTCGAGGATGTCGGCAAAGGTCAGGTTCGCCAGTTCCTGGTTGACCACGAGCCCCATCGCTCCTTCGTCGCCATGTCCCACGAGCAGGATGACGCTTTGGGCGAAGCGCTCGTCTTCCATGCCGGGCATGGCCACGAGAAACTGTCCTTCAAGTTTGTCCATGGGTTGATTTTACGGCTTGCGGGCCGCTATGCCAAGCGCATGACGCTCGCAGGTGGATCTGTTTGCCTTCACGAAGGCCTGAACTGATGTCAGCTATTCCTTCATTCTCTCCTGCGCTAATGCCTTGCCCATGCAAAAAATCGCCCTTGCCGCCATCGCCACCCTGCTGCTGGTTTCCGCTCCCCTGGCCGGGGAAACGGAATGGCAGGAAGTCGTGCCCGGGGTGAAGCTGCGGCTCGTCAGCGCTGGCGTGGTCAAGCCCGATGGCACCGCGCTTTTCGGCCTCGAGATCGAGATGCCGGACAATACCAAGACCTATTGGCGCGTGCCCGGCGAGACGGGGCTGCCGACCGAACTCGACCTGACCGGCTCGCGCGGCGTCAAATCGGCCGAAATCGTCTGGCCCCATCCTGAGGTCGATACCAGTTCGGGCTATGTCGATTTCGCCTATTTCGGCAATACTCTGCTGCCCATCACCGTCGCCACCGATGATCCCCATGGCACGCTGTCGATCTCGGCCATGCTCGGGATCTGCTCGGAAATCTGCCTGCCTGCCCAGGCCAGTTTTACCCTTGCCCTGACCGATGCCGAGCCCGATCGCCCCAACGGGCTGCGCATCAAGCAGGCGCTCGCCGAAGCCCCCATCGCCTGGAACGAGGGCGAGGAGCCTATCGGCGATGTTCAATACCGGCCCGAGGACAAGGCCCTGGCCGTGTGGGTTGACGACAAGACGGTAGACGTCTCGACGCTGATCGTGGCCACCCAGACGGGCACGCCGCTCTTCGGGGTGCCGCAAAAAAGCCCGCAAGAAGGGCTAGTCCTGCTTCCCATTCTGACGAAAACCGAGAATAGTGACCTTGAAGGTAAACACGTTCAGGTGTCGTTCATGACCGGCATGGGAGCTTTCGCGCTTTCGCGGACCATCGGTTCCGGTCCGGCGAGCAATTAATTCCCGGCAAGACCTTCGGGCTTGTATAGTGCGGCCAAGCCGCCAGTCACGGGGCGCGTTTTGGAGTATGGCGAGGCTGATCGCCAAATGGGCATGGGGCAATTCCAGTAATGATAGAGCATGGCAATGCGATCCCTTCGGTGGGGATCAAGCTGGTGAACGCGTCCGGCGTATCAGAAACCACTAGTGACGCCGTCCTCGGTTCGGGAACCGTCGTCTTCTTCGCCGTTCCCGGCGCCTTCACGCCGACCTGCCACGTCAATCACCTGCCGGGCTTTCTCGCCAATGCCGACAAGCTCAAAGCCAAGGGCGTCGACCGGATCGTGTGCGTCGCTGCCAATGATGCCCATGTGATGAAGGCCTGGGCGGAAGCTTCCGAGGCGCTGGGCAGCATCGAATTCATCGCGGACGGCAATGCCGACCTCGCCAAGGCCCTCGGCCTTGCCAAGGATTTTTCTGCGCATGGCATGGGAACGCGCTATGCCCGCTCCGCCATGATCGTGCGCGACGGCAAGGTGAGCGATATTTTTGTGGAGGACGCCCCCGGCGTCAACGCCAGCGGTGCCCCTGCCATTCTTATGGCGCTAGAAGCAGCGCAAGCTTAACTGAGGCGGGAGAGAACGATGACCAAGCCGACCTTCACCCGACTTGTCGCCTTGACCGGCCTGACCCTGGTTCTCGCCGGCTGTTCGATGGGCAACATGTTTGGCGGCGGCGCCAGCAAGAGCGCCAATCTGCAGAACGCGACCGCGACCCCGCAGGCCGTGGCTCAGGCCCAGACCAATGCGCTGCCCGCCATCGCCACCGAATGCCCGGCGATCAAGGTCCGCGTCGGCGGCGAAGCCATGTACTACTATGGCGGCGGTCGCACCGGCGACGCCAAGGCCCTGCAGTATCAAGGCGTGATCGATGAAGTGACGCGCAATTGCGTCGTTTCCAACGGCCTCATCACCGTCAATATGGGTGCCTCCGGCCGCGTGCTGCTTGGGCCCGCTGGCAAGCAGACCTCGGTCAATGCCCCGATCCGCTTTGCGGTCGAGCGCGATGGCCAGGCCGTCTTCTCGGAAAAGTACACCATTCCCGTCGCCCTGACCCCGCCGGCCCAATCGGCGGAGTTCGTCAAGGTGGTGGAGAACGTCGCCATTCCCTATCTCGGCGGCGAGAGCATCACCATCTGGGTTGGCTTCGACACCCGCGGTTGAAGCTTCGC
>NZ_JAFKHD010000142.1 GCF_017307565.1 Devosia sp.
GATTTCGAAGTGGCCGATCAAGAGATGTTCGTTGATCAGGCTAATCAACTGCCGGGTTTCGGCGCGACGGGCCTCCGGAACTTTGAGATCGAACGCACAGGCCACATGGAGGCTTTCGAGATCCTCCATCCAGTTGAACGACACATGATAGTCGCTCCAGCCGCCACGCACCGAAATCGAGATTTCGTCGGCATCCTGGCGCTCGAAAGTCCAGTCATTGATCGATGCAATATGCTCGACGAGGTCCACCGGGTGGGACACGCGATCGGGCTCGTGGGCAATCAAGGACATTGGCCGTTTCCATGCTGGCGTGGCGCTACTGTCGGATGCGCCGTAACCAGCGCTTCACGAATGCGGACCCGCTCTCGCGCCTCCTCTGGCACTCGAATCGTCCACATCCGAAAGGGTACACTGGGTTACTGATTCAGGGAGTGCAGCCGGACCAAGTCGGGGCATTCTCTTGTGGATGATCATAACGGATTGTTAACCAATCGCCGTCCGGACCACCGATATCCCTGCCATTTCTCGAAATTTCGCGGCTGAGTCAGCCACAAACCCGCATCCAGCCTTAGCCGAGGCTTTCCGGCCCCGCCCAGCCATGACGGATGGAATCGCCCCAGCCCGGAAAGCCGTTGGCCTCCGCCAGCCGCGCCGCCGCCTCGGTGTCATAGGGCACCGCGATCAGCGCCGTCTGCCAGCCCCGCCGCCCCTTCTCGACTATGCCGTAATGCGCATCGGGCGAGCCACGCACCAATTGCATGCCCACCGACCCGGGATTGGCAATCAGCCGCCCATCGCTTAGCCGCAGCGTTCGGGCGATATGGGTGTGACCGCAGAGAATGACAGCACAGTCGATCCCCTCGGCATGCCGCGCCACTTCCTCTTCGGAAGGCAGGGTCGTCGTGCGCCCGTCGTAGAAATTATCCAGCCAGGGCATTTCATCGTCATCCGGCGTACCGTGGCAGACGAAAACCTCGTCGCCCACGCGCGCCGTCGGCGGCAGCCCCGCGAGCCAATCGAACTGCGCCGGGGAAAGCCGGGAGCGCGCGAACCGGTCGACGGCCCCTGCCCGGCGCGTGCCGAGATCCACCGTCCAGCGGTCGTGATTGCCCGATATCGCGGTTGCGCCCAGCCCCATCAGCCGCTCCGCCGCCCCTGCCGGGTCAATCGGGCCGCTGACATGGTCGCCGAGGCACACAATGGCATCGACCCGCTGGCCGACGACGTGCTCAAGCACGGCGTCCAGCGCCGGCGCATTGCCATGCACGTCTGAAATGACCGCGAGACGCAATGCTCAGGCGGTCTTTTCGGCCTTGAGCGCAGCCAGTTCCTTGCGCAGCGCGTCGATCTCTTCGCCCTGCACCTGCACCAGTTCGCGCAGCGCGTCGAAGTCTTCGCGCTTCACCAGTTCCATGTCGGCAACAATGCGTTGCGCCTGCGACTTGGCAACCGTTTCCACTTCCCGGCGTACGCCATCGGCAACGCCCGCAGCCTCGTTCATGATCCGGCCAAGGCCATCAAAAATCCTGCTGCTCTGGTTCATGGTCTTCTTCCAATTCTCGATTGCGCTTTGGTCACTATGTAAGCCAGCCCCCGCCACTTGACCAGTGCGGTGAGAGGCCGCGGCAGCCTGGCTTACCGCGACACCGCGTCCCCATCGTCGGAAACACCGATCTTGTCGAGCACCTTGTCGAGGGGCCCGAACCGCGTCCAGAACGAGGCTGGAATCTTCACATCGGCGCCCAGCGCCCCGCTCTCTTCAAACCAGGTCAGCGTATAGTTCGCGTCGGCCTGCTGCAGCCCACCGTTCACCGTCCAGCTCCGGGCGTAGAGCACTGCCAGCTCCTTGAGCGTATCCACTTCCACATCCGGGCGCGCCCGCGTCATTGCCTCGACCCAAAGCTGCGGCTTGGCGGCGAAATCGCGCGCCGCCAGCGTCAAAGCTTCGAGCACCGCCTCGACATCGGCCTCGCGCTTGTCCAGCAGACCAGCGGAAACCACGTTCACCTTGGTCAGCACCGGCGCAGCGCTATAGAACGCGTCGGCATCGACGAGAATATCGAGCCCCGTGCGCTCGGGCATCGAGAGGAAAACGCCGATCGACATGGTCGTCGCATCGATCCGCCCCTGCTGCAGCGCCTGCGCCCGAACCGCCGGGTCGCCCAGCGGCACATAAGTCATCTGGTCGATCTTGGTGCCCCGGCTTTGCAGCACGAGCCGGGAAAGCGTGTAGTCGAGGCTGTTCTCCCGCCCCACGCCAAAGGTGCCCGTGCTGAGGCTATCGAAGGTCACCCCGTCACGCGCCGCGATGATGTAGGGAATGGCCTTGTCGGTCGACCCCACCGCTACAAGGCTCTTGTCGCCGCGCGCATAAAGCCCCAGCAGCGCTTCGACCGAAATATTGGCCATTTCGCCGCCGCCCGTCAGCAGCGCGGTGATTGCCATCGGCGTCTGCGCCGCCGGCACCAGCTCGACCTCGACCCCGGCGCGCTCGAAATAGCCTTCGCTCAGCGCCAGCTGCAGCACCGAATTGGGCACCAGCGGCACTTCCGTCGACGTCACGATGATGCGGAACGGCTCGGCTGCAACCGGCGCCGCCGCGAGGAAACCCGCAGGCGCCGCCAGCACCAGGGCAAGGGCAATCTGGATGATCTTCATGGGTAACTCCAAAGAGGCGCGTTCAGGGAATGGCAAACCGGCGCTCGAGGCGCCGCAACACCGCCGCCGTCGCGCTGCCAATGGCAAGCGCAGTCAGCACGGTGACGAAGTAACGAGGCATGTTGAACGAGGCGCCATAGCCGGCCAGCAGCCCGCCCAGCCCCGTCATGGCAGTATAAATCTCGGCGATGATACACGCCGTCAGCGCCTGCGCCGCACCCAGCCGGAGCCCGGCGAGCATCTGTGGCAATACCTGCGGCCAGACCACCCGCAACTGCGCCTGCAGCTTCGAGGCCCCAAGCCCCATCGCCGCTTCCTCGTCGGCCCGGCCCACGCCCTCGAACGCGGCCTGCGCGCTCGTCGTAACGACGATGAACGCAGCGAGCAGCACCACGACGATCTTCGCCTGTGGTCCCAGCCCAAGCATGGCCACGAAGAGCGGCATGAAGGCGATGATCGGAATATTGGCGAAAAAGTCGAGAATGACCTTCATCACCCGCCCGAGGAGCGGCAACCGCCCCATCAGCGCCGCCGCGCTCCAGCCCAGCACCACGGCCAGCCCGAGCCCTGAGAAATAGACCTGCATCGTGCCGCCAATGGCATTGAAATAGTCGCGGCGCGGGTCCTGCAGCATCTTGAAAAAGGCGTTGAGCGTCTCGCCGAGCGAGGGAAAGATCGCCTCTGGATGTTGCCCGGCCACCCACTCCCAGAGGGCCAGTAGCGTCACGATCAGCCCGAGAATGATCCAGTTTTCAGCCCGCACACCGCGCAGCCAGGCGCCGCTTTCCTGCCAGGCTTCGACCAGTTCCCGCATGCTGTCGCCAAGCGGTCCGCCGCTGCGCGCTTCGCCTTCCCGAACATTGTTCTGGTCGGTTTGGGATCGGGTTTCTTCGTTTGCCAAGGCGAGTCATCTCCTGCCGCAGAACGCGGACAGATTCTCCCGCCCCTCCCAGGCAATGAGATCATTTGCCCCGGTGATAGAAGGGCTGAACGGAGCTGTCAAACACGACACGTCTTCTTGTCGCCACCGCCCGAAGCGCCTCAGCGCTTGGGCACATAGCGCATCGCCACCGCGCCCGAGCCATATTCCAGCCGGTCGACCAGCGTAAGGTCGAGCGGCTTCGAGAGCCCGGTAAAGAGCGTCCGCCCATGGCCCACGATCCGGGGATGCATGACGAATTCATATTCGTCGATGAGCCCCAGCTCCGCCAGTTTCTGCGGCAACATCACGCCGCCTGTGGCAAGGCCTTCACCCGATTGCTCCCGCAGCCCCCGGACGGTCGTTTCGATGTCTTTCACGCGCACCAGTTCCGCGTTCCAGTCCACCGTTTCGAGCGTATCGGACACCACATATTTCTTGGCGGCATGAATGGTTTCGGCAAACGGTATCATCCAGTCCGCCACCCAATCGGGCCGCGTTCCACTCTCAACGAGCGGCCGCCACCCGGCTTCCATCAGTTGATAGGTAATGCGCCCGAAGATCAGCGCGTCCGCCCGCGCAATGAATTCCGCGGCCCGGCGATGAAGCTCTTCATCCGGGATCATCGACTGATGGTCACAGCATCCGTCGAGCGAGACATTGATGGAATATCGAAGCGGTCTCATGCAGCAAGCTTCTCATGACCGGGGGGATTTTGAAAGTGGCCGTAGACAAGCCTCGCGCCAACTATTTCAATCCTTTGCCACAAATAGCGTTTTCAATCGCGGTGGCTGCAATCGTTTTTTGCATACCGCCCGCCTTTGCGGAGATCGACCAGTATCTCCCATCTGTCCGAACTCTCATCACTATGCTTCCACATCGGGTTTCCAATGCGTCCAAGGAGCTACAAATGCGAACAATGATGAAACCGGTCATGCTGGCACTGCTGCTGGCCGGCTCGGTTCTGACACCCGCCGTCGCGCAGTCCACGCGCACCGAGACGGTCCACTTCCAGCGCGGCACGTCCGGCACGACCATCGAGGGCAAGATCACCGGCGATCAAAGCGTGCGCTACAGCATCGGCGTATCCGCGGGCCAGACCATGGATGTCCAGCTCGATACCGACAATACCAGCAGCTACTTCAACATCACCGCCCCAGGCGCGAGCGAAGCCCTCTATAACGGCTCAATTTCGGGTAACGGCACGTCCTTCGTCGTGCCATCTAGCGGCAACTACATTGTCGAAGTCTATCTGATGCGCAACGCCGCCCGTCGCGGCGAAACGGCGAACTACGACCTGACCCTCTATGTCGAAAGCGCCGCAAAGTCCGCGCCCTCCGCGCCCCGGCCACGCCCCCAGGCTCCCGACACGTCGAGCGCCGCACCCTCGCAGCTCGATACCAGCCAGATGCCGCGCTTCTGCGCCGGCGAGGCCTCGGCCGAATACAGCGTCCGCCCGCAGGACATCACCGTCAACATGGCCTTCAAGTCCGGCGATCGTTACGTCACCCAGGGCAATTTCGACCGCGACGGCAACACCACCTTCTTCAACTGCTGGTTCGGCCTCGACGGCACCTTCCAGTCGCTGAACTGAACGGCACCAGCCACTTACCGCTGGACGGAATGCCCCTGTCACGCCCTCGACAAGGCATTCCGCCCAGCGCAATCTCCCGTCCAGCATTCCCGTAGCCGGAAGTGGACGCATGAAGCAGCAGACGCCCTTGGTAGCGCTGGCTATCGCCACAGTTGGTTCCATCGGCGGCACGCGCCTTTCTGCCATCGCCATCCCCTGGCTGGTGCTCTCAACCACCAATAGTCCGGTCCTGACCGGCCTCGCAGGCCTTGCCGAAATGCTGCCCTACGTGCTGACCAAGGCACTGAGCGGCCCCTTCATCGATCGCCTCGGCGCAAGGCGGATCGCCATCGCTTGCGATTGGCTTTCGGCCGCCGCCGTCAGCATCATTCCCCTGCTCTATTGGTCCGGCATCCTGTCCTTCTGGCTGCTCCTGCCCGCCGTTGCCCTCCTCGGCGTTCTTCGAGCCCCATCCGACGCCGCCAAGCAGGCACTGGTTCCCGTTGTCGCCGAAACCGGCGGCCTGTCCCTCGAGCGCGTCACCGGCATTCTCGGCACCAGCGATCGCCTTGCCGGCACGCTTGGCGCCGCTGGCGCCGGCATGCTCATCGCCCTCCTCGGCTCCGGCCCCGCTCTCCTCGCCAACGCCGTCGCCTTCATCGTCTCGGCCCTTGCCCTGACCATCGGCATGCGCGCTACCGCCACAGTGCCCCCAAAGACCGACCTCGCCCCGCAAAACTACTTCGCGCAGATGTCAGAAGGCTGGGCCGCCTTCACCCGCGACCCCATCCTCGTCACTCTCGTCGTGACGCTCGCCTTCGTCGGCCTCTTCGACCAGGCCTA
>NZ_JAFKHD010000143.1 GCF_017307565.1 Devosia sp.
TGTGCTCGAAGATGTCGGCCGTTCGCTCAATCCGGCGATTGATATCGGTCAGGTCGAGGGTGGCTTTGTGCAGGGCATGGGTTGGCTCACCACCGAGGAATTGTGGTGGGATCAGAAGGGCCAACTGCGCACGCATGCGCCGTCCACCTATAAAATCCCTCTGGCGAGCGATGTGCCGCCGATCTTCAATGTTCGGCTGGCCGAGTGGAGCGTCAACAAGGAGCTGGCGGTCGGCCGCTCCAAGGCTGTGGGCGAGCCGCCGCTGGTGCTGGGCTATTCGGTGGTCGAGGCGCTGAGCATGGCGGTGGCGTCAGTGGCGGATTACAAGATCGCGCCGCAGCTCGATATGCCGGTGACGCCGGAGCGGGTGTTGATGGGTGTCGAGCGGCTGAAGAAGGAGGCGCGGGGGTGAGAACGGTGGTTGTGGCCCCACCCCCTCCCAGCCTTCCCCATCAAGGGGGAGGTGCCACGTCGAGTTTTTGGCACGATCCAGTTCCGGCCACCGTCCTGCACCTCCCCCTCGATGGGGAAGGCTGGGAGGGGGTGAACACTGCCAGCGAGGTGTCGAAACTATGACCACCTCCGCCACTCTCGAAACCTTCCTTGCTGCAAATTCCGATGTCATTGCCTGTGAACTGACATCCGTCCGGGGCTCATCGCCGCGGGAGGAGGGCACGTTCATGCTGGTGGCGCTGGGGGCGATCTTCGGCACCATTGGGGGAGGGGCTCTGGAATATATGGTCATCGACCACGCGCGGCGGCTGATTGCCGAGGGGCGGGCCGAAGAGGCCATGGATGTGCCGCTGGGGCCCGAGATCGGGCAATGCTGCGGCGGTCGGGTGAAGGTCGAGCTGCGCTACGCCGATGCCGTCATTCGCCGAGACTATGCCGCGCGGCTCGACGCGGAGATCGCGTCGACGCCGCAGGTCTATGTGTTTGGTGCGGGGCATGTGGGGCGAGTGCTGGCGCAGATGCTGGCGCTGCTGCCGGTGCGGATGGAAGTCATCGATACGCGGCAGGAAGAGCTCGACCAGTTGCCGCCTGGGATTGCCCATCGCCGCGTGGCCGTGCCCGAGGCCGTGGTGCGGTCGGCGCCCAGGGGAAGCGCCTTCGTGATCATGACCCATGATCACGCGCTCGACTTTCTTATTGCCGCCGAGGCGCTTAACCGTCTCGACAGCCCCTATGTCGGTATGGTTGGGTCAAAGACGAAGCGTGCCAAGTTCGCCAGCTGGTTCGTGGAGCAGGGGGGCGACAAGGCACTTTTGCCGCGATTGGTTCTGCCGATCGGCGCGCAAGGGCTTGGGGATAAACGACCATCGGTTATTGCGGTACTAGCGGCGGCTGAAGTTATGGTCCAGATTGGGGGACGGGAAGCATCGAACGGGCGCACGCCCACCCCCGGGAAACAGGGGGTGGCGAGTGGACTCTGATATGCCCAATCGGCTCGAACTAACCGGCATTACCAAGCAATTCCCCGGGGTTCTGGCCAATGACCATGTGTCATTCGCAGTGAAGCCGGGTGAAATTCACGCGCTTCTGGGCGAAAACGGCGCCGGCAAGTCCACCCTCGTCAAAATGATCTACGGCATCATGCAGCCTGACGCCGGCGAAATCCGCTGGAACGACGAGCCAGTCATGGTTGCCAATCCCAAGGCTGCGCGAAAGCTCGGCATCGGCATGGTGTTCCAGCATTTTTCGCTGTTCGAGGCGCTGACCGTGCTCGAGAACATCGCGCTGGGCATGGACGCGAAAATCCCCTCACGCGAACTCGAAAGCCGTATTCGCGGGGTCATGGAGACCTATGGTCTGGCGCTGGATCCGCATCGGACTGTGGCGACGCTATCGGTGGGCGAGCGGCAGCGCATCGAAATCGTCCGCGCCCTGCTGCTTAATCCGCAGCTGCTGATCATGGACGAGCCGACCTCGGTGCTGACGCCGCAGGAAGTGGACCAGCTCTTTACGGTCTTGCGCAAGCTGGCGGCCGAAGGTTGTTCGATCCTCTACATTTCGCACAAGCTGCATGAAATCAAAGCGCTGTGCGACACGGCGACCATTTTGCGCGCGGGGAAACTCGTCGATACCTGCGATCCCAGGCAGGAGACCAGCCGCTCCATGGCCGAGAAGATGATCGGCACTGGGCTCAAGGATATCGTCAAGGCTGCGGGCCGGACGTTTGGGCCGCCCAAGCTGGTGGTCAATCGTCTCTCGACCGGCAAGACCGGGCATTTTGATGTGCCGGTCGACAATGTCAGTTTCACCGTGCGGGCTGGGGAGATTCTCGGCATCGCAGGTGTGGCGGGCAATGGGCAGAATGCGCTGCTCGATGCGCTTTCCGGCGAGTTGATCGGCGACGATAGCGAGGCCATTACCATCGATGGGCTTGGCATCGGCCTGCTGAACACGACTGAGCGCCGCCGTCAGGGGCTTTGCGCCGTGCCGGAAGAGCGCAATGGACACGCTGCGGTTGGTGACTTCACGCTTTCGGACAATTCCGTGCTGACGGCGCGCGACCGGCTCGGCATGGTGATGATGGGCCTGATCAATTCAGGCGCAGCAAAGACTTATACCGGCAGGGTGATCGCCGATTTCGCCGTCAAGGCGCTGGGGCCGGCTTCGACGGCCGGTTCGCTTTCTGGCGGGAACCTGCAGAAATACATTATGGGCCGGGAAACCCTGCAGAAGCCGAGCGTGCTGGTGGTGAGCCAGCCGACATGGGGCGTCGATGCGGGGGCGGCGGCGGCGATCCATCAGGCGCTGGTGGACCTGTCGATGGCTGGTTCGGCAATCGTCGTGATCAGCCAGGACCTTGATGAACTGCGGGCGCTTTGCGACACGCTGGCGGTGATCAATATGGGGCGTCTCAGCGAGGCGCGGCCGGTGAAGGAATTCAACGTGGAAGAGATCGGCCTCCTCATGGGCGGCGTTCACGGCGCGACGGAGGGCACCGATGCAATTCCGGCTTGAGAAGCGCCGCGAACCCTCGCGGCTGATGAGCTATGCAACCCCGTTTGCCGCTGTGCTGCTCACCATGGTGCTGGGCGCCGTGGTGTTCTCGCTGATTGGCTACAACGGCATCGGGGCGGTGCGCGAGATTTTCCTGACCCCGCTGACCAATCCCTATAAGTGGCAGGACCTTGGCATCAAGGCGGCGCCTCTGATCATTATCGGTACGGGCCTCTCCATCGCCTATCGCGCCAATGTCTGGAACATCGGTGCTGAGGGGCAGTATGTGATGGGCGGCTTGGCCGGCACCGGCATTGCGCTCCTGACCTATGGCATGACCGGCTGGTGGGTTCTGCCGCTGATGGTGCTGGCGGGCATTCTGGGTGGCATGGCCTATGCCGCCATTCCTGCATTCCTTCGCACCAAGCTCAACGTCAACGAAATCCTGACGAGCCTGATGCTCACCTATGCCTCGGTGCAGCTGATTTACTATCTCATCCGCGCGCCGTGGAAGGACCCGATGGGCATGGGCTTTCCGCAGACGCGGCTCTTTTCGGAAGCTGCCCGGCTTCCCACGATCATTCCCGGCACCATCGTGCATCTGGGTGTGCCGATTGCCATCATCGTCGGGTTGATCGCCTGGTTCATCATGACACGCTCGGTCTTCGGCTATCGGATGCGCGTCGTTGGCGCCGCGCCGCATGCGGCGCGCTATGGCGGGTTTTCCGAGAACAAGACGATCTGGCTGGCCATGCTGGTCAGCGGTGGTTTGGCGGGGCTTGCCGGGGTGCTTGAAGTGGCAGGGCCGTTCCAGCGCATGGTGCCGGGCTTTCCGACCAATTACGGGTTTACGGCCATCATCGTGGCGTTCCTGGGTCGGCTCAATCCGCTCGGTGTGATCCTTGCGGGTATCGTGCTTGCCATCACGTTTGTGGGTGGCGAGGTGGCGCAGACCACGATCGGCCTGCCCAATGCGGCGACCGGCATTTTCCAGGCCATGATGCTGTTCTTCCTCCTGGCCGGGGACATTCTGATCAAATATCGGCTGCGCCGCGTTTCGCCGCAGCCATCGGTGGGAGCTGCATAATGGAACTGACGCTCGCCATTATCATCACCGTGGTGGGCGCTTCGACGCCCATCCTGATTGCCGCGCTGGGAGAACTCGTGGTTGAGCGCTCTGGTGTGCTCAATCTGGGTGTCGAAGGCATGATGCTGATCGGGGCCATTGCCGGCTTCGTTGTGCAGTTCCACACCGGCAATCCCTATCTGGCGCTACTATGCGGCGCGGCAGCGGGCATGGCCGCTTCGCTGATCTTCGGTTTTCTCACGCTGTCGCTTTCGGCCAATCAGACGGCGACTGGCCTTGCGCTCACTATCTTCGGCACCGGTTTTTCGGCGCTGGCGGGCTCGTCCTATTCGGCGCGGCCGGTCAGCCTGATGCAGCCGCTGTTTCCATCTGATCTGTCGGCGCATCCGATTGCACGCGTGATCTTCGGCTATTCCTTTCCGGTCTATTTCTCCTTCATCATGGTCGTGGCTATCTGGTATTTCCTGCACAAGACGCGGGCCGGCCTGATCCTGCGCGCCGTGGGCGAGAATGACCAATCCGCGCATTCCATCGGCTATTCCGTGATCGGGGTACGCTATATGGCCGTGATGTTCGGTGGCGCCATGGCCGGCATTGCCGGGGCCTGTTTCCCGCTGCTGCTGACCCCGCAATGGGCCGAACGCATGACGGCTGGCCGCGGTTGGATCGCCGTGGCGCTCGTTGTTTTCGCCTCGTGGAAACCGTTCCGCCTGCTCGGCGGGGCCTATCTCTTTGGTCTGGTGATGACCATGGAGCTTTATGCGAAGGCCGGCAGCGGGCCGCTTAGCGCGGTGCCGTCCGAACTCTGGGCCGCCTTGCCCTATATCGCAACCGTCGCGGTACTGGTGCTGATTTCGCTCCGCCGCGATGCGTCAACGAATGCACCGGCTTGCCTTGGCAAGCCGTTCTTGCCCGCTAATTGAGACGACACTGGAACGAGCGTCTCAATCGAGGAACGTCAGTCAGGAGAAACATCATATGACACTTTCGCGTCGTACATTCGTTAAGGTTGGCGGTGCTGCATTAGCGCTGCCGCTCTTGGGTTCGCGCGCTTTTGCGCAGCTCGAGAAGATCAAGATCGGCTTCATCTATGTCGGTTCGATCAATGACAACGGCTACAACTATGCCCATAATCAGGGCCGCCTCTACGTCGAAGAAAAGCTCGGCGACAAGGTCGAGACCATCTTCGTCGAGAACGTGCCGGAAGGTCCGGACTGCGAACGCGTTCTGCGTGAACTGGCTCAGCAGGGCTGCCAGCTGATTTTCGCAACCAGCTTCGGCTTCGGCGACTCTGTGGTCAAGGTTGCGGCACAGTTCCCCGACATCGCCTTCGAGCACGCCACCGGCTATATGAGCGGCCCGAATATCGGCCTCTATAACGCTCGCTTCTACGAAGGCCGTGCTGTTTGCGGCACCGTCGCGGGCCACATGTCCAAGACTGCCAAGGCCGGTTACATCGGTTCCTTCCCGATCCCGGAAGTGGTCATGGGCATCAACTCGTTCGTGCTCGCTGCGCGCAAGGTCAATCCCGAGTTCACGATCAAGCCGGTCTATATCTCGACCTGGAACGATCCGGCCAAGGAAGCTGACGCGGCTCGCGCCATGATCGATCAGGGCATCGATATCATTGCCCAGCACACCGACGGCCCGGCTGCCCTGCAGGTTGCCGCCGAGCGCGGCATCATCGGCGGTTTCGGCCAGGGCGCCGACATGTCGGCCTTTGCTCCGGAAACCCAGCTGACCGCCATCATCGACCACTGGGGTCCGCACTACCTGGCTTCGGCTGAAGCCGTGCTTGCCGGCAAACACGGCGGAGGAGGCGCGCACGCGCTGCAACTTCACCGCGGTGGCCACCATGGCCTCCAGGAACGGGTTGGCGGCGTTGATGTCCACGCCGGAGCGGCCCTTCAGGATGGTGACCAGCTCGCGCAGCGTCGGATGCACGCTGG
>NZ_JAFKHD010000144.1 GCF_017307565.1 Devosia sp.
CCCCTCGGTATCCACCTCGTAGAGGTTGAAGTTCGAGGCGTTGAGGAAGAACCGCGTCGTCTCCCCCGCCCCATCCGTCACCGCATAGGTCTCAAAAAACGGCGGAATATTCGCGAGCTTCAGGTCCTGCTTGTAATAGGTGTGCGTGGACAGATACGGCCCGAAGAACGCTGCGATCACCAGCCCGATGATAAAGACAATGCTGATCACGGCCGGCTTGTTGGCCCAGAGCCGGCGGCGCACTTCCTGCCCATAGGTCGGCGCGGGCGGCGGAACCGGCGCCTCCTTGGCCTCGGCCGGAACCTTGGCCCACATTTCCGGTGAAATATCGGTCATGCGGCAGCCTTGGTCAATTTGATGCGCGGATCGAGCCACATGTAGAGCAGATCGACGATGAGAATCATCACCATCAGGATGGCGGCATAGAAGATCGTGATGCCCATGATGGCGGTATAGTCGCGATTGGTGATCGAGAGCACGAACTGCCGCCCGATCCCCGGCAGCGCAAAAATCTGCTCGATGACAAAGGACCCGGTGATCAGGTTCGCGACCACGGGTCCCAGCACCGTCACCACGGGCAGCAGCGAATTGCGCAGCCCATGCTTGAAGAGCACCTGCCCCTTGCGCAGTCCCTTGGCCCGCGCCGTGGTCATATAATCCTGCTCCAGCGTCTCCAGCAGCGACGAGCGCGTCAGCCGCGAAACAAAGGAAATCCAGAACCCCGACAGAGCAAAGACCGGCAGGAAATAACCGCGCCAGTCATCAAGCCCAAAGGTCGGCACCCAGCCCAGACGCAACGCAAAAAAGTAGATGGAAACCGTCGCGATCACATAGCTCGGAATGGCCACGCCAAGTGTTGCAACAAACATCACTGTCGTATCCGGCCAGCGATTGCGATTGAGCGCCGCAATAACCCCCAGCGGCACGCCAAGCGCCACGACGCAGATCACGGCCAAGAGCCCCGTCCGCAGCGTCACCGGCAAGCCCGCCGCGATCATCGAATTGATCGACACGCCCGGATACTTGAACGATGGCCCTAGATCGAAACTGATGATCCGTCCGAGATAGTTGAGATACTGCTCCCAGATCGGCAGGTTCAGCCCATATTTGGCATTGAGCGCCGCCGCGATCTCAGGCGCCAGCATACGTTCGGAGACGAATGGCCCGCCCGGCACGGCATGCATGAGGAAAAACGTCAGCGTAATGATCGCCCAAAGGGTCACGACCATCATGCCGAGTCGATTAAGAATGTAGGCAAACATCAGCTACGTCGTCCCAGGATAGCCGTGCTGTAGAACGACGCGGTTTGGAAACATGGCCTATTGCACCATCAAAATGGCGCGATATCAATCCATTGCCTGTGCCCAAACGGGAGGATTGTTGCGTCTATCCACGCCATCCAACCAGTTGGGCCGGCCGTTTTGATGCCGACCCAACTGAATGACGAACGCAGTAGGCCCTCGCGACGCTAGCCGACGCGCTGCTGGTTTCTGTCGAACTGATGCAACTGATCGACATCGAGCGCGATATTGAGCTTGTCGCCGGGGCGAACGGCGACGCGTTCGCGCAGGGCAGCCGTCAGCGTCTGGTCGCCAAGTCGAAACACCACCTGAGTTTCCGCGCCCGTCGGCTCGATCAGGCTGACAATCGCGGGAATGCCATTGGGGTCGATCCGCACATGTTCGGGCCGGATGCCCAGGGTACGCGTCGAAGCCGCTGCGGCAAACGGCAGCGACAGCCCGTTGCCGAGGTCAAACCCTGCACCCTCCGGCGAACCGTAGAGGAAATTCATCGCCGGCGAACCGATAAACCCGGCCACGAACATGTTGGCCGGCCGATCATAGAGATCGAGCGGCGTTCCGATCTGCTCGATATGGCCTTCGCGCATCACCACGATTTTATCAGCCATCGTCATTGCCTCGATCTGATCGTGCGTCACATAGATCGTGGTGGTGCCCAGACGCTGATGCATTTCCTTGATTTCAGACCGCACCTGCACGCGCAGCTTGGCATCGAGATTGCTGAGCGGTTCGTCGAACAGGAACACCTGCGGATCACGCACAATGGCCCGTCCCATTGCTACGCGCTGGCGCTGGCCACCGGAGAGCTGCCGGGGGTAGCGGTCGAGCAGGGCGGTCAATCCCAAAATATCGGCTGCCGCCTTGATCTTGCTGTCGCGCGCCGACTTCTCGACCTTCTTGAGTTTTAGCGAAAACGCCATGTTGTCGGCGACCGTCATGTGCGGATAGAGCGCGTAGCTCTGGAACACCATGGCGATATCGCGATCCTTGGGCGGCAGATCATTGACGAGGCGATCGCCGATAAAAATCTCGCCACCGGTAATGGTCTCGAGCCCTGCCAGCATACGCAGCAGAGTGGACTTGCCGCAGCCGGAAGGACCAACCAGCACGACGAATTCACCGTCGGCGATGTCGATCGAAACCGACTTGAGAATTTCAAGCGGCCCATAGTGCTTGACCACATTGGCTATGGTTACACCTGCCATGTGTCGATCCTTTCAGCAGTGGCCGATGCGATGATCGCTAGGCCGGTAAGTTTTGTGTGGGCTTGATGGTTGGTAGCCGGAACGTGACTCGGCATCATGCCTTCTCCCAGAGAACCTGAGCCAGCACCGTGACGAAGAACTCGGCATTGTTCATGTCGAACACCATGGGCGGCCGTATCTTGAGGACATTCGCCGCGGGGCCAGACGCGCTGATCAGCACGCGGCGCTCCCGCATGCCGTTGACTATACGACTGGTCAGCGCTGCATCAGGCGCGCCATCGGGACCGACAATCTCGACCCCGATGAAGAGACCTGCCCCCCTCACCTCGCCAATGGCAGGATTGCCGATCGCGGCTATCCCGTCGCGCAGAGACTGCCCCACCATCTTCGCCGAAGCCATCAGTCCCCGGTCTTCGATCTCGTCGAAGACGGCACTGGCCGCCGCAATCGCGACAGGCGTGCCGCCGAACGTGTTGAAATAGCGGATGTTCTCGCCAAAGGGCGCCAGAACATCGGGGCGACCGACCAGAGCTGCAATGGGGTAGCCATTGCCCATGGGTTTGCCCATGGTCACCAGGTCCGGCACGATGCCATGACGGTCAAAACCCCAAAAAGTCTCGCCGGTCCGACCAAAACCGGGCTGTACCTCGTCGGCAACGAAGAGACCGCCGGCCTCACGGATTGCCGCTGCGGCCTCGGCGAGAAAGCCGGGAGGATCGGCAAAAACGCCGTCGCTCGAAAAGATCGTATCGACGATCAGCATCGCCGGCCGCACGCCATGGCGCTGCAAGTCGGCAATGGCAGCGCGCACATCGGCCGCAAAGCGCGCGCCGATATCGCCGGTCTGCCGATAGCCGTCCGGCGCAGGAACGGTGCGGACATGTGCGCCGAGTGGCGAGGCAGCGCCCAGCGAGGGCGAATAGGCGGCCACTGCATCCGTGACGCCATGATAGGCGAGCGAAGTGACGATAACGCCCGTTCCCCCCGTCCGCGCCCGTGCCACCCGCAATGCCAGGTCATTGGCTTCGCTGCCGGTACAGGTGAACATCACCTGGCTCAGCGGTTCGGGCATGGTGGCAACGAGCCGCTCGGCATAGTCGAGCAAACCTTCATTGAGGTAGCGCGTATGGGTATTGAGCCGGGCAGCCTGCTCGGCCATCGCCGCCACGACACGGGGATTGGCATGCCCCACCGAAGCAACATTGTTGTAGGCGTCGAGATAGGCTTCGCCATCGCGATCAAAGAGCCAGGTCCCCTCGCCGCGCACGAATTCCACCGGCCGCTCATAAAAGAGCCGGTAGGCGGGACCAAGCACCCGCTCCCGCCGCGCCACCAGCGCCTGTTCCTGCACCGAAAGGCGAGAGAAATCTTCGCGACCGAAAGCGTTGATCATGGCCTTGTCGTTCATGGCAGTTTCCCTTCGAGAATAGTGGCCCAGCCCTGCGACGGCAGCGCCGACAGGCGCTCGAGGCCGGCAATGGAGGCCGGGCGATTACGCAGGATGTAATTTGCATGGCCTGGATCATCCGCCGCGCGCCGCGTGGTAATCGCGATGGTCATGGCCAGGCGGGCAAGAAGGCGCGGGCGCAGTGCGATGCACTCGTCCGATGTCAAAGCAACCTCGCCCCGATACCCAGCGATCATTGCAGCGGCATGTCCAAAACCAGCCTCATGGCCCACCTGGTATGAGAGCGCGATCGCGAGGTCATTGATGCGCGTTGCTTCGACCAGATCGCCGAAGTCGATGATCCCGGCAATTCGGTCCGCATCGCCACCGTCCACGATCACATTGTGCGGGTTGATGTCATTGTGGATCACCTGGCGCGGCAGGCGCGCCTCCAACGCCGGTGATAGCCTGGCCTCTGCAAAGGCCTCGTCGGTCAAAGCCCGCAAGCCTGCATCGCCTATCGCCTCGGTCCACCCCGCAACCCGTTCGGAATGGGTGATATCCCAAACCAGCTCGAAATCAGGAACTACGGGCCGGTAGTCAGCAAGGCCACGATCCAGCATGCCCAGTGCCCGACCGAGCGCATGCGACTGCGCCGGCGACCCCGCGCTTGCATGCATCGGCACCCCGTCGAGCCAGCTCAAAAGGCGGACATAGCGTGCTTGGCCGCCCACCTGAACCTCGATCATGGCAGCGCCATCCCGCGTTGGCCGCACGCGAGGGACCGGCAGTTGCGGCACCCTGCGCTCAAGGTGACGCAAGGCCTCGGTCTGGAAACCGAGCACGTCGCCGCGCTCATTGACGGCGGCAACCTTGAGCGTGTAGCGCTTGCCATCGACGGCGGCGATCCGGAAAGTATCGTCAACCTCGCTGGGCAGCCGGTCGGCCGATCCGTCCAGCCCGTAAATATCGTGAAGAAGGCGCACGGCTTCGCTGGAAGTCATTGCTGTGGCCCGGTTTTCTGATTGAGTGCTCATATGCTTCATCTACTCCGCTCCGGACGCCCGACCCGATGATGATCCCCGCCGACACCCCCAGCCTGATGGAAAGCTCCAGATCGGTACTGCGCCTCCTGGCCCTGCGAGGCGAGGTGACCCGGCCGCAACTGGGCGACTCGCTGAACCTGTCCAAACCGACCATGTCGGCGGCCATTGCCGAGCTCAGCGCCCTGGGCCTGGTGCAATCGACCGGATCGCACAAGGGCGCGATGGGCCGCACGGCGCTCGTCTACGGACTGGGCCCCCAGGCTGGCTACGCCATCGGCGTCGACGTGGGTGCCGCCCAAATCCGGGCAGTGGCGCATACTCTCGATGGTCAGCAACTGGCCAGCGTCGAATCCAAGGTGGCGCGCGGGCAGAATGCGAGCACCGAAACCATTTCGGCGACCATTCTCGATGTGGTGCGCTCGGCAATTTCCGCCGTCGGCCAGCGCCAGTCGGTGCTGCGCTCCATAGCCGTGGCCGTGCCGCGCGTGGTCGCGACCAGCCCGCTCCATCTCAACAAGCGCCGTCCGCCCGAAGCCGTTCTGGTTGGGCTGCGCTCGCATTTCGATGTGCCCGTCATCATCGAAAACAACGTCAACTGCGCGGCTCTCGGTGAATGGCGGCACGGCGCCGGTCGCAACCGGGCGACTTTCGCCTTCGTGCAGGTTGGCGTGCGTATCGGCCTGGGCATCGTCATCAACGGACAGCTCTTCCGGGGCGTCAATGGCGCTTCCGGCGAAGTGGGCCGCCTGCCCTTCCCCTGGTCGGCCAGCGTCGTGCCCGAACGCGAAGGGCTCGAGCACTATCTGGGCTCCGACGCCCTCATCGAACGCTGCGCCGCCGCCTGGCCCGAAGGGGAGGGCCCGGCGCCGCTCTCGGCGCGCGAGCTGTTTGAAATGGCCGAGGGCGGCTCGGAAACCGCGCGGTCCTGGGTGTTCCGCCACGCCGCCGACGTCGGCCGGTTGCTGTCGGGTGTGGTGGGCGTGCTCGAACCGGGCCTCGTCGTTCTGGGTGGCGGTGTCGGACAAAACCCGCTCCTGCTCGCC
>NZ_JAFKHD010000145.1 GCF_017307565.1 Devosia sp.
GAAGCGGCCTTCAGGCCGCTCCTGCTTTGGTCTGCAAGGCCGAGCCCTTGGTCTCGGCAACATAGTCGGCGACTGCCGCGCGGACGAGCCCAGCTGCGTCAGCCCTTGGCCTGGCAAAGCTGGGGGCAGGGCGGGTGTTCAGCCCGATAAGGTCGTTGATCACCAGTACCTGACCGGCGCAGCCGGCACCGGACCCGATGCCGATAGTCGGAATCGTCAACTCCGCCGTGATCGCATTCGCAACCTCGGGCACAACGCACTCGAGCACGATGGCGAAGGCACCGGCCGCTTCGAGAACGCGCGCTTCGTGGGTCAGCCGCTCGGCAGATTCGGCCGCCTTGCCATGGGTGTAGTAACCGCCCAACTGGTGCACCGATTGCGGCATCAACCCAATATGCGCAACGACGGGAATGCCATATTCGGTTAGCCGTCTGACTACCGGCGCCATTGGGAGACCGCCTTCGATCTTGACCGCCTGTACGCCAGTCTGCTGGAGAACCTCCACAGCGCTACGCAATGCCGTCTCTGGATCGGTCGTCGTGCCGAACGGCATGTCACAAACCAGCAGCGCATGCTCGGTGCTGCGCGCAACCGCCGCCGAATGACGGATCATGTCGTCCAGGCTGACTTTGAGCGTGGTGTCGTAGCCCAGCACGACATTGCCCAGGCTGTCGCCAACGAGGATGATGTCGATGCCGGATTTGTCAACGAGCGATGCCGTGACGCTATCATACGCCGTCAGCATAGCGATGGGTTCGGCGCGCTGACGCATGCGGCCGATATCGCGGATGGTCAATCGTTTGGTTGCTGACGGGACTGACATCGTAGTCTCCACGGCTCTATGAACATCAAACCTGCGTCCTTGGACGCGCGGCGTTGATACAGGGACAGCGGCGCTTGTCCAAACCTTATATGGTGTTGTGGGGTGTCCAAGTCCAAGCCGGATGCGGCGTCGTAACGCCGAGGTGAGCCTGAGGGCGGAGATTCCGGCGCATCTCTACACAAAATAGTTCCATAATATATATTATGCGAATTGCGTATGTGCCACCGTGACGCTATCCCTTAGAGCCCTGCCTGGATCAAGTCTCGGACTTTTGTCGCCTTTTCGAAGTGATCGAGCGCGTGTGTCCTGATCCACCACTCCGCTGCTTCCATTAGCAATTCGGGGTCATCGTTCCTGTTGGCGAAGAACGCGTAGAAGGACAGTCCAACGCCTGCGCCCTTCTTTTCGATCTTCTCGTTGCAGATGGAAACGGCTTTGGCTCTCAGGCTTGCCCGCATGGTTGCTCCTCGTCGTGCTGCGGTCTGATCTAGGCCAATGACAGCCAAAAGCTGTCAGCAGTGATTTCGGTTCAGGCCGGCCACCATGCGAGCCAATTGTGGGCGCAGGCACACTATGATGGTGCCGAAACGATTCTCAGGATGTCAGCCTATGCAGCCTTCTCGCGACATTTCTCGCCTCATCGAAATCATGGCGGCGCTGCGCGATCCGAACGGCGGTTGTCCCTGGGACCTCGAACAGGACTTTTCGACGATCCGGCACTATACGATCGAGGAAGCCTACGAAGTCGCCGACGCCATCGAGCGCCAAGACTTCCACGACCTGCGCGAGGAACTCGGCGATTTGCTTCTGCAGCCGGTTTTTCATGCTCAGATGGCCAAGGAAGCCGGCCATTTCGATATTGGCGACGTCATCTATGCCATTACAGAGAAACTGATCCGCCGCCACCCACATGTGTTCGGCGACATCTCGGCCGATGACGCTGCCGGTGCCCAGGTCAACTGGGAAGCAATCAAGGCGCAGGAGCGGGCTGCCAAGGCCGCTCGGCGTGGCGATGTCGTCACCTCCGCAATCGACGACGTCCCACAGGTGCTCCCTGCCCTAGCCCGCGCCGAAAAACTGACCAAGAAGGCTGCCAAGATCGGGTTCGACTGGCCCGATTTTGGTGCGGTGCTCGCCAAGGTCGAGGAAGAAGCGTCAGAGGTCGCCGAGGCGTATCGGAATGGCGACAACAAGGCGGTTCACGAAGAGATCGGAGACCTTCTGTTCGCCGTTGCCAACCTGGCGCGTCACGCCGGCGTTGATGCCGAAGCCGCCCTGCGCGACGCCAATGCAAAGTTTACGCGGCGTTTCCACTATGTCGAGGCCCGAAGCCGCGAAGAAGGGATTGAACCTGCCGAAGCCGGCTTAGACCGGCTCGACCGCTACTGGAACGAAATCCGGGCAGCCGACAAGGCAGTTAAGACCTAGAGGTCGGAGAGCGCGATACGACCGTTGAAGCGCTCAAGAAAAGCGGTTTTGTGGCGCGGTTCGACCCGAACAACATAGTCCTGCCCCTTCTCAGTCGGCTCGTCGCGGGAAATGACCTCGGCATGGCTGTGGAGCCAGCCGATGTCCGCGCCAGCACTGTGCGGCACGTGCACGTGGTAGGTCCGGCTTTGCTCGCCGAGCGAACGTTCGATGAGGTTCAGGAGGTCTTCGATGCCCTGCCCTGTATGGGCGGAAACCGGCAGGCTCGCCAGAACCTTGCCAACGGGCGCGGCGGCCGCCATGGCGAGACCAGGCTCTTCGAGCAAGTCGATCTTGTTCCAGACCTCGATGATCGGCGTGGTTTCCGAGGAAACGCCTAGCTCGTCGAGGACGATCAGCACTTCCTGGGCCTGCGCAGCATGGTCCGGATTGGCGATGTCGCGGACGTGCAGGATTATGTCGGCATCCACGACTTCTTCGAGCGTAGCGCGGAAAGCGGCGACGAGATCGTGCGGCAGGTCGGCAACAAAGCCCACCGTGTCACTGAGCATTACTTCACGGCCATGCGGCAGCTCGATCTTGCGAATGGTTGTATCGAGCGTGGCGAAAAGCAGGTCTTCGGCGAAGACCCCTGCCCCGGTCAGGCGATTGAAAAGCGTCGACTTGCCGGCATTGGTGTAGCCGACCAGAGCGACAACCGGAATGGCGGCGCGGGTGCGCTGTTGTCGTTGCTGGGCGCGTGTCTTTTTGACCTTTTCCAGGCGATCTTCGAGCAGCACGATGCGCTCGGTGATCTGCCGGCGGTCGCTTTCGATCTGGGTTTCCCCCGGGCCGCCCATGAACCCCATGCCGCCGCTGCCACGCTGGCGTTCAAGGTGGGTCCAGGAGCGCACGAGACGCCCCTTTTGATAATTGAGATGCGCAAGCTCGACCTGTAGCACGCCTTCGCGCGTAGCGGCGCGCTCGCCAAAAATTTCGAGGATCAGCGCGGTGCGATCGAGCACTTTGGTGCCTGTCTCGCGTTCAAGATTGCGCTGCTGGATCGGTGATAGAGCCGCATCGACAAGGAGAAGCTCGATGTCTTCGGCCTTCACCTTGGCCGCAAGGGCCTCGACATGGCCAGCACCAATATAGGTTGCCGGGCGGATCTCGCGAACTTTTACGATGTCCGAGAAAAGCACGTCGAGCTTGATGGCGTCGGCCAGGCCTTCAAACTCGGCCTGACGCGCCTCGAGGCTGTGATAGGACGACTTTCCGCGAACATCGGGACAAACGAGCCCCGTACGTGTCGGCTGTTCCTGCCGATCGATATAGGGTTTCGGGCCACCTGGCAGGCGGCCGTCCTCGTCGTCAAAATCGCCCATATGGTCCGTCAGTCGTGGTCGTTGTTTTGCTCGGGATCGAACAGCTGGATCGGCGCGCCCGGCATGATCGTCGAGATTGCGTGCTTATAGACCAGTTGCGACTGCGCGTCACGGCGCAGCAGCAGGCAGAAATTGTCGAACCAGGTAATCACACCCTGAAGTTTGACACCGTTCACGAGAAAGATCGTGACCGGCACCTTCTGCTTTCGAACGTGATTAAGGAAAGAGTCTTGCAGGTTTTGCTGCTTTTCGCTGGGCATTCAGGCCTCTTGTCGCGGCATTTATTGTCGCTGTTTTCCGCAATTTCTTGCGTCCGAGCCTTCGAAGACTGCCGCCCAGTCCCCATCCCCCGGATTTATCATGCATTATCAACTATGCCACAAATCGGCCCCGCTGCCTACCCGCGGCGAATGCATGGCTTGTCGCCATTTTCGCAATCCGATCAAAGTCCCAAAGATTTGATCTTGCGATGCAGGGCGCTGCGCTCCATGCCCACGAACTCCGCCGTCTTGGAGATATTGCCACCAAACCGCTCGATCTGCGCCAGCAGATACTGACGTTCGAAAACTTCGCGAGCATCGCGCAGAGGCAGACTCATCAGGTGCGCTGACGCATCGGTGTCGCCGACCGTCGGCAGCACTTCGCCAATGTCTGAGGGCAGCATGCTGGCGGTGATGACACCATTTTCCGGCTGCTGGTCCTTCATGAGGATAAGCAGCCGCTCGATGGAGTTGCGCAACTGCCGCGCATTGCCCGGCCAATCCTGCGCCTGCAGCACGGCGATGGCATCGTCGCCGATGCTCATGCGCTGGAGATTGTGCATGCGGCAGACCTGCTCGATGAAGACATCAACCAGGGGCGGAATATCTTCACGGCGCTCTTTGAGCGGAACCAATTGCACCGGGACGATGGCCAGCCGATGGAAGAGGTCGGAGCGGAACTCGCCGGAATCCGTCAGTGCCGGGACGTTCTGCGAGCTTGAAGAAATGATACGGACGTCGATCGGCACGGCCTGAGCGCCGCCGACACGGTTGAACCGGTTCTCCACCAAGGTCCGCAGCAGCGCGGTTTGCACCTGAGCGGGCAAGGTAGTGACTTCCGAGAGATAGAGCGTGCCGCCATGGGCACGTTCGAGTGCACCTACCTCGACCTGAAGCAGGCCGGATTTGTCGCGGCCCTCACGACCGAAGAGCACTACAGACACTTCGTCAGGCGCATAGAGCGAGGCGTTGATCTCAACGAAGGGCGCATCATTGCGCGGGCTGCGCTGATGGATAAGTCGCGCCACAAGGCCTTTGCCGGCGCCGGACGGGCCCGCAATGAAGATGCGCGAATTGGTCGGTGCAGACTTGTCGATGAGGCCGCGCACCTGCTGCAGCGAAGGCGAACCACCGACCATATCGGCGCTCTTGGATGCCGAGCGCTCCTTGAGTTCCGCGACTTCGTTGCGCAGCCGCGTTGCCTCCATGGCTCGCTGCGTCACGTGCAGCAGCCGGTCAATCTTGAAGGGCTTTTCGATATAGTCGTATGCACCGCGGCGAATGGCCGAGACAGCGGTCTCGACATTGCCGTGGCCCGAAATCATGACCACAGGCATGTCCGGGTGCTGGCTCTGGAACACGTCCAGGAGTTGCAGGCCGTCGAGGCGCGATCCCTGCATCCAGATATCGAGGAATACCAGACTCGGCCGCCGACGAGCGATCTCATTGAGACCACTATCCGCGTCATGCGCCTGGCGCGCCTCAAAGCCTTCATCCTCGAGGATGCCGGCAATCAGGTCGCGGATATCGTCTTCGTCGTCGATGATGAGAATATCTAGAGCCATCTACTTCTGGACAATCGCTGGCACCAGCGACTCCTCCTCTTGGGGCAATTCGGGCTCGACCTGGACCGAATCGTCCTTTTCATTTGTCTTCTGCTGGGCGCGGAGGGGTAGCGTGAACGTCACGCATGCGCCTACCCTGCCCTGTTCATCGGGCTCGGCATCGACCAGTTCGACAATCCCACCGTGCTGCTCGATGATCCTGGCAACAATGGCGAGGCCGAGACCGGTCCCCTTTTCCCGCGTCGTCATATAGGGTTCCAGCAGCCGCTGCCGGTTTTCCTTTGGCCACCCTTTGCCATTGTCGGAAACCGACACACGGGCGTGATTGCCCTCGTAATGCGCCTCAACCTTGATGGCCGGCTGCCAGCCCGAACTCATATCCACCCCCTCGAATGCCTCCACGGCATTTTTGATGAGGTTGGTCAGCGTCTGCGAAACCAGACGCGTGTCGAACCACGCATAGATCGCTTCATCGGGCAATTCTGTGGCAATGGCAACTTCTGGCAAGCGAACGCTCTCCAGAAAAACCGCTTGCCGGAT
>NZ_JAFKHD010000146.1 GCF_017307565.1 Devosia sp.
GGATACCAGCATAGAGGCCTTCCCAGCCAAAACCAGCGGCCTGGTAGATCGGCTGCGGGGTGGTCGGGATGATCAGGTCAGCAGCCTGAGCGCCACCAACCATGAGTGCAGCGGCAGCAACGCCGAGCGAGAGAGAACGTACAAACATATCTTGCACTCCCATAGAGTTAACCGTAGTCGAGCGGACTAATGACTCATGGGAGAAAAAGAGGCAACCCCGCGCCACCACATATTAGGCAGCGCAGATAAGTTTTCATGACCAAAACGACCCGAGTGTTGACTCGATGCCTGGGAATTGGCCCGATTTGATACAAATTGACGCGTTAGCCACGAGTTCAGCGCTCTATTTTGTGACAGAACGCCAGCCCAAATGTGACCTTGGAGCGGCAAGCTGCCACATTGTTGCCTGAAATGCAAACGGCCCCGCAACAAGTGCGAGGCCATTTTTAGGGATTCGTTTGGATTCGGCCGTTTTCGGTCGAATCGCGAGATCAGAAGTGGAAAGCGGCGCCGACCGTGAACTGATCCTTTGGATTGTCCCCATTGAGCGGGAACCCGTGCAGGTACTGTGCGCGAACAGAGACGTTGTCCGTAACAGCCAACTCGACACCACCACCGAGCAGAACGTCACTTTCCTCAGGCACGCCCAGATCAATACCGTAGCCGCCAGCGGCGTAGACGACGACATTGTCGGAGACCACGAGACCGGCGCGACCAAGAATCTGACCGTAGCTCGTGTTGGTGTTGCCACCAGCAATGCCCTGCACCCCAACTTCGGCACCCAGCAGGTAGAAGTCGAACTGGGCATTCACACCAGCCATGGCGCCCAGGCCATACTGCATGTCACCGGCGGGGCTATTCTGGATGCCACCATAAACGCCGGCATAGAAGCCGTTCCAATCAAAGCCGGCATTCTCGTAGACGGGCAGTTCCACCGGGGTTGTCGTCGGCACGGTAATCAGATCGGCGGCGAAGGCCGAGCCCGATGTCAGGGCCATGGCGAGCGTTGCCAGGACGATCTTGTGAGACTTGCGCATCGCGGTTCTCCTTAGCATTGTGACCAGCAGGTAAGCGGAAAACGGAAGTCCCGTCCGCCCGTTCCAAGCCTGATCCTTCGTGACCGCCCGATGGTGCAGATGTGCAACACCAGTTGCGCGCGGCCGACACGACGTTCGCCACCCAATCCGGCCACAAGCCGACCATCGAGGGGCCAAAACATGGCACCGCCGGGTCGTGGCGTTGAGGTCACACCTGCGTCAGCTCGCGAATGCCTCCCCTACGAGGACGGGGTCGGGTCGATAGTTATCCGGGAACAGCTCGGCCAGCGCCGCAATCTTGGGCAAGTCGTTGCGCACGATGTAGGGCCAGGTCGGGTTCAGCGTCAGGAAATCCTGATGGTAGGCCTCTGCGGGATAGAAGGCCTTGAAGTCTTCTATCGTCGTTACGATCGGCCCGCTGAATTTGCCGGCCTTATCCAACTGGTCGATATAGTCGCGCGCGATCTCGGCCTGCTCGGCGTTAACGGCGAATATGGTGGAGCGGTATTGCGTACCGCGATCCGGCCCCTGGAAATTGAGCTGGGTCGGGTTGTGCGCCACGGAGAAGTAAATCTGCAGCAGTTTGCCGTAGGTGATGACTGAAGGATCATAGGTGATCTCGACGGTCTCGGCGTGGCCGGTGTCGCCACGAGTGGTCTGGTCATATGTCGCCGTGTTGGCGGCGCCGCCCGAATAGCCGGAGACGGCGCTGAGGACGCCCTTCACCCGCTGAAAAACCCCCTGCACTCCCCAGAAGCAGCCGCCGGCCAGGACGGCGGTAGCCTTGGCTCCTGTTTCCGAAAGATCCTTGGTCGGTGGCGGGATAACGACGGGCTCTTCCTGGGCGAGCGTTCCGCCAGCCCGAAGGGCGAAACCAAGAATCGGCAGTGCGGCGATTCCGCCGAGCACATGACGGCGTGAAATTTCAAAACCGGAAAGACGAAGCGACATGGTGGAGCACCTTCCTGCAGGTCATTTTACCAGCAGATACGGTTCACGCATCCAAGGCGTTACACACAAAAAGGAGAGCGGGCGTTTCCGAGCCCAGAAACAAAAAAGGCGCCCGATGGCGCCGCATACAGCCACCTCTTTCAAGAGAAAGGGTGGCGCGAGAGACGGGGCTCGAACCCGCGACCTCCGGCGTGACAGGCCGGCGCTCTAACCAACTGAGCTACTCCCGCATCGGCGAGCCGTGTGGCCCGCTGAACGTGACGCTGATGTACCCAGCGCCCATTCCTAAGTCAAGCGCCCCTTTCGGCATCCGGCATAAAAACTTCACAGATGCGACCAAGCCTGTGGAAAACTATTGTCCTTCAAGCGTCAAGGCGCGCTTTTTCACCTTGTGGGCGAGGATTTCTGGTGTGCGGAAGCTTTTTGGGACGCGGCGATCACCCAAAAACCATGCGCTGCCAAATGAGGCATGGGTCGGCGGGGTGATGTCGGGGATATGACCGTACAGTCGCCTTGAGGGACAGGATCGAAGCACCGCCCTCTCAGGCCGTCTCTTACCCATATCGTCCGTATGAGTCCAATCTATCAAATCCAGGCTGTTCGGCAAGGTGGGCTGGCGCGCGTCTGCCCTGCCGAAAAGCAGTCTATTCGGCGTGTGAGCGATGAACGACATGAGGCCGAGGAGGACGGATCATGACAAAGGCCGAACTGATAAAGCTCAACCGCATCCTTGGCATGCTCGGCTCGGAACACGATGGCGAGCGAGCCGCAGCCGCCCAGGCAGCCAGCAAATTCCTGCGGGATCGGAATCTGAGCTGGTGGGATCTGATCGGCGGTGATCGGGCGGAAAAACCGCGGCGCGATCAGGTGGTGCATCGCTCTTACGAAATTGGAATCGATCACCAGCAGGCAGTGCAATCGAGGATTCGCCAGCTACAGGCGGCCAAGGATGCCCTTGAGGTCGAAAACAAGCGACTGCGCGCGCGACTTAGCGCCATCGCCGAACAGGAGAGGCGCGCGCGGTTTGACGAATAGGGGAAAATGGTGGGCGATGACGGACTCGAACCGCCGACATTCTCGGTGTAAACGAGACGCTCTACCAACTGAGCTAATCGCCCGTCCGACACAATGGTCTGGAACGGCGCCTTGATTAGGGCCCCTGCCCTCACCCGTCAACAGGCAATTTGGCTTGTCCGCATTCATGGCGAAATCGCGGGGCACAGTTGGCAACCCAACAAAACAAAACGGCCCCGCGAAAGCTCGAGGGGCCGTGTTGCTTGAAGCGCTAAAAGCGGTGCTTTTAGTTGATCGCGTCCTTCAGGCCCTTGCCGGGCTTGAACTTGGCCTGATTGGAGGCCGGAATCTGGATCTCTGCGCCAGTGGCCGGGTTGCGGCCGGTCGATGCCTTGCGCTGGGACACGGCAAAAGTGCCGAAACCGACGAGACGAACTTCGTCACCCGACTTCAGGGCGGCGGTGATTGCTTCGAACACTGCGTCAACCGCTTCAGCGGCCTGAGCCTTGGTGATCGTAGCCTTGTCGGCAACGACGCCAACCAGATCGTTCTTGTTCATTGCGTATCCTCACAGTGAATGCCCGCCCTCGCTGGCGAAGCTTGGTGGCGGCAACCCTTGGTCGATTCTAGCTGACGCGCAAGTGTTTCCGCCATTTTGGCGAGGTCGAACGGTACGGGAATGTTAATGGCCCGGAAATTCGGGACCGACAAGGCCGAAGCATCAGGTTTTCCGGCCTTTTCACCATCATTCCGCCGGTTTTTTTGCCGCAGCCGGGCCACTTCTGATGCCGAGCATCAGTGGCAGGGCAAGACAGTAGATACAGATGGCCACGATCCAGATCATTCCAGGCCAATCGTGACGAACCGACGCGTAGATGGCGCTGAAGAGCAATGGACCAAAGACCGAGGCAAGGCTGACGATACTGGCAAGCACGCCCTGCAATTGTCCCTGGCGGTCGGAATCAACCTGCTGGGTCGTCAGGGACTGCAGCGCCGGCATGCCGATGCCGCCCAAGGCAAAGATCGGCGCCATGGCAAAGAGCAGCCAACCATGGCCGGCGAAGGCAAGGGTCAGCATGGCCCCGGTCTCAAAGATCATGCCGACAACAAGTGCCCAGCGTTCGCCCAACCGGGCGACGGCGGGGCCGGTTAGAAAGGCTTGGGCCAGGGCATGGAATACCCCAAAGGCGCCGAGCGACAGGCCGATGGTCAGGCCAGAGAAGGCAAACTGGTCTTCGCTGAACTGCGCCCAGGCCGTGCCGTAGACCGTGCCGACGAAATTCAGGATGAGGAAGATCGCCATCAGCGGCACAAGAGCCTTGAAATTGAAGGCCCACGCCAATGGCTTGAAGGGATTGAGCGTCTTCCAGGTAAAGCGGGCATCGGCCTGGCCTTTTCGCGACTCGGGCAGAACGAACAGGGCCAACGCAAAATTGACGCCGTTGAGCGCCGCTGCGGCGAGGAACGGAGCGTGCAGCCACCAATCGCCAAGAATGCCGCCGATGACCGGGCCGATGATGAAACCTACGCCGAACATGGCATGGAAGAGACCAAAGCGCTGGGCTCGTTCCTCTTCCTTGGTGATGTCGGTGATGTAGGCGGTTGCGACGGCCATGTTGGCGCTGGTGACGCCCGCGATGGCCCGGCCGATGACAAGCATCCACAGATGCGGCGCGAGCGCCATGATGAGGTAGTCGATAGCGGCGCCGGCGAGCGAGACCAGGAGCACAGGTCGGCGACCGAATCGATCGCTCAGCACGCCGAGAATGGGTGAGAACAGGAACTGGCAGGCCGAATAGAGCGCCAGCATGATTCCGAGCAGCAGCGAAATGTCGGAGGTGTGCCCGACATCGCGCAGCAGCGCCGGGAGAATCGGGAAGATGAGCCCGATGCCAATCGCATCGAGCATCACGGCCGCGAGAATGACGACGAGGGCCTTGTTCAAGGGTGTTCTCCTGTGGCTCACGGGCCGGCAATGGGAGGTAGGGTGTTCACAAGGGCGTTACAACCCCACCTTCCCTATGACGGACGGTGCTGACAGGATTCGACAGCAGCGGCGGCGGTTCAGGCCGGCGTTAACTTCGGCTGCTTCACCGTGGCGAACAGCGGGGCAGCCAGAACGTAGAGGGCGGCGCCAACGAGCCAGACCGTGCCGATCCAGACGTTCTTGGTGGCAAAGAAGATCGCGGTCGTCAGCACCGGGCCGACGATGCCGGCAAGGCTCATGAGGCTCGCGAGCACGCCCTGCAGTTGCCCCTGCTGCTCGTCGCTGACGCGGCTGGTCAGCAGCGACTGAAGGGCGGGCATGGCAACGCCGCCAAGGGCGAAGAGTGGCGCGACGGCATAGCCCATCCAGCTCTGATAGGCGAAGGCCATAAGCGTATAGGCGAGCGCGTCGAAGGCGACGCCGATCATCAGGGTGCCCAGATCTCCGAAACGCTTGGTGAGCGGACCGACGAGGAATGCCTGCGACAGAGCCCCACTGACCCCGAAGACGGAGAGCGAAATGCCCATGTGGACAGAATCCCACCCGAAACGCTCGGCGCCATAGAGCACCCAGATGGTCCCCGGAACGGCGGCGATGAGCCCGAAGACGACAGACACAATCACCATGGGCAGCAGGGGTTTGAAGTTCCAGAGCCAGACCAGGGGCGCGAGCGGATTGAGCTGCTTGAGGTCGAAGTTGCCGCCTGCGGTCTTGTGGCTTTCCGGCAGGACGAAGAGCGCCACGGCGAGGTTGAGGCCGTTGAAAAGGGCTGCGACGAGGAAGGGCGAGCGCAGCCACCAGGCGCCCATGACGCCGCCGATGACCGGGCCGACGATGAAACCCATGCTCATAACGGCGCCGACGAGGCCGAAGCGCTGGGCGCGTTGTTCGGGTGGGGTGATGTCGGTGATATAGGCGGAGGCGA
>NZ_JAFKHD010000147.1 GCF_017307565.1 Devosia sp.
GATGCTGTATCGCCCGCCGCCAACGAGGCCGCGCGCGGTATGGGCATGACCAACGCAGAACGCCTGCTGCAGGTGCAGTTGCCGCTGGCCTTTCCCTCCATCCTCGCTGCCATCCGCATCGTGCTGGTCCAAAATATCGGCCTCGCTACCGTTGCGGCCCTGATTGGGGGAGGGGGCTTTGGTGTTTTTGTCTTCCAGGGGGTGGGACAGACGGCGATGGACTTGGTGCTGCTCGGCGCCGTGCCGACTGTCGCCCTCGCTTTTGCCTCTGCCGTTATTCTAGACGCCGCAGTTGAACTGGTCTCCGTGAAAGGCCGAACATGATCGAGATCGAGCATCTTTCGAAGCTTTTCGACGAAACCTGCGTCGTCGATGATGTGTCCATGACGATCCCCGACGGCGCATTGGTTGTCATCGTCGGTACGTCCGGGTCGGGCAAGACGACGCTGCTGCGCATGATCAACCGTCTGGTCGAACCCAGTTCGGGACGCATTCTGATCGATGGTCGGGACACCAGCACCATACCTGCCCATGAACTACGCCGTCAGATCGGGTATGCCATTCAGGGGCACGGCCTTTTCCCGCATCGAACCGTGGGCCAGAATATCGCCACCGTGCCGAACCTGCTCCGTTGGGATGCTGACAGGGTCAAGGCGCGGGTCGACGAGTTGCTTGCTCTCTTCCAGCTCGACCCCGCCGAATTCCGCGATCGCTATCCGAGCCAGCTTTCCGGTGGCCAGCAACAGCGCGTGGGGGTCGCCCGCGCTCTGGCCGCTGCGCCAAAGCTTCTGCTGATGGACGAGCCCTTCGGCGCGCTCGACCCCATCATCCGGGCTCGGGCACAGGAGGATTTGCGACAGATCCAGCGTCGCCTAGGCACGACCATTGTGCTCGTAACTCATGACATGAATGAAGCCATCCATCTGGGCGATCGGATCGCGGTGATGGATCGCGCGAAACTCCTGCAATACGATACGCCACAGGAAATCGTCACGCGCCCCGCGACCGATTTTGTCGGCGAGTTGTTGGGCACTGGAGAGCGGCCATTCCGTCTTCTCTCGCTGCAGCCAGTTCGTCCCTTCATCGAACCTGGCGAAGCCACCGGCGCCGCCATAGGCGAAGGTGCCTCGCTGCGTGACGCGCTTGAAGAAGCGCTCTGGAGTGGGCGCACTGCCGTGCCCGTTCACGACATTGCCGGCAAGCCCCTCGGTCGCGTGACGCTTGCGACCGCCATTCGCCAAGCGGCGCGGCCGCAATGAAGATGAGTGTGCTCATCCGACTGGCGGCGTTGGCTCTGCTCGGCGTCTTTCTGGCCCGGCCGGATTGGTTCGATTGGCTCTTTGCGCCGCTGACCCGCAACGGCCAAGCCGCGATCTATACGCAGAATTCGCTGCTCAATCTGACGCTCAATCACCTTGCTATCGTCGCTGCAGCGACCCTGGCGGGGAGCGTTGTCGCCATCGGTCTCGCTATTCTCGTCACACGCCCGGCGGGCCGTGAATTTCTGCCGTTATCGCGCACCCTTGCCAATGTCGGGCAGACCTTCCCGCCGGTTGCCGTGCTTGCGCTCGCCGTACCTGTTCTCGGTTTCGGTACCGCGCCGACGCTTCTTGCGCTTTTCCTCTATGGGCTGTTGCCGATCTTCGAAAATGCCCTGGCGGGCCTCGCTTCGGTGTCGCCCGAGGTTCACGAGGCAGCGCGCGGCACCGGCATGACCGATGGCCAAAGACTCCTGCGCGTCGAACTGCCCCTGGCGTTGCCTACAATCTTGGCGGGTATACGCATCTCGGCCATCATTTCCATGGGCACGGCGACAATCGGCTCCACTGTTGCGGCCAGTACTCTGGGCGAAACGATAATGGCCGGCCTCATCAATACCAACCTTGCCTTTGTGGCGCAGGGGGCGCTGGTGGTCGGCGCACTGGCCATCATCGTCAACACGTCCCTCTTTGCCATTGAACGCCACTTCAGCCGCTACCGGCAGGATCAGCGATGACCGACTATTCGCCCGCCCAAAGCCGCCGCATTCTCGTTGCAGCCATCGTGGCCTCCTCCATGGGCTTTATCGATGGTTCGGTGATTTCCATCGTCACCCCGGCCATCCGCGCTAGTCTCGGCGCGAGTCTTGCGGATGTGCAGTGGGTGTCCAATGCCTATCTCCTCACGCTGTCTTCGCTTTTGTTGCTCGGTGGGGCCGCAGGAGACCGCTTCGGCCTGCGCAATGTTTTTGCCGCCGGCATAGTGCTCTTCGTCCTAGCCTCGCTAGCCTCGGCACTTGCAGCAAACGCCGCCTTCCTGATCGCGGCGCGCACCTTTCAGGGTATCGGTGCAGCTTTCATGGTGCCGGGTAGCCTTGCCATCATTGCCGAGGCCTATCCCAAGGATCAGCGCGGTGGCGCCATCGGCACCTGGGCCGCCGCCTCTTCGCTCACGACGCTTCTGGGGCCCGTATTGGGTGGTGCCCTGCTCACCTGGTTCGGAGACGACAGCTGGCGCTGGGTCTTTGCCATCAACCTGCCGCTCGGAGTACTGGCCCTCGCGCTTCTGCTCGGCATGCCGGACGCGTCCGGTCGCGCGCCCAAGCCTCTTGACCTTGCCGGAGCGGCGCTGGCGACCGTTACCCTACTGTTGATCTCCTGGGCCTTTATCGACGTGTCTGGCTGGTTCTGGGCTTATCTCGGTGCGGGCCTTTTGGCCCTACTGGTCTTCCTCGTCTGGGAAGCTCGGGCCCAGGCGCCCATGCTGCCATTGGCCCTCTTTGCCGATCGTCATTTCTCGGGAGCGCAGGCGGTGACGTTCCTCATTTACTTCGGTCTTTCGGCCGTTCTCTTTTACCTGCCGATGGTGATGATCGCTGGATGGTTGATATCGCCGGCCGAGGTGGCCATTGCCATGCTGCCCTTCGGAATTGTGCTGACGATCCTCTCGCCGCCGGCTGGAAAACTGACGGACCGCTATGGTCCTGGGCCAGTCATCGCGGTAGGTGCCTTTCTGGTCACACTTTCCTTCGTCGGCTTTGGCCTCACGGCGCACCTGCATCAGGTCTGGCTCGGTATTGTGCCACTGATGACCCTCTTTGGTATTGGCATGAGCGGCATTGCCGGACCGGTTTCGACTGCCGTTATGGGAGCAGTCAAAGATGGAGAGACCGGAACGGCCTCTGCCATCAACAATGCCGTCGCCCGCGTTGCCGGTCTTTTCGCCGTCGCTGTAATGGGCGGACTCGCGCTCTTCATCTTCAATCTGAATGCATCCGCTGGCGTTGCACCTTTCGGCGTCATTCCGGAAACGGCGGGACCGGCAGACCTGGAAGCTCTGCGTGTTCTCGCCACCGATCAGGCGTTTTCCGCCATCTGCTACGCGACAGCAGTTTTGGCAGCAGTCGGGGCGTGGCTGAGTTGGGCGATGATTGACCATCGCCAGTTTGCTCGCGCCAATTGACTGCGGGAGCGGAGGACGCCGGGAACTTACCCGGTTTTCCTCCCATAGGTTCTTTTTCACTCACTCCGGATCGATGGATATTCATCGAAGCTACAACGAACTGCCGAGAGTTTTTTGTAGAAGCTGTTCTCAGCGACGCTTCGAATTTAAGTTGTATTAATTCGATCTAATTGGTAGAATATTGCCTCATCGCGTTTGAGGCGTGAACCGAGCATGGGTTGCCTTCTGCAGCCGGGGTGCAAGATGAAGAACACGTTCAAACCGGTGGCTTTCGTCGCCCTGGCGGCGGCCGGGCTCGGCGCCACGCCGGCTCATGCCGTGTGTGTAGCAAGTGGGTGGTCGTAAGAAGGCGACCTAGAGAAAATATGCTTGTGTTACTGGCCGCAGCGCGGCGCCTATGGCAGTCGAAGACCGACCCAGACGTCCAGCAAGAATTCGTGGCCACTCGAACATTTGCTCAGGAAACTCAGACAGCTTCGCTTCGACAGCTTCGACCAGTCTGCTGACCACGTTTCTCGGGATTCCTCCGTCAATAATGACTGTATCCACTTCGAGTATGGAAGCGGTATTGGCAACCACTTTGCTGAACGCGGCCGCGGCATCGTTAATCCAGTTGCTTGTTACTGGCTCAAGATCGTCCCAGTCCCAATCATCCGGGTCGCCGTGCGGGATGAGGAGCCCTGACCTTTCCAATAGTTTTTCAAATGCAAAAACAGACGCCAGCTCTTGCGATGTGCGCGAAGCGCTTTCGTTCTCGCAAATAGTCATGGATCCCAGATTGACAGACCGTCCACTGGAGCCTTCCCAGAGCTTGGACCCGACAATCAAGCCCGAGCCAACAAATGTGCCCACGTTGAGATATGCGAGATTTCGCGGTCGCGGGTGATCGCGAAAACAGAATTCGCCCCAACACGCTGCTTTTCCGTCGTTGAAGCTGATCGTAGGGAATCCAGTTGCGGCCGACATTTCCTCGGCAATGTTTCTCCCGTTCCAATCGTCATGCTGTCGCTCAGGAGCGGCAAGCGCAAAGAGTCCGTGCGACATATGAAAGGGATGAGCAACGCCAATTCTAAGAAAGCGGTCGCGGTGCTTTGCCGGAATTTTCGCTATGAGAGTGCCTATGGACGCTGAGGCATCCGAGAGCAATCGCTCGTAGTCAGGATAGCTATATCCTTGTTGCACCTCACCAAGAATGTCACCCACCATGTTGCACAGCACTATGTGCATGTGGCGCCAGCCGAGCTTGCAGCCGACCGCGTATGCGCCGCTTGGGTTGAGGCGCAGAGGAGTTGACGGTTGCCCTCGGCGCCCACTGTCTCGGGACGCCTGTTCACCGCGCAAAATTAGCCCCTCCAACAGGAGTTGGTCGACCACCCGCATTACTGATTGTGGCGCTAGTCCAGTGGTCCGGGCCAGATCGGCGACCGAACAATCTGGGTTCACGGCAATGGTGGAAAGCACAAGTCGCTTGTTCTGATCCCTGACGTCGCTGTTGTGCATCCCTCCACGAAAGACAGCGCGTTTATCGTCCATTTTATCACTCAGGGAATCGTTGCGGGCGTTCGGCCTCAGGGAAAAAGCGAGATACGTCAGTAACGAAAGAATAGCACGCCACAATCTCCACCCCCAACCTCCTTGCGCTGGCACCGGCATTAGATTCCACTATGTGGCAATTGATGTCTGACTTTCGGAGATTTCTTTGAGATTGATTCTATAGCGAAGTTTTGCTTCGTTAATTCTCTCTTTATGTGGAATCTAACACGAACACTACTCGGGTTGAAGACTCGCTTAAGAGTCTAATTCGCAAAACATATTATTAATGATTCTCCAAATATCACGGTGTGTATTGGTGTTGTCCGTTTCGTCTCGCCGCGAGTTTTAGAATGATCTTAAAATGTGTCGTCGTGACGTTGCCGCCTCTGGCCACAATCGGAGCAAGCGGCGATGTCACCAGTTTGTTCCGCGACGCCCTGGCACAAGCCGATGAGATCGAAGTCATTTCATCGGACGTTCTCGAAGCCGATTTGACCTTGGTGCAGTTGCTGCTTGCGGCGCGCAGATTTGCCGAAAAGAACAACAAGAGCATCCGTCTCTGTCCTCCCAGCCGCCCGTTTAAAGACGTTCTTCGAAACACCGGCCTACTGGCTGGGCGTGACGCAGGATTCTGGATGGGCGCGGCATGACGAAGACAATTCTGACGATCGATGACTCAGCCTCCATTCGCCAGATGGTGGCGATGACGCTGACCAGTGCCGGCCTCGACGTGATCGAGGCAGTCAATGGGCAGGATGGCTATGACAAGGCCACGACCAATACGGTCCATGCCGTCATCACCGACCTCAACATGCCGGTTCTGAACGGCATCGAATTTATCCGCAAATATCGCCAGCACCCTTCCAGCAAGGGCATCCCGATCATT
>NZ_JAFKHD010000148.1 GCF_017307565.1 Devosia sp.
TAGACGCTTGCCCGTGAAGGGTCAACCGGCAGCGCTTCTATGATGACGAAAGCCTGCGCCAGACCTGCGTCGTCGGTAATTGTGATGTGGATATGGGGCTCGTGGCCCGGTGGGACAAGTCGCTCCAGGGCGCGGAGGGCGCCATTGGTGAGTTTCATAGTGGGCTTGCCCGAAGGCAGGTTCACTACGCCCATGTCGCGCCAATAAACGCCGAAACTAAGGCCGGTTCCCAGGGCCTTCGAACAGGCTTCCTTGGCGGCGAAGCGCTTCGCGTAGGAGGCAGCGCGCTGGGCCCGGCGATCGGACTTGGCGCGCTCGAGGTCGGTAAAGCAGCGATGGGTAAAACGCTCACCGTGACGATCGAGCGTTGCGCCGATGCGGTGAATCTCGATGAGGTCGGAGCCGAGGCCGATGATCATTGTTTTGCTCCTCGTTCGCGGCTCCAGGCCACTATTTTACACCCTGAATGCCGCGGCTGCCGGGTTTCACTGCCGGGATGGCGGCGAGTTCGGGGGGCAGTTGGTCGGCCGGATAGGCCGGCACCTTGAATTCGATCAGCGAAATCAGCGGCACGCCGACATCGGCTTCGCCGGCGGAGCGATCGATGAGGCAGGCGGCGGCAACCACATTGGCACCGATGCCGCGCAGGGCGGCGACGCATTCGCGGATGGAAAGGCCGGTGGACACGATGTCCTCGACGACGATCACCTTGTCGTCAGGCGAGATTTCAAAGCCGCGGCGCAGCTCGAACTGGCCCTCGACGCGCTCGGTGTAGAGCGCAGGCAGGCCAAGCTGGCGGGCGGTTTCGTAGCCGGGGATGATGCCGCCGATAGCGGGCGAGACGACCTTGGTGACGCCGGGAACTTCGGCCTCGATCTTTTCGGCCAGCGCCTTGCAGAGCTTTTCGGTCTCGGCGGCGTATTGGAAGACCTTGGCCTTCTGCAGGAACAGCGGCGAGCGCAGGCCGGAGGACAGGATGAAGTGGCCTTCAAGCAGCGCGCCACACTTGCGGAAAATATCCAGCACTTCATCTTTCGTCACGGCGCGCACTCCTGTCTATCTTGCCATCCCATTCCAGGGTCGAGATCATGCTCGCTTCCCTCAGGCCAGCCCGCTGGACGGCGGAAAGGCCGGGACTGCGCTTGAGCGTTGCCAGAACATCGGTCAATTGCGCAAGGTCGCGGACCTCGATTTCAAAAATCATCTGGTGGAAGTCGGGCGAAATCATCCGCATGACCAGATTGTTGATGTTGGCTTCGCACGAAGCGATGGCAGCGGAAATCTGCGCCAGTGAACCCGGGCGGTTGACCGATTCCATCGAAATGACGGTGGCGTAGAGCTTGTCTTCGGTCGCCGCGACGTCCCAGCGCACGTCGACCCAGGCGACGTCACCATCGTGCTTCTCGATCAGCGCGTCGGAATGGATCGGGTAGACCGTGAGCGGGGCATTGGGTTCGAGAATGCCGACGAGCCGGTCGCCGGGCACGACACCCTCCCCCGTGATGGTGACGGGGGTGTGGAAATCGAGCTGGGCGAGAGCCGCCTTGGCATTGGGGCCGGCATGCTGGCCACCGGGGACGCGGAACTTGAACTGGTCGGTGGCGCGGAGCGCGAACCAGCCGTCGGCCGTGTCGGCCACTGGCAGGTCGAGCTTGCGGCGGCGCTTGCGGATTCCCTTGACCTTGGCAAGCGCATTGCCGAGGTCTTCGCTGCCGATCTTGCCTTCGCCCACGGCGATGAGGAATTCGCGCTTGCCGGCCTGCCCGAGTTCTTCGGCGAGGGCCTTGCTCTCACTATCGTCGAGCATGACGCCTTCGCGTTCGAGCATCATGTTGAGGACGTGTTCGCCGAGCGCATAGGCGCGCTGCATGGTCGACTGGCGAACGGCACGGCGAATGGCGGCGCGAGCCTTGCCGGTAGCGGCAATGCCGATCCAGTTACTGGGCGGACGATGGTTCTGATCGCGCAGGATTTCGACTTCATCGCCCGAGCGGAGCTGGGTGACGAGCGGCAGGATCAGGCCATTGATCTTGGCGCCGACGCAGGTATCGCCGATATCGGTATGGAGCGCATAGGCGAAGTCGATCGGCGTCGCGCCACGCGGCAGGGCGATGAGGCGCCCGCGCGGCGTGAAGCAGAAGACCTGATCCTGAAAGAGCTCAAGCTTTGTATATTCGAGGAAATCTTCGGTCGAGATGCCCGAGGTCAGGTGGCTGATCGACTGGCGGAGCGAGCCATAGGCCTGGGATTCGTTCTCGATGCGCCCGAGATTGGCCGAGGAACCATCCTTGTAGAGCGCGTGGGCCGCGATGCCGAATTCGGCGATGCGGTCCATTTCCTCGGTACGGATCTGCAGCTCGACGCGCTGGCGGCTAGGACCAACGATGGTGGTGTGGATCGAGCGGTAGTCGTTGTGCTTGGGGACCGAGATATAGTCCTTGAAGCGACCGGGCACGACCTTCCACTGGGTGTGGATGATGCCCACCGTGCGGTAGCACTCTTCGAGCGACTGCACGATGACACGGAAGCCGATCATGTCCGACAGCTGTTCCAGAGCGATCGACTTGCGCTGGATTTTCGAGAAGATCGAATAGGGCGACTTCACCCGCGCTTTTACGCGCGCTGTAATGCCTTCGGCGGCCAGACGCTCCGTCAGCTCACGCGTGATGGTGTCGATGGTTTCCTTGTTCTCTGCCTGGAGCTGGTCGAGGCGCTCGATGATCGCCTTGTAGTGATCGGGCTGGAGAATGCGGAACGAGAGATCTTCAAGCTCATTGCGCATGTCCTGCATACCCATGCGGCCGGCGAGCGGGGCATAGATATCCATGGTTTCCTGCGCGATGCGCTGCTGCTTGTCGGCGCGCATATATTGCAGGGTGCGCATATTGTGCAGGCGATCGGCGAGCTTCACGAGGAGAACGCGCACGTCCTGGCTGATGGCGAGCAGCAGCTTCCTGAGGTTTTCGGCCTGCGCTTCCTCGCGGCTGACGAGATTGAGGCGCTCGATCTTGGTCAGGCCATCGACAATGGTGGCAATCTCGGCGCCAAAGATCTGGTCGATTTCGGCGCGGGTCGCGTCCGTATCTTCCACCGTGTCGTGGAGGAGGCCCACGGCGATCGAGGCGTCGTCGAGTTTGAGGTCCGTGAGGATGGCCGCCACTTCGAGCGGATGGTTGAAATAGGGGTCGCCGGAGGCGCGCTTTTGCGAGCCATGCTTCTGCATGGCGTAAACATAGGCCTTATTCAACAACTGCTCGTCGGCGTTCGGGTTATAGGCCTGAACGCGTTCGACGAGTTCATACTGACGCATCATGGAGTTCGTCGCTCTCGGAACAATCCATACTTAGCGCGTTGAATGAAAATGGGAAGAGTCGGATGCGGGAGTTTCGGGCTCGGTTAAGAAAAAGCGCGAAAACAATAAGTGAAGCGGAGCCGGCGGAGGCCGTTCCGGGTGGTGCGGAGGCTCGTGTCGAAGGGCTTGCGCCAAAAGAAAACACCCCCGGCGAGGCCGAGGGTGTTTCCAAGCTTCATGGTGCCAATGCGAACGACTTAGTCGTCGCGGCGTTCCGGCGGAGCCAGGCTCTCGATGCCGCGCAGCAGTTCTTCTTCGCTGATGGTATCGAAATTGATCGAGTCGTCGTCGCCAGCGCTCTCGATGAGCGGAGCGGCGTGGCTCTCGGGCTCGTCCACTTCGACATACTTCTGCAGCGAGTGGATCAGATCTTCATGCAGGTCATCCGGCGAGATGGTGCCGTCGCCGATTTCGCGCAGGGCAACGACAGGATTCTTGTCGTTGTCGCGCGAGACGGTGATCTGAGCGCCGGAGGAAATCATGCGCGCACGGTGAGCGGCCATGAGCACGAGGTCGAAGCGATTGTCGACCTTTTCGATGCAGTCTTCAACGGTGACGCGTGCCACGAACGTCTCCAAATTTGTGGGGAGAAAGTCTCCGCATACACCACGTTAACCGGGATGGCAAGCATGGCGCCCGATTCGTCTCCCCTTGCCTTGGCGCCGGGCAGAAAATATACGGATAGCGAAGTTAATCGAAATAATAGCGAGATTGCCTCGCAATGCCGAGTCGGGACCACTCGGCGCCAGTGGTTATAATTTACTCATTTCATTGGAGAATTTTCCAAACATGGCCGTAGACCCACGGGAAAAAATCGCCCTCTTCATCGATGGCGCCAATCTTTATGCCACGTCGAAGGCAATTGGCGTCGATATCGACTATCGCAAGCTACTCACCGAATTCAGCAACAAGGCCTATCTGCTGCGGGCCAACTATTACACCGCGCTGGTGGAGGACCAGGAATATTCCTCGATCCGCCCGTTGATCGACTGGCTCGACTATAACGGCTACACGGTCGTCACCAAGCCGGCCAAGGAATTCACCGACGCCCTCGGACGCCGCAAGGTGAAGGGCAATATGGACATTGAGCTTTGCGTCGATGCGCTGGAGCTCTCCCCCTATTTCGACCACCTCATTCTCTTTTCCGGCGACGGCGACTTCACAGCGCTGGTGGCGGCGCTGCAGCGCAAGGGCAAGCGCGTGACCGTGGTTTCGACGCTGACCACCTCCACCCCGATGATTTCGGACGACCTGCGGCGGCAGGCGGACTTTTTCCTCGATGTGGCGGAGCTGGCAAAGACGGTGGGCCGGCCACAGGTGCAGAGGCCGACTGAGGCCTGACGACGGCGCCCGGCCGTGCTCCGGGCGTTCCCGCCTGCCCCTCTTTCGAGGGAATCCCATTGTATGGAAACAGAAATTCCCGCTTTCGCGGGAATGACGCCGTGTATTTTGGAAGGTGTGGAAGCCTGAGCGCAGCTCTCAGCCGCGCCCGCCTTCCTTCATGATGCGGGCCTTGTCGCGGCTCCAATCGCGGTCGCGGCTGGTGGCGCGCTTGTCGTAGTTTTTCTTGCCCTTGCCGATGCCGATGAGCAGCTTGGCGCGGCCCTGATCGTTGAAATAGAGTTTCAGGGGCACGATCGTATGGCCGGCGCGGGCGACTTCTTGATCGAGGCGAGCCAGTTGCTTCTTGCTCACGAGGAGTTTGCGCGGGCGCTTTTCCTGATGATTGAAGCGGTTGGCCTGGAGATATTCCTGGATGTGGGAATTGATCAGCCAGAGCTCGCCCTTTTCGGGGGAGGCGTAGGATTCGGCGATCTGCGCCTTCCCGAGGCGCAGCGATTTGACCTCGGTGCCGGTCAATTCGATGCCGGCCTCGAGGGTGTCGCCGATTTCATAGTCAAAACGCGCACGACGGTTTTCAGCCACGAGACCGTGGCTGATCCATCCGTTCTTGTTCTTGTCGTTCTTCTGCTGTGCCATAAGTTCCCAGGCGCATCCTTGATGCGAAAAGCCCGGAGCTTTTCGCTAGATGCTCTTAGATAAGGCCGGCATGGGCAATTGCCAAATCCATGGCGTCCTGGGTCGGCTTGCTGATCGGCAGCAGCGGCAGGCGCATTTCATTGGCGCAAAGATTGAGGCGATTGGCCACATACTTCGCGGGAGCCGGATTGGGCTCCATGAAGAGATCCTTGTGGAGATAAGCCAGCTTTTCATTGATCGCGCGGGCAGACTTGAAATCGCCGGCCAGCGACAATTCCTGCATTTCCGAGCAGAGGCGCGGCGCCACGTTGGCTGTCACCGAAATGCAGCCATTGCCGCCATGCGCATTGAAGCCCAGCGCGGTGCTGTCATCGCCCGAGAGCAGGATGAAATCTTCGCCGAGCTTGACGCGTTCCATGGTGGCGCGTTCGAGATCGCCGGTCGCATCCTTGACGCCGATGATGTTGCTATGCGCATCGCGGAGGCGCGCAATGGTGTCAAC
>NZ_JAFKHD010000149.1 GCF_017307565.1 Devosia sp.
CCTCCAAGGCGCGCTTCAGCGCCATGGTTGAGCGGCAGATGGCGACGACCTCCAGCTCCACGGCAACGGCGAAGGGCTCGATCGAGCAGATCGGCCTTGAACTGGGCGTCGTGCGCTCGACAACGGGCGGGGCAGCCACGCGCAACACGGCGGCCTCGGGGCAGCTCCAAACCCTGCTCAGCGAGGTCGAGACCGTGTCGATGGAAGAAACTGTGATGCAGCTCCTGGCGCTCAAGACGCGTCTCGAAGCCAGCTACCAGACGACGGCAACGGTGGCCAATCTGAGCCTCGTCAACTACCTCAAATAGGCGCCAGAAGGCGCCGCGGAGGCCAGGAGGCCGAAACGAATACGGGGCGCGAAAGCGCCCCGTTTTGTTTTTGCGTAGAGTGTTTTCTGGGCTTAGCCGGGTGTCGCCATCGCGTCCGCATGGGCCACTGGGACAAGCCCGATGTTGTGAAAGGGCGGCATCTCCTCAGCGAGCCTGGGCATCGGGGCAGAGGCGAGACCTGCCTCACAAATAAAAAGGCCCCCGGTTATTGCCGGAGGCTCTTGTCATCGCGTCTAGGCGATAGCGGTCGCTATATTCGCTCAGGCTTCTTCGGCACCGCGCAGGCCTGCGGCCAGCTGGCGGTTGATATTGATGAGCGGCAGAAGCTTGGCCTTGGACGGTTCCATGTGCAGCTCGCGCGTCTCGTTCATAACGAACAGACCGAGATTGGCAATGTTCTGGCGAACCTGCGCGGGCAGAGGATTGTCGTCGCGGGTAACGGAGGTGAGGAAAACGTTCCAGATCCTGCGGTTGTAAAGCAGAGCCTCCGGGAGGCTCTCCTGCTTCAGGTCCCAGGCATCGTGGATAAGCTGGAGATTGGCAGCCGCCCGCGACAGCAAATTGGCTTCGCGATCACGCGGGGCTTCCGTTTTGCGGGCCACCTGTTGGTATGCCTGCGCTCCCTGATGGTACATTTGCAAGAAGGTCCTGTTCGTACTGAATTAACTTGCGGGCTGCCTTGAGAGCTTTGTACAGCGCCCCGGTTAAAATCTCGTTGTTGATGCCATTTATCAGCGAGATCATTGAGGGGGCCGCCTGGATTATCTCATTGACAAGACGGAAGTATTCTTCCCGGAGTCGAGCGGTGTCGTCCTCGAGATACATCAGTTGTACGGCCAGGTAGATGCGCTTCGCGGGCGTATCTGCCGTGGCGATGGTCAGGATGTCCTTTTCGCGCAGGATGGGCGCCTTGCCGTCGATGAAGAGCCGTGTCCGCTGGTCGGAATTGGTAATGATGCACTGCCCGATGATGAGACGTTCGCCGGGCTTGAGTTCGACCTTGAGGGACATGGGCTCTGGTTTCCTATTCTGGGAATGCCGCCGATCTTCTGGCGGGCTTAGGGATGGATAGCAGTCGCGGCCTCAGGATGCCAGCAACTAAAGCGCGGAGCGGGCAGGGGAATCGCCCGTTTTCGAAAACTCACCGCACCAAAAGAAGAAGGCGGGCTTGTGGCCCGCCTTCGAATTTGCGTGTGTAGCTTACGATTAACGCAGGAGCTGCAGAACAGCCTGGTCCTGCTGGGAAGCCATCGAGAGAGCCGACGAGGAGAGCTGCTGGCGGGTCTGGAGAGCCAGAAGGTTTGCAGCTTCTTCGTTGGTGTCGGCCAAGGTCAGGTTCGCCGCGCCGGTTTCCAGCGTGTTGATCATGTTCTTGGTGAACGACTGACGGTTTTCCACGGACGACAGGTTCGAACCGAAGGACGAAGCCTGCGAGCGGAGTTCGGTCAGAGCCGAAGACAGCTTGCTGAGGAATGCGTCGATCTTTTCGTCGGTGTCGAGGTCTTCAGCCGCGAGGCTGTCGACGCCCAGGTTCGAGGCGTTGATGCCGCGAATGTTGCCGTTCTTGTCCTTGGCCTGGATATCGATCGAGGACGTGCCGCTTTCGTTGAAGGTGATCTTCAGCTTGTCGCCACGCAGCAGGTTGATACCGTTGAAGGACGAGTCATCAGACAGCTTGTCGAGCTGGTCGCGCAGTTCGTTGAACTGCTTGGACAGGTTCGCACGGACCGAGTTGCCTTCGATCTTGGAGCCAACAACTGCGTCATTGCCGTTCAGATCGATGCCGACATTGAGCTCCTGAGTGGACAGGTTCTCGATGCGCAGCTTGCCGTTGTCGTTCGAAGCACGAACCTTCGAACCGTGATCGCGATTGATCAGTTCGACGAACTTGTCGACGGTCTTGGTCGCGTTCAGCTGGCTCTTTTCAGCAACGCCGGTGTTCACGCCGTTGATGCCGAAGAGGGTCACAGCGTCGGTACCGGATACGGCAAGGGTCTTGGCCTCGGCGGTCTTGGCGACCAGCGAGAACTTGCCGTCGGTATCGAACTTGGCTTCGACCCCGGTGATGCCAGCGGCTTCGAGATCTGCATTCACCGACGCAATGGTCGCATCCTGCCAGTTCTTGATGTCGAGAGCATTCACGACCGAACCAACCCCACCCTTGACGCCACCGATCGAGACATTGGCGGTCTTGCCGTCATAGGAGACGGTAAAGGTCGCCTTTTCGGCGGCAACGCCCTCAACCGACGCACCGACAACGCCGGTTACGTCGGTGCGACCATTAACGGTCGCGGTGCCGGCGACCGGGGTCGTGTTGGTATTGGCGATCGTGCCGGTCTTAGAGATTACCGGTGCACCGAGCTGGAAGCCGTTCGGGCCAGCCTTTTCGACCAACCTGACGTTCTCGGCCGTACCGGTAACGGTGTACTTGGCACTAAGGGTAGCATTGCTGGCTATCCAGGTACGCAGTGCTGCGGCGGTCGCGTCTGCGTCAAGTGGAGCAGAAGCGAAGGTGTAGGTCTCGCCATCGATAGTGAACGTGTCGTTGGCTGCCGCGGCAGTCGTGATCTGGATATTGTCCTCACGGGCAACGCCAGGAACGTTGGTCGGGATACCGGTGACCGTTGGGACCGTTGCACCATATTCGGTGTTGGTCAGCTTGATCAGTCCGGTGGTCGAGTCAGCCTCGACAGTGTACTTACCGGCTGCGGCACCATTCTGAAGATTGGTGACGAAATCGGCAAAGTTTGCGCCGGTGGCAATGGTCTGGCCAGCAACATTGATCGAGCCAGGAACGGCCGAGTAGTTGAACGAGGTCGAGCCCTTGATAGCGGCACCGACACCGGTCGATGGGTCGTTGTCGGGGTCGAAGTTGATGGCCGCGGCCGCAGCCGAGGTGTCGACTGTTTCGATGATGATCTTGCCAGCGTTGTCGCCGGTGCCGACCGAGACGGTGTACTTGCCGGCGGTCGAAGCACTGCCGGCGAGAGCGGCGGAGATATCAGCGGCAATGTTGGTTGCGTCTGGAGTCGCGTCGGTAACGGTGACAGAAACGCCCGCAACGGTGAAAACGTCGTTCTGGGCAAATCCGCCATTGAGCGAGATCACCGAACGAGCGCCTGCACCGGTTTCGCTGGCCGTCGTCGACTGCGGGCCAAGGTAGGCCGAAGCAGCAGCTGTGGTCAGCTGCGACTTGACACCAGGAACGGTGGCTGTCGCCAGGCTAATATCAACGCCGAGATCCCCGAACTGACCGCCAGCCAGCGAGATTTTGGTGAGATCGCCGACTTCGAACGACTTGGTCTGGAAGGACTTGTCCTGCCGGGCCTGGCGCAGCGTTGACTGCATGGATTCCAGGTTTTTGGTCAGGGCGGTGATGCCGTTATTGGCGGCTTCGATGACCTTGATGCCCGAGGCCATCGAGTCGAGCAGATTGCTCATGTCAGCGGCGCGGCTGTTCAGCGCCGATGCGGTGAAGAAGTTCGACGGATTGTCGAGGGCAGAGTTCACCTTGTTACCGGTGGCAAGGCGCTGCTGCGTCTTGTCCATCATCTGGGCGGTATTCTGAAGGCTCAAAAGGTTCGAGCGAACGGCCTTTGAGAGAGAAACATCGGAACCCATACTAGGTCTTCCTTCTGGACGTGTGGTGCAAGTGCCTCAATCCTTGAGACACGCTGACAATGGTCCCGACTTGCTAAAAACTTCTTAAGTTCGGAACATCTTTACGCATCCCGTAAAGTCCTGCTTCACCACAGTTTTTCTTGATTTTTCTGGGTTTTTTGAACTTTCGTATTTTTCCGCGCGACGAAAATCGGCCTGCGGAAAGTCCGGGTTTACTTCGTTGCTTAGGAAACGACTGCCCTCTGAAGTGCTGCGCACATCATTGCGACCCCCGAGTCTCTCCCGCGTCCAAACACATCCGTCTGCGTCGCGCCTTACGTGCGCGCGCGATTTCTCTTTGCAACTAGGGCGCGCGGGGGAGGCAAATTAGGGGGGCGCCGGAATTAGATAAAATTTGAAATAAATTGCGCGTTTTGCCGAGAGAGGCCCGCAGCTTTTGGACACTAAACCTGATTTCGCCGGCAAGAAACGCCGGAAGAAAACAAAATCTCTGGAACAGGAAGTCCAAACAAATGAGCATCAATCTCTCTGCAAACGCCCGCACCGGTCTCACCGTTCTCCGTAACGTTGCAGAACAGATGGCGACCACGCAGAACCGTCTGGTCACCGGCAAGGCCGTCAACAGCCCGCTCGACAACGTCTCGAAGTTCTTTACTGCTTCCTCGATGGATACTCGCGCTGCTTCGATTGATGCTCTGATGGACAATATTAACGCCGCCCAGTCCTCCATGAAGGCTGCCTCTGAAGGCATCAAGGGTATCCAGGGCCTGATCAAGGAAGCCCGCGCACTGACCAGCCAGGCGCTGACCTCCACCAAGACGAGCGAAGTCGCTACCGGTTCGGCTACCGTCACCAACGCAACTGCCATCACCGATGCTGACACCATCGTCGTGACCACCGCCAGCGGCGCCTACACCTATACTGCAGCAGGTGGCACGGGTTCGGTTGGCGATTTCATCAACAAGCTCAATGCCGATACGACCTCCGGCGTGAAGGGTTCTCTGGTCGATGGCAAGCTGACGCTGACCAGTTCGAAGAATGAAGCGATCACCATCACCGGCACCGGCACGGGTACCAGCGCCACCGGCCTTCCGGCTTCCTCCACTGCCGTGAACAGCGCTCGTGAATCGCTCGCCAAGCAGTTCGACGTTCTCCGTGGTGAAATCGACCGGATCGCCAAGGATGCGGGCATTAACGGCCTCAACCTCCTGGCTGGCGACAAAATCCAGCTGCCGCTCAATGAAAACGGCACGTCGAACACCGAGATCAAGGGCACCACTGTCTCGGCAGCGAGCCTGGGCGTAACCACCGCAAGCGGTAGCTGGCAGTCCGACGCAAATATCAACGCTTCTCTTGATGCGCTGATTGCTGCCGGTGACTCGCTGCAAGCAACCTCCGCCTCGTTCTCTTCGAACCAGTCGATCATCAATGCCCGTAAGGACTTCAACTCTTCCCTGTCGGACATTCTCAAGTCCAGCGCCTCTCAGCTGACTGCTGCAGACATGGATCAGGAAGCGGCGAACCTCGTTGCGCTCCAGACCCGCCAGCAGATGGCCACCACGGCTCTCTCGATCATGCAGTCGTCGGAAACCACCGCTCTGCGCCTGCTCTCGTAATAGACTTCCAACTTCACTGAACTTGGCCCGCCTCTCGAGGCGGGCCTTTTTCGTTTGGGACATGTGCCGTTTTCTACAGCATTCCATGGGCCATCGGGACTAGCGCTGTGGTGAGGACACCGGGGGTGGAGCTAGGCTGATGCAAAAAAAAAGGCCCGGACCGATCAACGGATCGGCCCGGGCCTGTCAATTTCGGCGGCGTCAGATGGTCTTGTCGGTCAATCTGACCGTGTAGACCGGCGGAGACCATTCATTGCGCAGCC
>NZ_JAFKHD010000150.1 GCF_017307565.1 Devosia sp.
TATTCCCGACCAAACAGGCAGCAGATCGAGCGCATGGCGCCCGCGGGCGGGGGCGCTCGAACTGCTGTCTTTGCCGCTGCTCCTCGTGATCTGGCAGGTGCTGTCGATGCTGATCGTGCATCGGCTCTTCCCCTCGCCGATAGTGGTCGCCGGGCAGATCTGGGAATTCGCCACGACCGGGCGATTGTTCCAGGACTTGGGCAAGACGCTTTTTCGCGCCGCGACCGCCTTCGTCGCTGCCATGCTGCTCGGCACGGTGATCGGCATTGCCTTCGGGCGCATCCGCTGGGTCGATCGGCTGTTTTCCGGCTGGCTGCTGGTGGGGCTCAACCTCCCCGCCATCGTCATCGCCATCGTGCTCTATATCTGGCTGGGCCTTACCGAGTTCGCGCTTATCCTGGCCGTGACCCTCAACAAGATGCCGCTGGTGGTCGCCACGATCCGCGAAGGCGTGCGCAGTTTTTCGCCTGATTTCGACGAGCTGGGCACGGTGTTCCGGATGTCCCCGCTGCGGCGTTTCCGGCTGATCTTTGTGCCGCAGCTGATGCCTTTTGCGCTCGCCGCGGCGCGCACGGGCCTCTCGCTCATCTGGAAGATCGTGCTGGTCTTCGAGGTGCTCGGCAGCGATGGCGGCATCGGCTACCGGATCAGCATCATGTTCCAATTTTTCAACATTGCCGGAATTCTGGCCTATACGACGGCGTTCATTCTCGTCGTGCTGGCCTTCGAATACGGTGTCATGCGGCCGCTCGAGCGGCGGGTATTGCGATGGCGACCGGTCCGCGGCTGAAAATCGACATCGCCGAGAAGCGTTTCGAGGGGGGCGCTCCAGCTCTTTTCGAGCACCTGCATCTCGACATTGCTCCGTCCAGCACTGTTGCCCTGATCGGCCCCTCCGGCATCGGCAAGTCGACCCTGTTGCGGATGATCGCCGGCATAGACCAGCGGTTTTCGGGCACGGTCTTGGTCGATGGAATTTCGGCCACGACCGCGCCAACGCCCGGCTTCGTTTTCCAGGATCCACGCCTGCTGCCCTGGCTGACAGCCGCCGAAAACATCCGCGCTGCATCAGTCACGGCGACAGCCGACGATGTTGCGCAGGCGCTCGCCTCAATCGGGCTCGAGCACGTCGCAGACCTTTACCCACACCAGCTCTCGGGCGGCATGCAGCGCCGCGTGGCGCTGGCCCGGGCCCTCGTTGTCAATGCGCGCCTCTTGCTCCTCGACGAACCCTTCGTCTCGCTCGACCGCGCCCTCGTTATCGAAATGCACCAGCTTTTCGCGAGGCTGATCGCCAAGGCGCGACCTACTGTCGTCTTCGTCTCGCACCTGACCGACGATGCCGCTCGGTTGGCCGACCGCGTGATCCTCCTCGATCACCGCCCGGCCCGCATCGTTGCTGACATCGATCTGCCCACGCAGCAGGGCGAGCGCAACGATGCCGTGCTCGCCGACTATCGCAAAATGCTCGATGCGTATTTCGGAGGATCACAATGACCTCGGCTGCCGCAAAGCCCGTCATCACCTTTTCCGAAGTCGGCAAGTCCTACGGGGCCAACAAGGCGCTGGACGGCATCAGCTTCTCGATGAGCGCTGGCGAGATCGTCGGCCTTCTTGGCCCCAACGGCGCCGGCAAGTCGACCCTCTTCCAGATCGCATCTGGCCTCTTTGCGCCCGATACAGGAGCGGTGGCGGTGTTCGGCCGCGACTATCCAAGCGCCAGTTCCGAAATTTTGCGGCGCCTTGGCGTGGTATTTCAGTCCCGCTCGGTCGACCTCGATATGTCGGCGCGCGCCAATCTGCGCTTCCACGGGCAGCTCTTCGGCCTTTCGGGCAAGCTGCTGGCGCAGCGCATCGACGATGTGGCCGGCTTTCTCGACATTGCCGATCTGCTCGATAAACAGGTGCGAACCCTATCGGGCGGCAATCAACGGCGTGTCGAAATCGCCCGGGCCTTGCTCAACGAGCCGCAACTGCTGCTGATGGACGAACCAAGCGTCGGTCTCGATACGACAGCGCGCCGGGCCCTTGTGGAACACGTGCGGCGTATCAGGGACGCACGCGGTACGTCCATTCTATGGGCCACCCATCTCGTTGACGAGGTTGAGGACGCTGATCGCATCGTGCTGATCAACAAGAGCCGTGTGACCCATCAGGGCACACCGTCCGAAATCATCGCAGCAGCTGGCGCCAAGGATCTGTCCGAGGCCTATGTCGCCCTCACAGGCGGCAATCGCCCTGCGGAATTCTAGGCCACCATCGTGAGCCCGAGGTCGGGGTCGCTGATGCTCATTTCGGCAGCATATTCAGTCCGGCAGAACTCGGCGATGCCGTTATAGGCCTGAGCATAGGGGCGCAGCGACATCAAGTGCTTGGGCATGGCCAGCACCACCTGCCGCTTCATGTTTTCAACATGCACCAGCCGGATGAGCTTGCGCACCGAGCCGGGCAGGTTGGGCATCAGCGACATGGGGCAATGCGCCGTGGCGAGCCCGGCCGCAACCACATCGACCGCCAGCGGATAGGTGCTGGCCGAATAGGTCGGCGTTGCCTTGGGCAGTGAATGCCGGAACCATTCGAACGAGCTGTTGCGCAGGCTGAGCTGGGGATCCATGTCGACAAAATGCTGCAGCGGCGTCGAGAGCGTCGCGCTTTTGTCCGGGCTCAGCGCGGCTTTGATCTCTGCCAGCGGCACCGAGGCAGGCACCACCCAGGCAATTGCATCCTCGAAAAGGGGGGCGATGGCAAAGGTATTGCGGTCATTGACCACAGCATCATCGCTGACGATGGCATAGTTGAGCTGGTGCAGACGCAGCTTTTCGACCAGCTCGGCACTGGTCGTTGCGTACTTCACCTCGAATTTGACAAAGCCGGGCTGGCGCGATGCGATCTTTGCCGCCTCCGAAACGAAGCGGCCGCGCATTGTCGGGGTCAGCCCCATGCGCAGGGACAGGCTGTTGCGCACGAAGCGCTGGTCATGTTCGCTGAAAACGGTCTTGAGGCGCCCCAGCATTTCCGTGCTGACGCTGAACCAATACTCGCCTGCCGGGGTCAGCACGATGCTGCCGCCGCGGTTGCGGACGATCAGCTGACAACCGAGCCGCTCCTCGAATTTGGCCAGTTGCTGGGAGATCGAAGGTTGCGACAAGTCGATACGACGAGATGCCCTGGTGATGGAACCAGCGACCACAACCGCGTTGAAAATCTCCAATTGCTTGAGGGTAATATCCTGCACTGCCTCGCCTCCCCAAGGATACGATAATTTCTTTCATCGGGAAATCCACTGCCGGAACAGGCTCTAATGTCAAAAAAGACACGTGACCGTGCTGATTTTTGATGATAGCGGCCGCAGGCCGGTCGACCGAGGGGTTGAGAGCGATGACGACCGGTGGAAGCGTGCTGATTGCGCCGCCCGAAGAACGCGCGAGTTTTGTGCCGCTGCTGCGTCTTCTGTTGCTGCTGGCCATCGCCGCAGCAGGCCTCTTCGCCCTCTGGGCGGCCGGGTTTCTCGACCTGATCCTGTCTTCTGATCACACGCGCATTTCGCTGGTGATCTTCGCAATTCTGATCGGCACCACACTCCACTGCCTCTATCAGACGACCATCGTGTCCCGAGAGTTGATCGCAACGCGGCGCGTCCGCCAGCTGCTCGACGCCGATGGCGGTCGAGGCCTCACGGTTGCGCCCAACGGCGTCGCGACAGCAAACGGCACACCCCTGCCTGCGGGCATCCTCACGGATCACATCGCGGCGCTCATCCGCAAAAGTGAACGCCAGGGCGGCGGCCGGCTCGACCAGACGCTACTGCTCCGACTTCTCGCCGACCGGCTCAGGGGCCGCGAGCGGCTCGGCCTTTTCGTCTCCGAAGCCTTGCTGCGCCTTGCCCTCCTCGGCACGGCCATTGGCTTCATTCTGATGCTGATCCCGATTTCGGCGCTCACCTCCTTCGAGGCAGAAACCCTCCGTGGCGCCCTCGGTGGCATGACCAGCGGCATGGCCATTGCCCTCAACGTCACGGTGACCGGCATTGCCAGCGCGCTATTGCTGAAGCTTGAATATTTCCTGCTCGACACCGCCATCGTCGAGCTCTTCAACACGATCGTCGAGACCACCGAGATCGGCGTTGTCCCGGCGCTGGAGCGTGACGCGGATGCACGATCCTAGCCTCTTTTCCGGCGAGGGCGACGACGGCACCTTCGTCCCTTTCACCGACATCCTGTTCAATGCCCTGCTGGGTTTTGCGGTGATGCTGTTCATCGCCTTCTCCCTCGTTCGCCCCGAGGCCAAAACCGGCATTGTCGATACCAAGGCCGAGATGATCGTCACGGTGACCTGGCCGGACAACAACGAGGACGACATCGACACCTATGTGCAGGAGCCAGGCGGAGACGTCGTCTGGTACCATTCGATGCAGAAGGGTCTCGTCACGCTCGATCGCGACGATCGTGGCAATTATCTCGATGAGATCACCGTCAACGGCAAACTCATTCGCGTACCGCTCAACCAGGAGACGGTGACCGTCCGAGGCGTCATTCCCGGCGAATATGTCGTCAACGTCTATCACTACCTCAACCCGAGCGGCGCGCCGGTGCCGGTGACGGTCAAAGTCGAAAAGATCAATCCCACCCTTAGCGTTGTCTACTATGACACGGTCACCCTGCGGAAAATGGGCGACGAGCGCACCGCCGTGCGTTTCACCCTCGACGACGAGGGCAATGTCTCCGACATCAATACCCGTCAGGTCTCGCTGGTCCAGGCGGTGCGCAAATGACCCTTGCCAGCAGCATTGCCGCCACTGTCATCTGCTACGCCCTCCTCGGCATTCTGCTGCTCAGCCTCAACCTCACCTCGTTCTGGCACTGGTGGGTCAAGGCCGCGGCAATCGTCCTCATCCTGGGCGCCGTCGTCGGCAGCTATTTTGCCATCGTCGGATTTTTGGGCTGGCCATCTGGTGCTTCCCTTCCGCAACGGTTCAGCCTCCTTGCGAGCCGCATGGTCGAGCCTGACAAGGCCCGGGGCGATCCCGGCCACATTTATCTCTGGGTCGAAGAGATAGATGAAAACCAGATCGTCATCTCCCCGCCGCGCGCCTACGAAGTCCCGTTCCGCGTCAACCTCGCCTTCGAGGTCGAAAAGGCTCAGGAAGTGCTCGACGGCGGCGGCAGTATTCTCGGTGAACTCGACACGTCCGAAACCGAAGTCGCGCGTGACCGGGAAGGCTCGGACAATACCGAAGGGATCGATCAGGCCGCCGGCGGCAACGATGGCGGTACGGCCACTGGCGAAGGCGCCCGGTTCGACGGCACCAGCCCCCGCCCCAACCTGACATTCTCCGACATGCCCGCACTATCCCTGCCGGCAAAACCGGCCGTCTAAGCGGGCGGCCTCGGGGTGCCACGGCGGGCCAATCGTGCCCGCCGCTGCCTGCATCGGCTATTGCGCTACATCGATGAATTGCCGCGCCAGTCCGGCCAGAACGATATCCTCGGCCGGGCCATGTGCCCGCCCGCACAAGGCATCGCGATGGTGCCGCGCCAGAGAATTCCCCTCTGCGAGGCCCCCGCCGCCGGCAAGCTGCACGGCAAGATCGCTGACGAGTACCGCATTTTCACGCACCACGATCTTGGCCACGCCCGTTTCGTTAGCACCAACCTCGCCCAACTCCGGATGATCGAGCTTGAGCGCGACGTTCGCGTTGATCGCCGTAGCGGTCTCGATGAAGTATTGCAGGCGACCCAGCTTCTCCTGCACGCTCGGAACGTTGATCAGGGCCGTACCGAGCCTTGCGCCGAATTCGGCCGTTGCCCCGGCTCGCGCAGGTCGATGAGGGCATTTTCGGGGACGTCCACGCCCTCGAAAATCACGTCGTGGCTGGCCGTCGCGCGCATTCCAAGATTGTTCCAGGTCTTTTGGATCGATACCTGCGAGCCACCCGGAACCAGCCACGATCCGGTTTGCCCCTGCTCGGTCTGCGCCGACACCACGAACCAGGATAGCCCTTCCGACCCGGTCACAAAATTCTTGTGTCCCGAAATCCGCCAGCCGCTTGAAGTGCGTTCGGCCCGCGTCTGCAGGGCCCCGCCCCGCATGGGCGAGCCGAGGGCCGGCTCTGATTGCGCGCCGTTGATAAGCGCGGGCCGCTTGAGCGCGTCGGCGACAAGGCGTTGATGCAGGTCAGCGGACCAATGGCGTTGGCGCGCTGCCCCGACATGGGAAATGAAGTACATCGACAACACGAGACCCACGGAAGCGTCGGCCCGCGCGACCTCGCGAATGATTGTACCCACCTCGGCGATGGACCGGCCGGCCCCGCCATATTCAGCTGGCAGGCCATAGGCAAGCAGGCCGGCAGCATGCAGGGCCTCGAAAGGGGCAATCTCGAAGCGGGACGCGCGATCGCGGTCGGCCGCCCCCAAGGCGATGGTGCTCGTAACCGTTGCCAGCCTGGACCGGATGTCATCAAGACGCTGATTGGTGCTCATATCGATTTCCCTTCCGTCAGGTGATGCACCTCGCCGGTGAGGTAATAGTCGCCAAGCACCCTCGTCTTGTGCAGCAGGGGGTTGTGGTTGAGCACCGTGCGGATGTTCCGCCAATGCCGGTCGAGGTTGAAATCGCTGAAGGTGGCCGAGCCGCCACCTGCATCGAAGATGAGATTGGCCGAACGCAGCGCGAGGTTGCCGCCAACAAGCTGGGCCTGCGCAACGGCCAGTGTTGCCTGCAACACGACCGCCGAGGCGTCCTGCGCGCCAGATGCTATGGCCTGGCTTGCTCGCTCCAGATGGTCGGCAGCATCAAGGATCAGGGCCCGCGCCGCATAGGCATTGACACCGATCTCACCAACTGCGAACTGGATGAACGCGTCATCGCGCGACCGCTCCGCCTGGCTGATCGCCGGCGAACGGGAATGCTTGTTGGTGAACTCGACGGCATCCTGCAGCAGGCGCCCGGCGCTGCCGGCAACGCTGGCCGCCAGGTGCAGCTGGCGGAAAGAAGCGACATAGCGTCCGACGAGGTCGCTTTGTCGGCGGGAGCTGACTTCTTCTGGCAGCACTTCGACATCGTTCAGCTTCAGCGTTCCGCTGGCCGTCAGGCGTTGGCCCATGCCTTTCCAGTCATCGATCACCTCGACGCCGGCCCTGTCGGTCGGGATGATGACGCTGACAAAGTCCCCCCTGTGGTCAAGGGCCGTCACCGAAGCATAGTCGGCGTAGATGGTCCCGGTAGAATAGTGTTTGGTGCCGTTCAGGCGAAATCCACCTTCGGCCTCAAGAAGTTGCGTCCCGATCACGCCCGGTCGAACAGTGCCCGTCTCGGTATGCGCGCCACCGTAGATAGCCCCGTCGAGAATGCGCGCAAAGTGACGCTGCGAAGCGGCCTCGTCGCCGCCAAGCCGTATCGATTCGATGAAATTGCAATGAGAACGCAGGGCGTGGCCGAGATTGGAATCCGCTACCGAGAGCGTCACCAGCACGTCGAACAGTTGCCGCACGCTGCCCCCCGGGCCGCCGAACTCCAACGGCACCCTCAGGCTGGTGATCCCGGCGGTGCGAACCTGGGCGAATTCCTCGAAAAGCAACGTTCGATTGAGATCGCGTGCCGCCGCACCGGGGGCAATTCGCTGCGCAAGGTCGCCCGCAGCAGCAATAATGTCGTCAACTCTGGAGGAGGCAGGAAGATTGGTCATGGGATTTTTCACAAGAGCGGGGGCAGCCCGAAGACCGCCCCCTTTGTCATTGGTGGTGAACGCGTTCAGTGCGGCGCCAGATAGACGTCCGAGAAACTCGAGCTGACATTGTCAGAGGTGCTCGCGTAGTTGCGGACATAGGCCGCACTCACGAAAATCTGGTCAGGCGAGGTGAGGTTGATCTCGGGGATCTCGGTGGCGATGATTTCCTGGAACTCATCGAACAGTGCCCGGCGCTCGGTCTCGTCCACCGTCTGAGACGCGGCCTCGAGCAGATGATCCACCTGCGGATTGTTGTAGTGAGAACCGTTGGAGAAAGGCAGGCCGATCTTGAAGTTCTTGCTCCAGTATAGGCGCTGCACGCCCACGGTCGGATCAAACAGGTTGCCGGTCAGTCCCGTGGTGATCTCGAAGTCGCGATCGGTATAGACGCGCTTGACGTAGGTGGCGAAATCCTGGGCGCGGATGGTGACCTCGACGCCCAGCTTTTCCAGCTGCGACTTGAGATATTCGCCTTCGCGACGCGGGCCATCCTGGATCGGCAGGTAGTCCAGTGTCAGCGCAAAACGCTTGCCGCTGCCGTCCCGTGGATACCCTGCCTCATCCAGCAACGCATTGGCGCGGTCGAAGTCGAGCGGATAGGGATTGTCGAGGTCGGCATGGTACTTGCCGGTCGGCGCGATCGGGGTCAGCGAAGGCTTGCCATAGCCATACCATGCGATATCGACCAGGGCCTGCCGGTCGATGACATGGGCAATGGCCTGGCGCACCTTGAGATTGCTCAGGATCTCGTGGTCGAGATTGAACAGCACCTGGGTCTGGGTGGGGCTTGACGACTTTTCGTTGACGACGGTGATGAAGCGCGGGTCGGTCTTGAATTCCGACAACTGGCTGAGGGCGACGCCGTTGCCGGTCGTCAGGTCGATCTCGCCCGACTGCAATGCCGCCACGCGGGCATTGGCATCGGGAATGAAGCGAATGATCACCTCGTCGAGATAGGGCTTGTTGTCTTCCCAGTAATTCTCGTTGCGCGCGAGCAGAATGTGGCTGCCACGCACCCATTCCTTGAAGACGAACGGACCGGTTCCGATTGGCGCTACCCCATTCGGATTGGTGGCGGGGTCGCCATCGCCATAGATGTGCGCGGGCACGATCGGGGATTCGCCGGCGGTCAGCGCATAGAGCAGATAGGGCGCCGGGGTCGACAGCGTCAGGACGACGTCATTTCCGTCCACCGCAATATCGGTGACATTGGCAAAAGTGTTGCGACCGCGGGGATGGTATTCCTTCAGCAGCTCAAACGAGTGTGCCACATCCTTGGGAGTGAGATCCTCGCCGTCATGCCATTTGACGCCCTCTCGGATGGTGAAGCGATAGATGAGCCCATCCTCGCTGGTCGACCAGGCGGTCGCCAGCTCCGGTTGCGGCACCAGATCAGGCGTGAACCGCAACAGGCCTTCGGTTACCTTGGCGCTGACATGGATGGTGGCGCCGGCTGTATGGGCGATGGGCACCAGCGTTGGCGGTTCGGGGTCCACGAGGTAGCGCAGCGTACCCCCATGCACGGGTTCCTCGGCCAGAGCGGGCGCGGCAACGAGCAGCAATGCTGCGGCCACAAGGTGTTTGAGCCTCAGTTTCATCAGTAGTTCCTGGTTTGTAGGCGTTAGTACAGTCGCAACCCGGCCTGCTTCATCAGCGGCAATATCCGCTCGCCGAAATAGGCAAGGTCGGGCTCGAAATCGAAAAAGCTGATCTGCAGGCCGTCTATGCCGGCAGCCTTGAGCGTGGCGAAGTCATCAACGACCTGCTCCGGCGTACCGACGACGCGGATATTGCCGCCGACCACCCCGTAGGGATCGACCTTGCCAGCCCGGCCGCGCCAGGCATGGGAATCCGTCTTGTACTTGCCGAACCCGCCCGAATTGGTCGGGTCGGCATGGGCCACGATCGCATCGGCCTGTGCCCAGGCCTCCTTCTCGGTGTCGCGCGCGACCACCATGGGATTGATCAGCAGCTTCACCTCGCGACCGCGATCCCGTGCAGCCTGCTTGATGCGGGCGGTATGGGCCGGCAGCGCTTCGCGCGCACTTTGCATGTCCGCGCCGGTCGGATTGGTGATGAAGACAATGTCGGAGTACCTGCTGGCGAAATCGATACCCGCATCGGATCCCGTTGCATTGATCAGAATAGGCCGGCCAAAATTCGGGCGCGGCGTGACAAAGGCGTCCTTGAGCCGCCAGGAGGATTTTCCGGCGTAGCTGAAATTCTCCTCGCTGTGCCAAAGCTTGGTGACGGTCTCGATGAACTCGGCGGCCAATTCGTAGCGCAGGTCATGTTCGATCTGCGCGTCATAGCCGAACATCTCGTGCTCGACGGCTCGATGTCCGGTGACGATGTTGAGGCCCCACCGCCCCCCGGTGATATGGTCCAGCGTGGCCCCGAATTTGGCCATGTGCAGGGGATGCCAGGGACCGTAAAGCACATGCACCGTGGCGATGAGTGCGATGCGCTCCGTCACCCCCGCCAGGGCGGCCATGGCGATGAAGGAATCGAGCGCCTCGCCATTGAAAACCTCGCTATGGCCGCCCTTGGGAAGCCACTGGCTGAGCGCGAAGACGAGGTCGAACCCGAGCGCTTCGGCGGTCAGCGTCAGCCGCTTGTTGTATTCGAATGACCAGTCTGTGGTCCGCTCAAGCGTCGATGGGCTCCAGCCTCCCGCCTGTATGGGCAGGAACAAGCCAAGGAAAAGCGGTTGTGCGAAAATCTGGGAAAGCGGGCTGCCTGGATAGCTGGCAGGCGAGGCGTACGCGTTGGTCAAGGCTCATATCCTAATGTCGCAACATTAGTATACAATTTCCGTAGACTTTATAAGCAATGTGATGGCGCGCTTGCCCCGTCAGGGAAACACGGCTTTCAGAGAATTTTCGCTCAGAGAAAATATTTGCCCACGAGCCCACCGGGATCATGGATTCCGCCACGCGCTCCAAGGCACGCAGTGGAGGCCGCGCGGCCCCTCCTGGGTCACCAACTGCGGCAGCGGACTAAAACCTGACCGAAAGCCCCATCGTG
>NZ_JAFKHD010000151.1 GCF_017307565.1 Devosia sp.
GCCCATCGCACGTCACCCAGGGTGACGAAAACGTCAGTACTTGAAGTTCACACCAGTGCGCACAATGCTTGCCTTGGTCGTGACGTCAGCCGCTGCCAGACCAGCCGGGCCGGCAAAGTTCGCCTTGCCGAAGTCGGCATAGAGATATTCGGCCTTGAGCGTGATGTTGTCGGTCGCGGCGAATTCCACACCGCCACCGATCGTCCAGCCGACCGACACCTTGCTCTCGTCGTAATTGACACCGACGCCACTGATGGCGATGTGGTTATTCGCCACCGCCAGACCGCCCGTCACATAGGGCAGGAAGCGATCAGCAGCGAGGCCAACGCGACCGCGCAGCGTGCCGAACTGGTCAATGCTGAACGTGCCGGACGAGGCACCCAAAGCAGCGGTGTGCTTCACGCCGGAAAGCTGCAAGTCACCTTCAAGGCCGAGCACGACGCCGCCCAGATCGTGGTTGTAGCCAACCTGCACGCCACCCAGAAGTCCCTGCAGACGCTGCGTCGGGCCACCGGCCGTCATATCGGCCCAGCCATAACCAACGTTGGCACCGGCATAGAAGCCGGACCAGTTGAAGGCACTGGCGGGAGAATAAACTGCAGCAGCGGGCTTAAAGGGCGTCGAAAGATCGGCCGCCGAAACAGTGGTCACCGACAAAGCGGCAAAAGCCGCCGCGAATGCGAATTTATTCAATTGAGCCTCCAATATTGCGTATCGTACGAACACTAAAAGACGATCAAATCTAAATTTTTCTTGCAGCCGAACTGCTGACGGACAACGGGGTTAACGTTTCATTATCGGGGAAAAGCCAACCGCCGCCACGGGAACCACGGCGGGGTTCATCAGGTTTAGATGAACCGGCTCCGAGGGAAACACCATGAGCAGAATCATCTCCACCCATTGGATAAGCCTCGACGGCTTCATCTCCGGGCCCGCGGGTGAACTCGACTTCGTCCGCGGCGATGGCCAGTTAGCCGAATACGAAATCGGCCTCGTCAGCACCATGGGCCACCTGCTGTTCGGTCGAAAAACCTACGAACAGCTCTCGTTCTATTGGAGCCAGATCCCCGACAATCCCGCCGCCGCCGACTGGGAAAAGGTCTATGCCGACAAACTAAACCCGATGCGAAAAAGCGTCGTGTCGACCAGCCTGCGAACCGCCAGCTAGGCCGATAGCGACATCCTGCGCGACGCAGAATCGGTCGCCGATCTCAAGGCACGAGCGACAGGCGATATCCTGATCTACGGCAGCGCCACTTAATAGAATACGCAGGCGGCCCCGTCCTCAACATCAAGAAAGGATTTGCCGCCGCAGCGAAACGCGCAATGCTTCACGATATTACGCCGCACGACCTTCGCCATACAGCAGCGGTGTAGATGGCGGAAAGTGGCATTGCCATACCCGAAATCGCTCAGTTCTTGGGGCACTCAGACCCGCGGATAACCTACCGAATGTATGCTCGGTTCGGCCCCGAATACCTCCGGAAGGCGGCTTTGGCGCTAAACGTCTAGATAGCCATCTCCATAGCCGACACTCTGCTGGTCGCCACGACGACGCACCGCAGGGGTCGGCTATCGCGTCTTCTTCCCTTGCTCCAGATGCTCAGGGCTATGGCTGCCTCGGGGTGGTTTGCGGACTGGCGGCTTTGGGGCGGTATTTGAGGAAAGCGGACAACGGCGCTGATTTAGCTGTGGCTCCGCGTACGCCCATCAGCACGGAGACTGTCTTGGCTCATGCCTTTTTGCGGGACATGTACTGGCATCCTACTCCAGTCTAGAACCATGGCCTTTCGACTCTAAATTGCGTTTTCCCAGGTCGCCGTGCGGATGCATCCCCTTTTTGGGGGAGTGGCTCGTGTCGGGCACGCATTCTACTGCCTCCTAACGTTTCAGAAATTCGCCCGCAAAGCTTTCTCGATCGATGAAAAGTGGCCTCACGGCGAGGCACATGCCGGGCAAACTCGGATAGTTAGAAATGGCATCTCGGAAATTGCGCTTCTTCACATGGCTTACTCGAGCCAGACGATCAGCGCGCGCGCACCTCAATGCATCCACGCTCCTCGCTCCAATTGTCCTGGTGACTGGCCTGGTGCTACCGGTCCAGATAGCGAGCGCCTACAGCATCATCGAGACTGATCTCTATCAGATGGGGACCCTGCTCTGCCAAACCGCGCTCGATGACGGACCGAGTGGATTATTGGGCGGCACCGACCATCGCTCGGCTGTGGCGGCCGCCGACATCGATGAACCTGCATTCTGTGGCTGTGTGGGAATGGCATTCGTCTATTCCGGCCCGGACCAAACATCCGGAATTGAGCAGGTGGGCGACGAAATGTCTGATTTCGCCGCCCTTGCCGCTACCCTCAGAGACAGCCTCGATGTCTGCCTCGATCCCGGCGGTTTCTTCTACTCCTCTGCGCTTTTGGAACTCGATCTCGGCGCTGACGACGTCATAACCGAAGACGAATGCGCCTACGGTTGCCAAGATGGGCCGATCTGGGAGGACGAATGGGACAAGCTACAATGCGAATATGCCATCGACGGATGGGTTGAACACGCTGGATTCGACAGGGCCCGGGTTCAGGACTGGCTGGACGCTTCCGGAGCGAGCGCCGAGAGTCTTTGCACCTGCGTTGCCGGGCATATGGCGGAATATGCCCCGATCAGTGACGGCGATGTCTATTGGTCCCATCAGAGCAGAGCGATTGCTGCGTGCCAGGCAGCTATTTGGAAACGTCCGTTGCGATGAACGCGAAGACCAGGGCCTCAGACGATCAGCAGTTCACGGGCGCGCTGTATGGCCTGGGAGCGTGTCGTTACGCCAAGCTTTTCGTGGATCTTCTTGCGATGGCTCTTGACCGTGCCCTCGCTGATCTCGAGCCGGCTGGCAATCTCCTTGGCGCTAAAACCTTCGGCGATCAGGGCGATGATCTCGCTTTCCCGCGGGCTCAGGGCAAAATTGTCTGCGAGGTTCTGCGCCCCGCGCCGCGGCCTGTTCTGCGCCAATTGGGTGCCGCTTGCCGCCCCGCCTCCGGGCCGCAAGACGGATTTGACATAGGTGGCGAGGCCCGGGGCCGGATGGCGCCCATTGCGCAATGCCCAATCGAAAACCGCCAGCACCGCCTCGCGTGCATCAAGGATCCGACGCACGAGGCCGGACTGGCGGGCCAGCTCGACGCTTGCATGCATGTGCTCGACGGCCGCATTGAAGCGGCGCGCACCGAAGGCGGCCTGCATGGCGAGGACGTGAAAGCCGAGGCGCAGCCGATTGTCGGCATCGGCGAGGAATGACTTGTTGATCTGATCGAGCATGGCCTGAGCCTGTCGTGGCCGGCCGATGGCGAGCAGCAGTTCGGCAGCCTTCAACTGGGCCGGCACCTGCTGCACCAGCAGGTAGGGCGAGAGTTCCCTGCTGGTGAGGAGATCGGCCAGCGGCGCCTCATCCACCAAAGACTGGGCGGCACGCCAGTCGCCGGCGCGCAGGTGCTTGGCGAGGCGCGCAATAGCTAGGTGATTGCCTAGGCGTTGCAGGTTGCGCTGCCGGGCAAAGCCTTCGCCGGCGCGAATAAGCTTTTCGGCCACCTCAGGACCGTGCAAGAGGCTGGCCGCATCGGCGGCAATAGTAAAAGCTTCGGCATAGAGCCGGCCCCAACCATTGACGGCGTGGAGATACCCCAGCGCCGGTTGGAGCAGGGCCAGGGCCTGTTTGAGTTCGTTGTTTTCGTAGTGCAGCACGCCGCGCAGGATCTGGCTGGTCACCATCTCATAGCTGGCGCTACTGCCCTCGATGCTGGCAATGCGCATCGCGTCTTCGACGCAGAGCACCGCCTGTTCCAGTGTATCCTGCGCCAGAGCCGCGGCGGCCTGATGCAGGCGGATGAAGAGTGTCGCCTTGTAATTGCTGGCGACATCTAGGGCACTCATGCCCATGCTGCAGATAGCCGCGGCCTCGGCATGGCGGGAGAGATCGAGATAGAGGAAGGCCAGCACTGAGGCGATGCTGGCCGCAAGCACCGGTTCGCGGGCCATTTGCGCCGCAAGAGCGGCTTCAAGCCGGTCGATATCGGCTTCGGCCAACTCGACATCGTCGGCTGCCTTCAGCACCACGACCAGCAATGCGTACCAGCTCGACACCACTTCCGGGTCGGCATTGGCGCCAAGCCTGGTGAAATTGTCCGTAAGGGCCGCGGCACGCTCGAACGGCGCACGCACCTCGCGCTGACGGCCCTGGCGAATGCGGTAATAGACCTGTCCCAGAAAGGCGAGCGGAAGCTCCACGGCCCGCTCCGGCGCGATCGGGGCGCCGAGCGCGACATCGGGCCCGTCACCCGCATCGATCGAGATCGCCCCGGCATTCTCGACGATCCGCGCCGCGGTCGACCCATCGGCAAGGGCCACAGCATGACGCACAGCTTCGGTCGCATGGCCCTCGGCCTCGAACCAGGCAGCGGCGGCCATGCGCAATTGCTCGTAGCGACCGGGATCGGCCTGCCGGAAACGATGACGCAGATGGCAGCCAAAGGCGGGCTGGAAGGAGGCCCAGACCCGGGTCGCATCGACATGGCGCACGAAGAGATGGTGCTCGATCAGGGGCGCGATATCGGCCCACCGCCGCCCGCCCGGCGGAATGGCGGTCAGGGACTCTGGCGAAAAGCGTCTGAAAACGCTGATGTCGAAGAGCGCCTGCAGCGTGCCGGCCGGCAGGTCTGCGCAGATCACGCTGTCGAAATAAGCCGCCATGGCTGCGGGTATGGCGGTCGCCCCGGCTTTGTCATCGGCCAAGGCGAGGGCAGCATCTGCATCCATCGACAGCATGCGCAGGCCCGCTGCCCAGCCGTCGACGAACCTGTTGAGATGCTCGGCCTGCCGACGCGACAGGCGGATACCGAGAACCTGCCTGGCTTCGCTGTCATCGAGGCGCAGCTCTTGGGGGCCGACGACGTTGACCGCACCCCGCAAAAATCCTTGCTGGAAACCGGGGCCCGGCAAGGCGCGGCTGGCGGCGTAAAACCGGCGGCGCGGCGCCTCGAATAGCAGATGGTCGAGATGGTACCGCGCATGCGGCGTGGCGAGGTGATTGAGGCCATCGACAAAGACCGTGCCGGCGCTGTCCATGGCTGCCCCTAGCCGCGCCTTGAGAGTTTTGAGGTCGTTGTCTTCCGGGGTGAGCTCGAGCCAGGCGGCCTTATCGCCAGCGTCCCGGATCCGCGTCCACAGTGCCGACAGGGCAACCGTCTTGCCGCTGCCCGGCGGGCCCACCAGCAGCGTCGTCGTGGCGTCGGTTTCCAGCAGGGCCGCTTCCAGACCCTTACGAACAACGGGATTAAACAGCTGGACCGGCGGCGCGTCGAGGAGGGGTTTGGGCACTGGCATGCGACGGGTTCGACTGCTCCCAATGGACCGGCGGTCGCTCTTGAAAGGCCCGGTAGGCCCGAGTGTTACCGAGTGTTTCGCCCCGGCCATATCCCCCTTTTAGAGGGGTAGTTGCGGGCGCGGCTGTTCTTCTACTGCACGGTTCAATTCTGATCATCTGGTAAAAAATCGTGTCGCAGAAAACAATTACCCTTTCGTGGTTCGACCGCGTCAAACAGTCGTTCGGCGGTCTTGTCTTTGGTCTTGTGCTTGTTGTGGCCATGGTCGGCCTGCTGTTCTGGAACGAAGGACGCGCGGTACAGACCGAGCGATCACTGGCCGAAGGCGCCGGCCTCGTCGTCTCCGTCACTGCAAGCCCGCTCGATCCGGCCAATGAGAGCCGGCTGATCCATGTCACAGGACCACT
>NZ_JAFKHD010000152.1 GCF_017307565.1 Devosia sp.
ACGCGGATCATGGCGGCGTGGTCGTCCGGATCGGTCGCCTTGATAGCTTCGAGCAGGAAGAGCTTGAGGCTACTGTTATTCCCGGCCGTCACATTGGCCGCCTCGATAAAAGCTCTGTTCCGATCGTCCGCCATCTGGCGCTCCTAGTAACTATGCGCCATGGGAAAGCGTACGTCGCTTTCCTCTCATGGCGCGAAACAAATCGACAGGTGATTTGCCGCGCCACCTTATCAGCTCAGCCGGGTCTGTCTGCCCTTCCTAAGTTTCATGCCGAAACGGGTGGACAGTGGTGTGACGAAAGCAAAATTTCACAAATTCGTCACAATCGAGCAAATCATTTCAAGCCCGCCCTCGGCCGGCAGGTGTTTACCTCTTGTTAATCTCGATTGATCTGGTAGTCTTTCAATAGAGATTGCGATGAGGCCTCCATGCCCAACGTCTACCTGATGGTTTCCTACGCCGCGCTGGCCGCCGCCCTGATCCTGGGCTTTGTGGTAACCGCTCACGGCGGGCCATTGTTCTTCTGACATAGAGCGGGCGCAGAGTCCGCTTTGGCGCCAGACGTGCCTTTCCACCCGCCCGCGATCCCGCCGGTGGGCCTCTCGCGCTTGCTTCGCAGGATTGAAGGGGTCTAGTGAACGCTTGCCGGCGTCACCGGGCTGGCCGGTCCGTCGCCGATCTTGGGTCCTTCCCAGAACACCACATAGAGCAGTTCTTCGCCCCGGGCGTCGGTGATCTCGATGGTCCGCGGCGCCCGCGTCTCTCCGCCTTCGCCGGCAATCTTGTCGATGATCGCCTTGCCGATCTCGGCGGCCTGGTGTTCTGCGGCCTCGAGGTCTGCCAGTTCGCTGCCCGCCTCGTCGCGGATCAACTGGTCGTCGGTGCGGTAGTGAAAGAAGTAGCGCGGCATGTCCGCCTCCTGGACATCAGGCAAAACGCGGCGGTCATAGCCCCGGTTGCCCATCCAGTCTGAATCGGGAAAACGATTGCAATGTGGCACTAAAGCCTGTCTCCCGAAAGTCTTACAAGGTTCCGGAAGGCTGCAAATCGCGCCGTTTCAGTCGATCGGGGTCAGGGTGTGGTAGCCATGCCGCTGCCAGATCAGCGGTTGACGTTCGTCATGGGATTCCGCCTCGACGATCGCTCCGGCAAACAGCACATGCGTGCCTGTTTCGATCGAGCCGATCACCTCGCAATCGATCACCGTCACCGCCCCGGCCAGTAGCGGTTGCCCCGAGGGCCAGCGCGACCACTCCCCAAGGTCAAAGCGCTCCTCTTGCGGCACCTTGCCGGCAAAGGCGTCGGCAATCTCGGTCTGACTCTCGGCCAGCACAGCCATGGAAAAACCGCCGGTCTTGGCCACCACATCGGCCAGCCGGCTCATGATGTCGATGGAAACAAGAACCGCCGGCGGGCTGGCCGATAGCGATAGCACCGCCGTCACCGTGCGCCCCACCACTTCGTCGCCGCGTCGCGCCGTCACGAGTGCAACACTCGAGCCAACCGACGACATGGCCGCACGGAATTCGGCAGTGTTCACCACCGGGCGGCGCGTCGGGCGCAGCACCATGCTGTCCGGCATTTCAAAATCAGCCATAACGCTACTCATGGGGGGCATCCATCTTGGCGCGGAGCGCGCCTTCGACAAAGTGCCGGATGTCGATCTTTCCGCGAACCGTCACGCAGTGCAATCCATCCGCATTTGTCGCGGTTCAGAATTTTTGGAGAAGAAGGGTGGTTTGGCTCTCGCCAAAGCGGGAGCCCCCGTTGGAGGTTTCGGGGGCTCCCCTCACGCGCATGGCCCGTCGGCAAAAGCTCGGGCCTGCCGGAAACGCCGGTCCTTAGTCCAGGCTCGCCTCGGCAAACTCATAGTTCGCCAGTTTATCGAGGAAGTTGGTCACATAGTCCGGGCGACGATTGCGGAAGTCGACATAGTAGGAGTGCTCCCACACATCGAGACCCAGCAGAACCTTGCCTTCGCCGGTGGCGATCGGGTTCGAGCCGTTCGGGGTCTTGGTGGTTTTCAGCTTCCCGTCCGCGCCCTGCACGAGCCAGGCCCAGCCCGACCCAAACTGCGTCGTCGCGGCAGTCTTGAAGGCGTCCTTGAACGCATCGACCGAACCAAAATCTTCAACGATCTTGGCTTCGAGCTTGCCCGGCAGCTTGCCGCCGGTCGGGGAGAGGGCGTTCCAGAAATGGATGTGGTTCCAGTGCTGCCCGGCATTGTTGAACACGGGCGCAAGATCAGCCTGGTCCTTGGCAAAGAGCACGATTTCTTCAAGGCTCTTGCCAGCCAGGGCCGCGGTCTTTTCGACGAAACCGTTGAGCGCCGTCACATAGGCCTGGTGGTGCTTGCCGTGGTGCAGTTCCAGCGTTTCCTGGCTCATGCCGGCCGTGGCAAGCGCATTGGTGGAATAGGTGAGGGTAGGGAGTTCAAAGGCCATTTCGGGGCTCCTTAAAAAGCGTTCCTGGTTCCCAAAAACGCGACCGGCTTGCCATTTTCGGCCATCCGGGATATTTTCCAAGCAATGACTTTGAAAACCCATTCCACGAATATGTCAAGTTCGGACTTGGAAAATTACGCGTGGTCGCCGCGCAGCCCTGGCGAGCGGGTGCTCATGGCGCTGAAAATGCGCTCTGGCCTCTCCTCGTCCGCCATTGGCGAACAGCTGGGGATCACCGGCGAAGCCGCGCGCCAGCAACTTTTGCGATTGGCTCAGGAAGGCCTCGTCGCGTCCGAAAACATCTCTTCCGGCGTCGGCCGGCCCACTCAGGCCTGGTCGCTCACCGCCGCCGCCCAGTCGTGCTTCCCCGATACGCATGCGGCCCTCACGGTCCAACTCCTCGACCTCATCGGCTCGACCCTCGGCGACGCAGCGCTCGACACCATCATCACCGCCCGCGAAACCCTCACACGGGAAGCCTATGAAGGCGCCGTATCGGACAAGTCCGAACTGAAGGATCGCGTCGCCGCCCTTGTCGACCTCCGCAGCCGCGAAGGCTACATGGCTGATTGGAACGAGCAGCCCGACGGCTCGCTGCTTCTCGTTGAAAACCACTGTCCCATCTGCGCCGCCGCCACAGCCTGCCAGGGCTTTTGCCGCGCCGAGTTGGAAGTCTTCCGCGCCGTCCTCGGCCCCGAGGTGACTGTCGAGCGCGAAGAACACATCGTCAGCGGTGGCCGCCGCTGCTCCTATCGCATTACCCCCGAGTCCGCCTCATGACCGAACCCCGCCCCCCCGTTGGCACGCGTCTCACCCGCATTGGCTGGGAAACGCCCGAAGGCCTCGACGAAGCTCTCATCCAGCAGGTCGTCAACGAATTCTACGCCGCCGCCCGCCAGGATGCAGTCATCGGCCCGATCTTCAATCGCGTCATTCCCGAAGCTGATTGGCCGGCACACCTCGCCACCATTGCCGATTTCTGGAGCTCCATGCTCCTCGGCACCGGCAAATATGGCGGCCGCCCCATGCCCAAGCACATGGCCATCCCCGAGCTTGAAGACGCCCACTTCATGCGCTGGCTGCGCCTTTTCCGCGAAACCGTCACGCGCCTCTGCACGCCCGAAATCGCCGAAATCTTTATCGAGCGCTCTGAGCGCATCGGCAATTCGTTCCGCATGAACATCGCCATGCGCCGTGGCAACGACATCACCAATATGGGGCCGTTGAAGCGCGAACCGCCCGCCGTCTGGAAGCCGGATAACTCCTGAGACATTCCGTGCCTTGATAGGGAACCAAAGCCGCTGATTTCTCTTTCCCTTGCCGGGAAGGAGTATCCATCATGGCAACCCTGGTCAGGCTCACCCCGCAGCAGATCGAGCAATTGCTCGACGACGCAGACGACATGGAACGCGCCCTCAAGGACATGAACGAGGAACTAGTCACCCTCGGCGTGCCCCAGGACACGATCACCCGTTTCGGCAAGCTCCACGACCGCTTCAGCGGCTGGATTCGCTTCCTCAGGCGCCAGCGCGAACTGGGCGCTGAACCGCCCGCCAGCTAGTCGTCCACACACAAGCCCACCACCCCATCGTCATTGCCGGGCTTGTCCCGGCAATCCATCTCGCCTCCGCATCGGCCACCGGAAAAAGCCCGATGGTGAAGACGATGGTGTGTCAGGGCGCGCTAATCATCCAGCCCGTCCAAAAACTCCAGCACCACTCCATTGAACAGCGCCGGCCGTTGCACCGGCGCAAAATGGCTCACGCCCTTCATCTCGACATAGCGCGCGCCCGGAACCGTCTCGGCGATATACCGTGCATGTTCGGCCTGAATGAACTCATCCCGCTCCGACTGCGCCACCGTCACCGGAACCCCAATCGCACGCAGATCATCCGCCGAATAATCCGGCTGGCTCCCCTGCATCACCTGCAGCTTTTCGCTCATCTCCTCGAACCGCTCCGCATGCGGCGATAACGCGGCATAGTCTTGTCTGTGCCGCTCGAGGCACTTCCCAATCACGTCCGTAAACTCAAACGGCAGCGTCCCGCTCGGATCGACATTGCAGGCAAAATAGAAGACTCCCGCCACCCGCTCCGGCGCTGCCTTGGCCATGGCAAGCCCCGTACAGGCCCCGTCGCTCCAGCCGACCACGGCGACATTGTCGATCCCCAAGTTGTCCAGCACCGCAAAGGCATCCCCAGCAAACTGGGCGTAAGAAAACGCCCCGCCATCCCACGAGCTGCGCCCATGCCCCCGGCTATCGATCACCACGACGCGATAACCCGCTTCAACAAGCGCCGGCACCTGATGGCCAAAATTGTTGGAATTCCCCAAGCCACAGTACAGCAGCACCACCGCCGGCCCCTCACCAAAACTGGCAAACCAAACGCGCGCCCCATCGCGCTCAAGAATGTCTCCCCCTGCCGGCAGGGCAGGGGGACCATTCATCGCAAAAAGGTCGAGGCCGTCGTCCTGGAAAGTGTTTTCCATCATGTCCCTCCATCTGTGACACCGCCGCGACGAGTGCACAAAACAGCTTTCGACTGTTGAGAGAGACTTTATCGCAGAAGCGGCAGATCGGTCGGAATATCGCGTTCAAACTTGAGAACGCCATCCTCCACCGTCACCCGCGCATGGTGAATGACTGTCGCCCGGGCTCGCGCATCCGGCGGCCCATCAGTCTGGCTGCGTTCGTCCCATTCGGGATGCGTGAAATAATAAAGCGCGCCATGGTCGCCCACGACCACCACATCGGCATGCCGGGCAAACCGAATATCCATCGGGTCCACACCCGGCTCGCCGCCGACAATCCCCTGCCGCACCCAATTGAGCGTGTCGTCCGAACGATAGACCGCCTGGCCCCGCCATTCATCGACGATCAGCCAGTAAAACCCGCCCAGCGCAAACACATTCGGCCCCTCATGCGGCGGCGCATCCGGCGATCCCGGCAGCACTAGCCCTTCCAACGTCCAGTCGAACATATCCGGGCTGGTCGCGCTCCAGGTGCTCGAACCCTGGCCTTCGTCCTTGTACCACATGCGCCAAAGCCCATCCGGGCTCCTGAAGACACAGGCATCAATCACATTCGAACTCGAGAGCTTCAGCGGCCCCACCCGCGTCCAGCTCGCAAGATCATCGCTGACGAAATGTGTAATCGTCCGCGGCACCTTCCAGTGCGTCGGCACCCCGGTGATATAGCTGAGGAACATGTGATACCGCCCCTCGGCAAAGATCACCTCCGGCGCCCAATGCGTGTTGAGCCCAAGATCCCCCGGCGCATCGAGCCCCTTCACCGTATCCCGATAGGT
>NZ_JAFKHD010000153.1:0-1079 GCF_017307565.1 Devosia sp.
GCTGTCTGCGCGCCGCTTGGGGCGGCGCTCGCGCATCGGCTCGACCAGAAGACGCTCAAATACGTCTTCGCCGCGTTTCTCGTGGCCGTGGGGCTCAACATGCTCTGGAAGGTTTTGTTCGGCTGAGGCCGACAGTCCTGCTGGACTGGAAAAGGCTGGTGGGGGCGGGTGACTACGGTATGGGCCGCCCCCACCGTCCAAGCCCTCTTGTGAGAGGAACCCGGAAATCTGGATGCCACCGGACGAAAGTTGCCTGAACCGGTGGCTCCGGTTCAGGCGGCAGGTTTGGCATGAAGGTGGCCGGTTCAAGGCCGCCGAAGAGATTTACTTGGCAGTGTTGTTCAATTCCCACTGAACGTTGACGCCGATCTCGAACGTCATTTCGCCAGCTTCAACCGGAACCGGAGCGGCAGACGCCAGTTCGGCCCGTGCATACATGGGCATCGGGTTGTTGATGTTCTGGCTTTCCGAGATCGCTTCGAGGTCGCCCAGCTTCGCGCCAGCAGCGGCTGCATAAAGCTCGGCCTTGCTGCGAGCATCGGCAAAGGCAGCCTTGCGGGCCTGGTTGTAGAGTTCGCTCGGATCGGCAACCGAGAAGCTGACGCCATTGATGGTGTTGGCGCCGACATTTACGGACTTGTCGAGGATGGTGCCGAGCTCTTCGAGAGCGCGCACAGTCACGGAGACCGAGTTGGAAACTTGGTAGCCATTGATCTTGGGCGGCAGGATGTAGCCGTTTTCGTCGCGGGCGTCGGAATAGACATAGTTCGGATTGACCGAGAAGCCCGAGGTCCGGATGTCGCGGGTTTCGATGCCGGCATCCTTGAGGGCGGCGATCAGGTCGGCCATGGCCGCGGTGTGGGCGTCGAGCGCTTCGCGGGCGGTGGCGCCCTGCGTGGTCACGCCGGAATTGATCTGTGCCATATCCGGCACGGCGCGGACCTCACCACGGCCCTCGATGGTGATCGTACCGGCATAGGCCGGAATGGTGGCAGCGAGCAGGGCGAGGGGGGCGAGGGCAGTCACGAGACGCATGGCAGACTCCTTGTCATTCAGCGGGGCCAATTGATGCCCCGTTC
>NZ_JAFKHD010000153.1:1086-6795 GCF_017307565.1 Devosia sp.
CCCCGTTCAATGCGTCAGGATTGCGGCGCAGATGAACGGGAGTTGAATGGGCTGTTTATGTTTTTGCCCGTGCTCGAATATTGCGCGTGGGAAGCGATGCTGAAATCGGCCCCGATGCTGAAGATTTTGGGGGTGCGGCTCTTCCTATAGATAATAAGTATGACTATTTGAATGTTGGGCTTGCACCGTGCGTCTGCGCTGGGGTAGTCACAACTAACATTTTAGTTGGGGGCCGGTATGGGCGCGAATGTCATTCCTGAGGGTGTTCTTGTTGGCCGTGCGCGCGTGCCGGGCCATGCCGAGCCGCGCGTCGTTACCGTCCGCGACGGCAAGCTGGTCGACATCACCATCAAGGGTTTTGCGACCGTGCGCGATATCGCCGAAAGCGGCAGGGCTGCCGCCCATGTGAAGGGCGCCGATGGCGTCGTTCTGGGCGATGTTGCCGATATCGTCGCTAATTCGGTTGCTGGTCAGACCAGCGAAAAATCCCCCGTTCTTCTCTCTCCCATCGATCTGCAGGCCATCAAGGCCTCCGGCGTAACCTTCGTCGTTTCGCTGCTTGAAAGAGTAATCGAGGAACAGGCCCGCGGGGATAAGTCTCGCGCCGACGCGCTGCGCGGGGAAATCCTCGACCTGATCGGCACCGATCTTTCTCAGCTCGTGCCGGGTTCAGAGCCCGCGATGAAGGTCAAGGCAGCACTGATCGAAAAGGGCGTCTGGAGCCAGTATCTCGAAGTCGGCATCGGGCCTGACGCCGAGATTTTCACCAAGAGCCAGCCGATGAGTTCGGTGGGCTATGGCGCCGAAGTTGGGCTGCATCCGATTTCAAGCTGGAACAATCCTGAGCCGGAGGTGGCGCTGCTGGTGACCAGCAAGGGCGAAATCATCGGCGCCACGCTGGGCAATGACGTCAATCTGCGCGACGTTGAGGGTCGTTCGGCGCTCTTGCTCGGCAAGGCCAAGGACAACAATGCTTCGGCGTCGCTTGGGCCGTTTGTTCGCCTGTTCGATGGCGATTTTTCGCTCGATACCATCAAGAATTCCGAGATCGCATTGCGCGTGGAAGGGACGGACGGCTTTGTGCTCGAAGGCGCTTCCAACATGGCCCAGATTTCGCGCACGCCGGAATCCCTGGTTGCCGCGACCATTGGTGGCCATCACCAGTATCCCGACGGCCTAGTGCTCTATCTCGGCACCATGTTCGCGCCGGTGAAGGACCGGGATGGCGCCGGCAAGGGCTTTACCCACAAGATCGGCGACAGTGTCTCCATTTCGACGCCGTCGCTGGGTACGCTGACCAATACCGTCAATCTCTCGACCAAATGTCCGCCCTGGACCTATGGTTCGAGCCATCTGCTGCGCGATCTTGCTCGCGCCGACCTCCTCTAGCGCTGCCGAACTCCTCCCCACGGGCGACGCACGACATTTTTGAAAGGCTTCCCACATGAGCGAATTGCACAAGAACCTGATCAACGGCGAATGGGTCGGCGCAGACGGTAGCGAGAACATCAACCCGTCCAACCTCAGCGATGTGGTGGGCGTTTATGCGCGCGCCACGGCCGAGGAAACCAAGCAGGCCATCGCCGCCGCCAAGGCCGCTTTCCCCGCCTGGTCGCGTTCGGGCATCCTCGAGCGCCACGCGATCCTGCGCAAGACCGCCGACGAAATCCTCGCTCGCAAGCAGGAACTGGGCGAACTGTTGAGCCGCGAAGAGGGCAAGACCCTGCCGGAAGGCATTGGCGAAGTGACCCGCGCCGGCCAGATCTTTGATTTCTTCGCCGGTGAAGTGCTGCGCCTTGCCGGCGAAGTGCTGCCGTCCGTGCGTCCCGGCGTTGGCGTCGAAATCACTCGCGAGCCGATCGGTGTCATTGGCATCATCACGCCGTGGAACTTCCCGATCGCCATCCCGTCCTGGAAGGTTGCTCCGGCGCTGGCCTATGGCAATACCGTGGTGATCAAGCCGGCCGATCTTGTCCCGGCTTCGACCTGGGCGATCGTCGACATTCTCGTTCGCGCCGGCCTGCCCAAGGGCGTGCTGAACCTCGTCATGGGCAAGGGTTCGGTCGTTGGCCAGACCATGCTCGACAGCAAGGACGTCAATGCCATCTCGTTCACCGGTTCGGTGGGTACGGGCAAGCGCGTAGCGGCCGCTTCGATCGAGCACAACCGCAAGTTCCAGCTCGAAATGGGCGGCAAGAATCCGACGATCGTGCTCGACGATGCCGACCTCAAGGTTGCCGTTGAATCGGTCGCGCAGTCGGCCTTCTTCTCGACCGGTCAGCGCTGCACCGCGGCTTCACGCGTGATTGTTACCGAAGGTATCCACGACGCCTTCGTGGCTGCTCTCGCCGAGCGCACCCGCAATCTGCGCGTGGGCGATGCCCTTGATAAGAATACGGAAATTGGCCCTGTGGTCGATCCGAGCCAGCTTAAGCAGGACACCGACTACATTGAGATCGGCAAGGCCGAAGGCGCCAAGCTCGTTGCCGGCGGCGAGCGCGTGAAGGCTGCGACCGAAGGCTACTTCCTGCAGCCGACGCTGTTCACGGAAGCGACCAATTCCATGCGTATCGCTCGCGAGGAAATCTTTGGGCCGGTGGCTGCCGTGATCAAGGTGAAGGATTACGAAGAGGCGCTAGCCACTTCCAACGACACGGAATTCGGTCTCTCGGCCGGTATCGTGACGACCTCGCTGAAGTACGCGACGCACTTCAAGCGCAACTCGGAAGCGGGCATGGTGATGGTCAATGTGCCGACCGCCGGTGTCGATTTCCACGTGCCGTTTGGTGGCCGCAAGGGTTCGTCCTACGGCCCGCGCGAGCAGGGCAAGTATGCAGCGGAATTCTTCACCGTGGTGAAAACCGCCTATACCGCCGCTGGCTAAAACGGCGCGAAAATCGAGTTAGCAACGGGGCCCAATGGGCCCCGTTTTCGTTGGCAGACTGTTACCGTTTGCGCTGGGTGAGCCACATACCGGCGAGGATCAGGAGAACGCCGAGCCCGGCGGCCCAGACGGTGACCGGCGCGCCGCGCAGCAGATCGAAGATTACCCCGAAGACCATCTGGCCGGCGATGACGAGGAGCGTCGAATTGACCGCGCCGATGCGGGTAATGAGCCAGGAGCCGGAGGCGACGAAAACAACGCCGATGGCGCCGCCGGTGAAAATCCTCCAAGGCATTTCAGCGATATTGGCCGGGATCAGCCCGCCGACGATGAGCCCGACCACGCTGAGGAAGGCAAAGCCGACGAAGTGGTTCCAGAAAGACGAGATCAGCGGGGTCGTCGACATCGAGAGGCGGCCATTGACCTGACGGCTGAGGATGACGAGGAGGCCAGCGGCGAAGGCTGCGAGAATTGGGATGATCATGCGGCGCCGAGCCCGAAGAGGATGATGAGAAGGCTGCCGGCGGCGATGAGGATGACGGCGCCGGCGTCGCGCAGGTCGAGCTTGCGCTTGGGGAGGCCGAGGAGACCCCAGAAGTCTGCGGCAAGGCTGAGGACGACCTGACCGGCGAGGCCGAGCGCCAGCGTGCCGGCGAGGGCGAGGGGCGAATTCACCGAGATCGAGGTCAGCATGACTGTGACGGCGCCGCAGAGGCCGCCGATATAGGCCCAGAGCGGTGCCTTGCCGATCTTGGCGGTGGCCGCGGCCGTGGCGGCGCGCTGGCCGCGCCAGACCGCAGCGAGGAAAATAATAGCGACCAAGGTGCCGACGCCATGGGCGAGCCAGGATGAGAACATGGCACCGCCGAGACGGCCGGCTTCGCCGTTGACGAAAATGGCGAGGGTAAGAAGGCCGCCGCTGGCAAAGGCCGCAAGCAGATGCAGCGGGTTTGTCCGCTGGGTTGGTGGGGAGGTCATGGTGCGATTCGAGTGAAGGGAGGGTGAGGCGAGTTTAAGGGCGGCAACGGGGGAAACAAACGGGAATCGGCGCGAGGGGCATCGGTCGTTTTGGGAAGAGGGGGGCGGAGGATGTGTTGGGGGCGGAGGGCGTGGAGGATGTGGTGAGGAGGAGGATTTGGGCGGCTTGTGCGGAGGCGGGGGGTAGGGGGGACAGGAAGGAGGCACGGGGGGCGTGGAGCTTTGGCGAGCGAGGTTTGGGAGCGGGTTGAAGGTGGTGTTCGGAGTAAGTGACGTCGAACAGGGAGATGATAGTGCGTGGCCCGCAGAGAGCATGTGGGGGGCGTCGGTGAACCACGGCCCCTGACTTTCCGGTGTCGCCCAGAATGCGATCTCACCCGGCTTGGGCGTCGTATTCCTTCTCGGACTGAGAAGGTGGTCAAAAGCGCGGTGTCATTGCCGTGAAAGCGGGGATCGCGGTTTCCGTGCAAGGGGGGATGCCCGCCTTTGGTGGGACTGACGCGGTGGGAGTCGGGGCGCAATTGGCCCCGTCTATCGAGGTCTTCCCTTTGTGAGATTTTTCGCTGTTTGCTGCGACGCCCGTGTTTTCTCTATGGTCTGGGAGTGGTTCGAGTGGCCGTAGGCGCGGATGCTTACGGGTACGGTCGAGGCTGCCAAAGTTCGGTGTCAGTCCCGCGAAGGCGGGAATCTCGGTTTTGCGCAGGAGATTCCCGCTTTCGCGGGAATGACGTAGTGGGTGAGGAATGAGGTGGGGCGGATGGCCTCACTCGTTGCTTGGGCGCCGTGCGGTCGGTGGAGTGCTGCTCCTATGGCGGTCGCATGCCTCCGTGCTCGGCTTGGAGGTTTTCGGGTCGGTTCGACGTCGTTGGGGGGCTTGGCTTTTATGACCGCCGCCGCCCGGAATTGCTCAATCAAGCCCTTTTGCCTTTGGTGTGGGCGATGCCATCAGAGCCTCGCCCCGGCACCGGCTCCAACTCAAAATCCCGCGATTGCCATGATTTACCCGGCAGGGTGGCCTCGACGCTTGCCTGATCTCTCCGACTGGCTCATGACAGGGGCAGGAGTTGAATCACTATGTCCGAGCGCGCATCCATTACGGCGCCATTCCGTCACGAGACTTTTCGTACTTTGTGGCTGGCGACCCTGTTCTCCAATCTCGGGGGATTGGTACAGGCGGTCGGTGCGGGCTGGATGATGACGACGCTGACCACCTCGCACAATATGGTGGCGCTGGTGCAGGCCTCCAACACCTTGCCGATCATGGTGTTTTCCATCGCCGCAGGGGCGTTGGCGGATAATTTTGATCGACGCAGCGTGATGCTGGTGGCGCAGAGCGGCATGGCTGTCGTGTCGCTGTTGCTGGCGGTGACCGCCTGGCTTGGTTTGCTCAATCCCTGGTTGCTGCTGACCTTTACGTTTCTGATCGGCTGCGGCACGGCGCTGTTCAATCCCTCGTGGCAGGCCTCAATGGGCGATATCGTGCCGCGCGAAGATCTGCCGGGGGCGGTGACGCTCAATGCCATGGGCTTCAACATGATGCGCAGCGTCGGTCCGGCGGTGGGTGGCATGATCGTCGCCTTTGCTGGGGCGAGCGCGGCTTTTGCCGTCAATGCGGTTTCGTATCTGGCGCTGATCGGGGCGCTGTGGCGGTGGAAGCCGCAGCGGGTCAAGGCGCGGCTGCCGCGGGAATCGCTGGGGAGCGCCATGTGGGCCGGGGTGCGCTATGTGTCGCTCTCGCCCAATCTGCTCACGGTGCTGTTCCGGGGCTTCCTCTTCGGCTTTGCGGCGATCGTTATCCTGGCGCTGCTGCCTTCGGTTTCCGAGGAATATGTGGGCGGTGGGGCGCT
>NZ_JAFKHD010000154.1 GCF_017307565.1 Devosia sp.
GGATTCCCGCGCTAGGTGGCAGGGACCCGGTGTGACAATCACGACCGACCGCTAAGGTAGGCGCTGTTTAGAACCGTTGACTCGCCCCGTCAAGGATTCTTTCGCTAAAAAATCCGCGTGAGAGCTATGCATTCCGGGAGGTTTGCCCTTTCGAGCATGCCTTGGCGCAGTGGACGGATTCACGCGAACTGGTTCGGCATTCGTTAACATATTGCCCACAAACGTAACACATTGGGTGCCTGTTGCGTGGGAGCTTGCCGAGGGCGGAGACGACACCTAAGTGTTGGCGACCTGCCGGAGTTTTGCAGAATTGACCGACCAAGCCTTTCGCGCCGCTCTCAAACTCGACATCGCCGTGATCGGGGCGGGACAGGCCGGGCTGAGCTCGGCCTATCACCTCAAGCAGCTCGGATTCGTGCCGGGGACGGATTTTCTGGTGCTCGACCGGGCGCCAGAGGCGGGTGGCGCGTGGCAGTATCGGTGGCCTTCCCTGACGCTCAGTACCGTCAATCGGGTGCATGACCTGCCAGGCATGGGCTTTGCCGAGTTTGCCGGCACCGATGGCAGTGTGAGGGCCTCGGTGGCAGTGCCGCACTACTTTTCCGCCTATGAGGAGCATTTTGGTCTCAAGGTGCTGAGACCGGCCAAAGTCGGTGTCGTCTGTGACCGCGGGGATCGGCTCCGGGTCGAGAGCGACCGCGGGCTGTTCTCGGTGCGCGGAATCATCAATGCGACCGGGACCTGGGAGAAGCCTTATATTCCGGACTATCCTGGGGCCTCGAGCTTTGCCGGCGAGCAGTTGCACACCAAGGACTATCGGACGGCCGACGCGTTCGCTGGCAAGCATGTGCTGATCGTCGGTGGCGGGATTTCGGCGATCCAGTTGCTGGACGAAATCTCCAGGGTGACGCGGACGAGTTGGGTGACGCGGACGCCGCCACGGTTTCGCGAGGGGCCGTTTGACGAAGAGGCGGGGCGCAAGGCAGTTGCGATGGTGGAGGAGCGAGTGCGCGCCGGCCTGCCGCCGATGGCTGTGGTGTCGGTGACGGGATTGCCGGTGACGCCGGCGATCGAGGCGATGCGTGAGCGCGGCGTGCTGGAGCGGAGGCCGATGTTTTCCGAGATCGTGCCCAATGGGGTGCGTTGGGAAGACGGCGCTGGTCTTGATGTCGATGTGATCCTCTGGTGTACCGGGTTTCGGAGTGCGCTTGATCACCTGGCGCCGCTGCAGCTGCGTGAGGAAAGCGGCGGTATCACCATGACGGGACGGCTGGCGACGCAGGTGGCGCGGGATCCGCGCGTGCATCTGGTTGGTTATGGCCCATCGGCCTCCACGATCGGAGCGAACCGGGCCGGCAGCGCGGCGGCCCAGGAATTGACGCAGTTTCTCGAAATGAAGGCGACGGCGGACGCCGAGCGGGGCTAGTGCCCTGCCCTTTTGGGTTCGATCCAGCGCTGTTCGGCGTGGCTTTGGGCCATGGCATGAACAGTGCGCTCGATCTCGAGGCCGGCGGTGAAGTCGATCACCCTGCCCTTCTCGCCGCCTATGGTTCGCAGTAGCTCGTGGCACTCGATGGCCTTGAGGTCATTGAAGCCAATACCGTGGCCGGGCGCGGGAATGAAGCGGTCGTAAGGTTTGTGGGCGGGGGCCGAGAGGATGGTCTGGTAGCCCTGGACCGCGGCGGGACCGCTGGCGCGATAGAGCTGCAGCTCGTTCATTCGCTCCTGGTCGTAGACGATGCTGCCGGCAGAGCCAAAGATCTGGAGGGCAATGCGGCCCTTGCGGCCCCAGGCGGAGCGATTGACGGTGAGCACGCCACTGATCGAGCCGATATCGAAGAGCACGCTGGCAATATCGAAGGTTTCCACGGCCCGCTTGCCGCCCTCCGCCGTCGGACGGTCGAGATAGGGCTTTGACTGGTGGGCGAATACGCGGGTGGGATTGCCGAAGAGCCTTTGCAGGAGGCTGAGGGGGTGAACGGCGAAATCGTCGAGCGCGCCATAGCCGGAGCTGGCCTCGCTCTTCCAATAGAACTGTGCCTTGGGATCGGCCATGAAGTCTTCGTCCATCTCGACGCGGACGTGATTGACCTCACCAATGGCGCCTGCTGCGATGAGTTCGCCGATCTGCCGCACGAGCGGGTTCTGGATGTAGTTGTAGCCGAGGATGGCAACCTTGCCGCTTTTGCGGGCGACGGCCTCCATGCGCTGCGCCTCGGAGAAACCGACGGCCATCGGCTTTTCGCACCAGACGTGCTTGCCGGCTTCGAGGGCAGCGACGGCCATATCGGCGTGGAAGGCATTGGGGGTGGTGACGGAGACTACCTCGACTTCCGGATTGGCGATGAGATCGCGCCAATTGGCGGTCGCCTGCGCGAAGCCGAATTCTTCGGCGCGCTGATTGGCAAGCTCGATATTGGCCTCGGCCAGCTGGACGAGGCGCGGGCGAGGCCCCGTACCGAAGATGGGCTTTACCGAGGTCCAGGCGAGCGCATGGCACTTGCCCATATAGCCGGTGCCGATGAGGCCGACGCCGATGGTGTCTGTCATTCTTACCTCGACAAGAAGCGGTTTGCGGGGCGCCGGCGGCGCCCCGGATTGTGCTAGATCGTGCCGCCCAGCGAACCGCTGAGCTCGGCTAGTTCGGCGCCGCCGGCCATCATGTCCTGCAGTTCCTCGGGCTTCAACTCGCCCTTGCGGGCAGTACCGAGGGTCTTGCCGCGGTTGAGAACGGTGAAGCGGTCGCCCACGGCCATGGCATGGCGGACATTGTGGGTGATGAAGATGATGCCAACGCCGGTCTTGCGGACACGGTCGATAGTGGCAAGGACATTCGCCGTCTGGCGGACGCCGAGGGCAGAGGTCGGCTCATCGAGGATGAGGACCTTTGCGCCGAAATAGACGGCGCGAGCGATGGCGACCGTCTGGCGTTCGCCCCCGGACAGGGTGCCGACGGCCTGATCGGACTCTCGCAGGTTGATGCCCATGCGGCGCATTTCTTCGAGAGTGATGCGATTGGCCTTTTCCATGTCGAGGAACTGGAACGGTCCCCAGCCTTTGCGTGGTTCGCGACCCATCCAGAAATTGCGGGTCACCGACATGAGCGGGATCATCGCCAGGTCCTGGTAGACGGTGGCAACGCCGGAGGCCATGGCATCACGGGGATTGGCGAACTCGACCTTCTGACCATTCATGCGAATTTCACCCGAGGTCGGCCGGTGAACGCCGGCCATGGTCTTGATGAAGGTCGACTTGCCGGCTCCGTTGTCGCCAAGGAGACAGTGGCACTCGCCGGGCAGGACGGAGACCGAGACGCCATTGAGAGCGATGACGGGGCCGAACTGCTTCTTGATGTCGATGAGTTCGATAAGCGGTGTATCAGCCATGGCTCAGCGCTCTCCCGTGATCAGGCGGCGGATATAGGTATTGAGGATCACCGCGAGGAGCAGGATGACGCCGAGGAAGACGCGGAAGAGCGAGCTTTCAACGCCGGCGAAGAAGAGGCCCTGCTGGACCACGCCGAAGATGAGCGCGCCAAGCGCGGCGCCGATGACCGACCCATAGCCGCCGGTGAGCAGCGCACCGCCAATGACCACAGCGATGATGGCTTCGAACTCCTTGAGGAGGCCGCGGTCGGCGGCGGCGGAGCCGAATTCCATGACCTGGCAGGTGGCAAAGACCGTGGCACAGAAGGCCGAGAAGACGAACATGGCGATCTTCACCCGATCGACCGGAACGCCGACATAGCGGGCGGCCCTGGCGTCGCCGCCGGCGGCATAGATCCAGTTACCAAAGCGGGTTCGGGTGAGGAGGATATGGGCGAAGATGACGAGGGCGACGGCCCAGACCATGAGCATGGGAATGCCATCGACCACAGGCTGTCCCGCCTTGTTGCCGGCCTGGAAGGTCGCGATCCACCCCATATCTGCGAGCCAGGTGAAGAAGAAGCCGAAGATCTTGCCGCCGAAGAGCTGGGCCAACCAGTCACCGGCTGCGGCCTCACGCACGCCGCCAATAATGGTCTGACGGGTGGTGGCGATGGCGAAATAGATCGTGAGACCACGAAGGATATAGAGCGAGGCCAGCGTAACGATGAAGGACGGTAGACCGGTCTTGATGACGAGGTAGCCATTGGCCATGCCGATAAGCATGGCGACGATGAAGGCGGCAATAATGGACGCCCACATGGGCCAGCCCAGATGCACGCTGAGCAGCGCGATGACGATGCCCGCAAACCCGATCATCGAACCAACGGAAAGATCGAACTCGCCGGCGATCATGAGAAGACAGGCACCAACCGCGATGATGACGAACTGGGCAGAGACCACGCCCCAGTTCATGACGCCATCGGCCGCGAACATGCCGGTGCCGCCAGCGACGATGGCGAAGTAGATGAATACCAGGACCGTTCCGGTCATGGCGCCCAATTCGGGGCGCACGAAAGCCCGGCGCAGGGCCGACTGGCGCTGGATGCGCTCGTCTGCGGCCACAGCACCCGAAGGTTGCTCAACCATTTTGCTTACCTTGTGCTAAAGGGGATTTTGGGCCCCACTTGCAACCGGGGCCGCCAAAGCGGCCCCGAGCTCTTAGGGATCAGCGGTACTGACCAGCGTATTTCTCAACAAGGCCGATATTGTCCTTGGTGATGAAGCCCGGACCCGAATTGATCGAGTTGCCCGGCACCACGCCATAGCGTGCGAGATTGGTCAGGATAACGACCGGCAGATAGCCCTGCAGGAACGGCTGCTGGTCGATGGCGAAGGTGATCGTACCATCCTTGATCGCCTTGGCGATTTCGTCCGAGAGGTCGAAGGTGCCGAAGAAGATCGAGCCGGCTTTGCCGTTGGCAGCCAGGGCGGCAATGGTCGGATGGGCAGAGGTGGGGCCCAGGGTCAGAATGCCGTTGGTATTGGGATTGGTCTGGAGATAGGCGGCGACCTTGGACTGGATTTCACCCGGGTCCTGGCCGGCGTCGATCATCTGATTGCCCAGCGCAATGCCGAGTCCATCGGCAAAACCCTGGCAGCGTTCAACCGAAGCCGGATTGGTGATGTAGTGATTGACGCAGAGGAAGCTGGTGACACCAGCAGCCTTCGCCTTTTCTCCGGCCCCGTGGCCAGCGTCATATTCAGGCTGGCCGACATGGAGCAGAGCGCCGATCTGCTTGGACTGTTCAATGGTGCCGGAGTTGATGGTGATGACCGGAATGCCGCGCGCAACAGCGTTGGACAAGGGGCCAGAGAGCACGTCGAAGTCGGCAATGGTCGAAATAATGCCGTTCGGATTGGACGCCGCGGCCTGCTCGATGATGCGGGCCATGTCGGCAAGGTCGCCGGTCGGCGGATTGCGGTATTCAACCGTCACGCCCATCTGTTCGCCAGCCAGGGCAATGGCGTTCTTGATGGTGTTCCACCAGCTGTCGGAATCCGGTGCGTGGGACACGAGCACGAACCGTTCGCCTTCGGCGGCAGCCGGCATGACGGCAGCTGGCAGCGCGATAGCAGCGAGAGACAAGGCCGCGAGGCCCTTCGTCAGAATGTTCATCGATTTCCTCCCTTGTGAGCGAAATACCCAAATAGCCCAGACGTTCTATTTTGTATTCGCTTCGAAACAAACATTCCATTTTTGGGGAGATTGGTCAATAGAAAAGG
>NZ_JAFKHD010000155.1:0-5635 GCF_017307565.1 Devosia sp.
CCATCCCGCCCACGTTGGTCGAGGCCGCGGCGGCCGGGAACGTCGGGGCGTGGCCCGACCCCTCGCCGCCGAAGTCGATGAGACGGCTTTCCCAGGGGGCGATGTTGCTGTCTTCGGCGCGGAAGTAGACCGATTTCTTCTGCCAGCTCTCGCCTGAATCAAGGCTTGAAATCACCCAGCCTTCGTGACCCGACGCGCTGAGGTGAAACGGCGCGCCGACGCCAAGCAACTCCCCCGAAGGGCGCTGGATGACGGGGCCGGAAAGCTCAAGCCCAGCGCCATCGACATTGAACCGTTTCGGCACCGTCCAGTTGCGGCCACCATCCAAAGAGCGCGATACCTTGTTGTGGAGGGGGAGCAGTTCGTTGGTCTTGGGATCGACGATGGGGGTTAGCGGCGTCGGTCGGACGAAGACATAGCCCGTGGCGAGCACGGACCCGTCGGCGAGCGCTGCCGGCTTGAAACTTTCCGACTCCTCGGGGGCAAAGGGCGTTTCGTGCAGCGGCTTTGGAGCGCTCCAGGTCCGGGCATTGTCGCCGCTGCGGCTGACATAGGCGCGCATGTCGGCGGCATCGAAGGCCTGGCCGATGGAAAAGACGGCGAGGATGTCTCCATCCGGCAATCGGGTCAGGCCGGGAAAGGCGGCTTGACGGCTGACGAGCAGCGGATCGGGATTGGCATAGAGCGTCGCGGTATCGAGGAGCTGCATTCTGGCTCTCAGGCAAAGGGATTGGAGCGGTGGCGGAATTGGCCGGGCGTACAGCCGCGGCTGCGGCTGAATGCGGCGATGAAGGTTTCGGCGTGCCCATAACCAACGAGATGGGCGATTTCGCCCAGCGTGTAGCGAGTGGTCGAGAGCAGGTCCTCCGCCCGGCGAAGGCGGATTTCCCGCAGGTGGCTGCCGGCCGAGGTGCGGAATTGTTGGCGATGGCGCGCCCGCAAGGCGCTTTCATGCACGCCCATGAGCGCCGCGACATCGCTAAGGGTGCGCATCTTGTGCAGCGACTTGCCGGCCTGGAGCCAGGCCAGGTTGAGACCGCTATCGGCCGCGGGCTTGGCGTCCGATGCTGCGCTGGTCGGGTGGTCGAAGCAATCGAGAATGGTCAGCAGAAGCCTGCGCCGGCGCTGCAACTCGGGCTCACCGGTATCCGCGGCAAGATCAAGGCTCAGGCGCAGCATGGCCTGCACATGCATGGCCTCGCCGGGGCGGGGGAGGAGATAGCCCGGCCCGTTCACGTCGCGCGCGGCCGCATCGGTCCAGCTGAAATGGCAGATCGAGGCCGTCGCGAACCCGCCGATTGCCGCGCCCGCAAAAGGCGTGTCGGGGAGGATCAGGACGCCTCCGGGAGCCGTGAGCGTGACGACATCGGTTTCGCCAATGGACAGGCGCACGGCGCCCTCGTGAATCCAAAGCAAATCATGAAAATCCCACTTCGCCGGGCCGATGGGCATGCGACGATCGAAACGCCCGAGGCGATGCTCCTTGAGGACGATGGCGGCTGGATCCGTAGTCATGCTGGCACAGCATCATGAAGTGGCCTGCGCCGCCACTGACACGTCGCTCGCGAAATCGGAATTCCTAGTCGGCCGTCGCACTGCTCAACAGACGAGCGCCGGTGCTTGGTCTCTGATGGCCTGCAAGGGAACGAAAAAGGAGAACGTCCATGTCCCAGGCGATGCCAGCGCCACTTACCAGCCTCAAGAGCGACTTCGACCGTGATGGTTTCATTGCCATCAAGCCGCTTTTCGATGCGGTCAAGATGGCGGAGATCAACCGCGAGTTCGATCGCTATGTCGAAAGCTGCGTGCCCGAGATGAAGGACACGGAAGTGTTCTACGAAGAAAAGGGCGCCAAGGGCACGCTCAAGCAGATGCAGAACATGCAGCACTACGACGCCTATTTCCGCGACCTGCTGGAAACCGACGTGGTGCGCAAACTGGCCGAAACCATGCTGGGCGAACCGGCGCGCGCCGTGAACCTTGAATATTTCAACAAGCCTGCCGGCATCGGCAAGCCAACCCCGCCGCATCAGGACGGATACTACTTCCACTTCAACCCGCCTGCGGCCGTCACCGGCTGGTTGGCGCTGGAGCGGGTCGATCCGGAAAACGGATGCATCCACTATGTCCGTGGCTCGCACCTGATTGACGGCTATCGTCCGCATGGACGATCGGAAATCCTTGGTTTCTCCCAGGGCATCACCGACTTCGGCACCGACGGGGACAAGGCCAATACCATTGCCTTCCCGGGCGATGCCGGCACCTTCCTGATGCACCACTCGAAGACTATTCACTGGGCCGGTCCGAACACGTCGCCGACACGGGCGCGGCGGGCACTGGGCTTTGTCTATTTCGGGCAAAGCGCAAGGGTTGATGAGGCTGCCAAGGCTGCCTACCAGGCCAAGCTTCAGGCCGATCTGCGCGCCGCCGGCAAGATCTGAATGGCATTGGCGGAGCCCCGAAGGGTTCCGCCACAAACCTGGGCGATCTCGTTGGCGGCGCGACATTTTTCAGCTCAGCGAAATGACCTTGCCCTTGAGCTTGGTAAAGGGCAGGCGGCGCAGGTCGCTGGTGCAGAGGCCAGGGCTATCGACATAAAAGCTGGCACGCTGGATCGCGTCGTAAGCGGCGCGGTGTGACACAGCTGCCTTGATGACGACATAGGTGGCGTCTTCGGGTCTTAGGTCCTGGGAATGATACTGGCCGAGGTCCATCGGCGCGGTCTTTCGCTCCGACAGCAAGATTTTGGCCTGATCATTGCTGATCACAGCGCAACGCCCCATGCGGAAGGTGGTGCCGCCCATCGAGGCGAGGTGCGATTTTGGGTTCTCGAGTTGGAAAACGCCGTCACTCAGATGGGTCACTGTGCCGGTGAAGGCAATCGGCGCCCCGTGATGCGCGTCGGTCTTGCCGCCAATCTTGAGGGTAATCGTGGCGCCTTGCCCGGCGTTGAAACATTGGGCCACGGCCTCGCGATCGGCGAGGGCGGCAAGGATGTTCTTGCGGCCGGTTTCGAGCAGCGGGGCAAGCAGGCCGGTGGCATCACCGGGCGTGCCACCGCCGATATTGTCGGCGGGTTCGATCAAGAGGATTGGTCCGGTGCCCGCCGGCAGGGCATCCGCCTTGCCGAGCGCGGTCGCCAGATCATCCTCGTGTGGATAGCCGGCTGCGATGTTGGCTTCAAGCACGGCGACCAGCGTGTCGAGATGCTTTTCGGCAGCTTCATCGGTGCCCTTGGTGACAAGGTGAATGCTGAAGCCGCAGTCGGGAATGTCCGAATAGGCATAGCCAGCCATGACGTTGACGGTGAGAATATCGGGGTCGCTGGCTTCGATGGCGCGTGCCGCGGCGAGCACGCTCTTCATCGGATCGTTGGCGGAGCCGACACCAACTGGCGAGATCACATACTTTGTCGCGCGGTGGAGGGCCCTGACATTCGGTTCGACAAAGGCACGGTCGAGCAGTTGTGCGGCAGCCACGGCGGCGTCATAAGCATCGGTATGGGGGTTTTCGCGATAGGCGCGCAGAACAGTCGCGTTCTCGACCATCACCTGCGAAATGTTGCCGTGGAGATCGAGCACGGCTCCGACCGGCAGATCGCCGCGACCGGCAGCCTTCAGGCGGTCGCGAATGGTCTTGATGACGAGACCTTCCACGTCGTCCGAGCCTTCGCTGACCATGGCTCCATGCAGCACGAGGAAAATGCCGTCGATTTCCTCGATATGGCGCTCAAGGCCCGCCAGGAAATGTTCGAGGAACATTGCGACGACGTCATCCGTCACTTTTCCAGCCGGTTGGGCCGCCATCTGGATGGTGGGAAGGATGCGCCAACCCGACTTTTCGGCATAGTCAATGAAGCCGGCGCTGGGAGAGCCGTTGCCGCGGTTCTCGTCGATCGCTGCTTGACCGATGCGGATGCCGCCGTCCTCGAATTGGGCCATGCCGGTCTTGTCGGCAAGGAAGGTGTGGGTCTCGTGATAGAGGCCACCGAAAAGCACGGTCTTGGACATGGCTTGGCTCTGGATCAGAAGAAGGTCAGGACGCCGTCGATGACGGTGTAGTCATCATCGACGACGGGCAGGAACCGCCACTTGTCGAAAGCGGTGCAGGGATGGGAGACGCCCGAGGCCACGAGATCGCCCACCTGCCAGTCGGCATCGGCTCCAAGCCGGACATAGGCGTGCTGGTCGTTGGTGGCGAAAACCGTCGCTTCACCCACCGGCAAGAAACCGACGCCCGGCCGGTAGCGCTTGAACGGCACCGGCAGCCCCGCGTCGTAGGGCACGTCGCGCTTGCCCATGGAGAGGAAGGCAAGACCAGGCTCGGGCTTGGACTGAACATAGGCCCAGGCTTCGAGTGCCGGGTGTAGATCGGATTTCCACGAGCGGCGCTCGTCGGCCTTTGCCTCGTCCTGCGCCTTCTTGTAGGCGCCGGAATCGTTGGTCACATAGCACCCCGAGCGCAGCAGTACGCGGACGGGGACGGGCAGGTCGAGGGTCGAGAACCGATCGGCAACGATATCGAAATAGGACGAGCCGCCGCCGGAGAGGACGAACTCGTCGAGCCCAGCGTAAAGGCTCGCCGGGATGGCGCGGGCGATGTCTACGATCGACTGGGCGAAGGGCTCCACCAGCATCGGGTCCTTGTCGATCCCTGGCACGACGCCTTCGAACGTAGCGATGCCGGCAAAACGCACGAGGTTCTGGTCGCTCGACGCCAGCTTAGTTGCAAGGTCGAGCGCCTCTTGCTTGGTGCGCAGGCCGGTGCGGCCGCCCTTCGCGCCGATTTCGAGCAGTGCCTTGATCGGCCGGGCAGGGGCCATTTCGCGGAGATGCCCAAGCATGTTGTCGAGTTGGCCAGCGGAATCGAGGAAGCAGAAAAACTCGAAATCCGGGTCCGCATTGATCAGCGCCACCACGCCGGCAATGTGCGCCTTGCCGATCAACTGGTTGCCGAGCACCACGCGCTTGACGCCGTAGTGATGCATGACCTGAACCTGGTTGACGGTCGCCGCCGTCATCCCCCAAGCACCGCTCGCCAGTTGCTCGGCAAAAATCTGCGGGCTCATGGTGGTCTTGCCGTGTGGTGCCAGCGAGAGATTGTGGCTCGTCAGGTATTGCCCAAACACGCTGGCATTGTGGTCGAGCGCGCTGCGCTTCAGCAGCATCAGCGGCATAGGCAGGTCTTCCCGCAGGACGTTCCAGCCTTTGCCTGCGATGTCTTCGAGCGCGAAGGGCTCGGCCGTGGCCGGGATGCCCTTGGTGCGTCCGTCGAGAAGGGTTTTATGCAGCGCGTCGAGTTTCATGGTCTCGTCCTAGATCGCGTCGAAAGCGGAAAGAACGTCGTCGGCGTAGGTCGCCAGCGCCACCACGTCAGCGCCGACGCTGAGCAGGTTGTAGCCCATGGAGACATAGTCCTTCACATTGGCCTTGCCGGCGACGGTCGCCGCAATCTTGCCGTGCTTGCGGGCAACTTCAGCGACGCGCTCACGCACCTTGACGATTTCTGGCGCCTGGATCTGGCCGGGAATGCCGAGGCGAACGGAATAGTCGCCGGGCCCGAAGAACAGCGCATCGACGCCATCGATTTCGGCGATGGCTTCGATTTCATCCAGCGCTTCGGGGTCTTCGATCTG
>NZ_JAFKHD010000155.1:5692-10664 GCF_017307565.1 Devosia sp.
GAAGCGCTCCTTGTTGGCAGTTTCGAGATAATCGAGGAAGCCAACACGGGTGAACATGCCATCATTGTTGCCGCCGTCGACGGCGCGACGGCCGAGAGGGGCAAACTTGGTCATGTCGCGCACGGCGCGGGCATCAGAAGCACCCATCACATGCGGCACGATGAGGCCGGTGGCATCGGCTTCGAGGGGGCGGATATAGTCGGAATAGCTGCCGCGGGCGACGCGGACGAGGCTGTCCACGTCATAGATCTTGGCGGCGCGGATCTGGTTCTCGATCGCCTCGAGACTGGCCGAGGTGTGCTCCTGGCACACCCAGAGTGCGTCGGGCTCGGCCTGGGCAAAGATCTCGGCGACCTTGGCGTCAAAAGTGTTGAGTTTCAGCACTTTGGCGACGCCGCCTGCGGCGATGGTGCGGAGCACGCGGCTCGGGCGCATGCGGTGCTTGGTGGCCGGTGTGGCGGAATACGGCTGCTTTTCGGTCATGGCTGTTACTTTGCGGTATAGCCGCCATCGACCGGGATATTGGTGCCGGTGATGTAGGCGGAAGCATCGGAAGCGAGGAAGACGATCGAACCCATGAGATCTGTCTCATTGGCCATCCGGCCGAGCTGGGTACGATCGGAATAGTTCTGCACGAAAGGCGCTGGCTGATTGGAAAAGAGGCCGCCGGGCGAGAGGCAGTTCACCCGGACATTGTCCTTGCCCAGGATGCTGGCGGCCCAGCGGGTGAAATTGACCATGCCACCCTTCTCGTAGAAGTAGATGGGCGAGGGATTGGGGTTCATGTCGGTGCCGACATAATTGCCCATTTCGACCCCGACCATACCCATCATCGAGCCGATATTAATGACCGAGCCGGATTTTTGGGTGGCCATGGACTTGCCGAACAGCGAAGTGATCTTGAACAGGGCCGAGGCGTTGACGCGGAGGCTCTGGTCATAGGCGTCGAGATCGTTGTCCCAGCCGTCGGTGGCCGAGCGCGTGACGGCATTATTGACCAGCACATCGCACCGGCCGCTGCGCTCGATGATGGTCTGGTGCAGGGCTTCGATCGAAGCATCGGAGCTGAGGTCGAGCGTCAATGCGGTGACGTCGTTGCCAGCGGCGCGTTCTTCGGCGGCAACCGCTTCGAGCTTGGTCTGGTCGCGGGCAGCGATGTAGGTGATTGCGCCGGCGCCGGCCAGGGCGGCCACGATCTGCCGGCCGTAAAGACCCGCGCCGCCGGTGCAGAGGGCGACCTTGCCCTTCAGTGAAAAAGTATCAAGAACGCCCATGGATCAGGCTCCGAAGCTGGAAAGCAGAATTTCAGCGCCGCCGGCTTCGCGGCTCTCAATGCCGGCGATGACCAGTTGCATCAGTTCGCGCGTCTGCGCGTAGGGTACGGGCGGCACACCGGTGCGGAGGAAACGGACATAGCTTTCGAGCTGCGCCTTGAAGGCGGTGTAGGTGTCCTGGCTACGCAGGGTCACGCCACCCTCGGTGCCCGCAAGGGTGATGAAGCCCGAGCCGCCGATCTGGTCCGATGTGACCGTAATGACGACGTCGATGCCCTTGGAGTGTTTCAGGTGCACCACGTTGCGTTCATAGGTGCCGGTGTTGCGCACAGACACGAAGCCGGGGCCGACGATCGGGTAGATCGATTCCAGCGCGTGGATGCCGTAGGTCTCCCACTTCTTGGCCATGGTGGCGAAGACGGTGCGCAGGGGGCCGAATTCATATGTGGCGCCGTGATAGGGCGCGAATTCCTTGGCGAAACGCATGCCGGAGGAGGAGATGATCGGCTTGCCTGCGGCGACCCAGTTCGAGAAGGTTTCGAGGTCGGCCCGGTTGTCGCAGAGCGGCTTGTCGACGAAGACCGGGAGGCCTGCTTCGACGAAGGGGCGGGCACGTTCGACGTGTTCAAAACCCTTGTCGGTGGCAACGACGACTGCGTCGACATGACCTATGACATCCTCGGCGCGCTCAACCACATTGGCGATCTTGGCGACAGCGGCGACCTGTGGAGCTTCGGCAGGATTGTCGGTCCAGACGTGGGTGACCTCGACGCCGGGGATGCCCAGCGTTTGCGGCGGTTGCTTGCCGATATAGTTGATGATCGCTGGGTAGGGGCAGGTCTTTAGCGCTTCCGCGTCATAGCGGCCGTTGATGATCATCGACCAGGAATAGGGGTGGCCATTGCCCTCGACCATGCCGAGCATGGCGAGGCGGATGGGGCGGTCGGCAAAGGGAAAGGTCATGGAGGTCACCAGGCGGTCCAGCCACCATCCACACCCAGCACCTGGCCGGTGATGTAGGAGGCGGCATCGGAAACGAGGAATACGGCGGCACCGGCTGTCTCATGCTGGCGGCCAATGCGGCCCAGCATGGTTTCGGCTTCAAGATTGGCGATAAATTCAGGGTGCGATTTCTGCACGGCGTCGTGCGGGAAGGGGCCGGGGTAGAGCGCGTTGACGCGGATATTCCTGGGACCGTAGTGGCCGGCCATATAGCGCACCATCTGGTTGAGACCCGCCTTGCCGACCCCGTATTCGATGGCATTAGGCGCCATCTTGCCGGGGTAGTTCTTCGGGTCGGGCGAGACTACGCCATACATGGAGGAATAGAGCACCATGGCGCCGCCCGGCGCCATGCGGTCGGCGGCGGCACGAGCGAGCAGGAAACTGCCGGTCAGGTTGATGCGATTGGCCAGGTCGAAAGTGCTGGCGTCGAGCGCGTCGAAGGTTTTGCCGGAGTTGAAGGCGGTGGCAGCGATCAGGCCCGAGAGGGAGCCGAAGGCAGATGCCGCGCCTTCGACGCAAGCCAGGATCGAAGCCTCGTCGGCCATGTCGAGGGGCAGGGTGGTTACGCCGCCCGGGCCGGGGCCGGCGGCGACGGTGGCTTTGGCGATTTCCAGGCGTTCGAGATCGCGGTCGGCGATGATGACGTTGGCGCCTTGGGCCTTGAGCAGGAGGCAGACCGGGGTGCCGAGATAGCCGGCGCCGCCGGTGACGAGGATGCTGCGGCTTTCGAGAGAAAACATGTTTGTTCTCAGTCGTTTATCGAAACGATGATGCGGTCTTGCCAGGATTTCTTGGCGGCGAGGGCTATCTGCAGGCTTTGGCGGGCTTCATCGAGCGTCGCAAGGCTACAGGGCTTGCCTTCGAGGGCGTCGAGCATGGCATTGGCCTGAAGGGTGAAACGGGCTTGATGGGCCTCGGTCGGGACCAGTCCGTCCATGTAGTCGTGGCGATCTTTCCACTGGCCGCTGTCGTCGTCGGCAAAGCTCAATACCGAGTGTTCCAGCGAGAGGTTGCCCTTGGTGCCGATGAAAGAGGTTTGATTTATATTGGGTTTTTGGAACTGATTGATGGTCACATTGGCCATCGCGCCGCTGGCGAAGCGGACGTTCACGAGGCAGGTATCCTCGGTTTCGGTGCCTTCGAGAACCAGGCGATCATACATGGCGCCGACCGCGACAGGCTGACCCATGAGCCAGATCAGCATATCGAAAGTGTGGCTGGCAGCGTCCAGAATGGCGCCGCCGCCCATTTCCGGGCGGGCATAGTAGGTGCGCTGGAAGTCGGGACGATACTTGGGAAATTCCTGCGAGGAATTGACGTAGACGAGCTTTAGCGTACCGATCTTTCCGTCACGGATTTGTTGACGGACTGTGAGCATCTCGGGTGCGATGCGGCGGATATAGCCAACGCGGGCGAGAATGCCGGCCTGGGCCACTGCTTCGATGGCGGCATCGACGCCGTCCATGGTCACGGCGAGGGGCTTTTCCACCATGAAGGGCAGCTTGGCCTCGGCGCATTTGAGCATGAGCGGAACGTGCAGGTGCGCCGGTGCGCAGATGACCGCCAGGTCGAAGGACGACAGGTCCGCCTCATCGACGCTGGCATAGCTGCCGGCGAGAGCAAACATTGCCTCCGCCTCGGCGCGCCGCTCGGCATGCGGCTCGACAATGGCGAGGCCCACACGGCCCGTCGCCGCATAGCCGCGCAGGTGCCGGCGGCCGATGCCGCCGCTGCCGATAATAAGAACCCTCTTCATCCCGTCCCCGTCCCTCGATCAAGCGCGAATGATGAATGTCGCTTGACACCTCAAAAAACTATGTTGTTATGTTAATGAGATAGCTTTAGGTGTCAATAACGGTTTTGTTGGTCAAACGAGGGGGTTGGCCTGAAACCGCAGAGAAAGATAGAACAATCTTTCGTCTGGTTGGCGTTTTTAGCAAAACGGTGAAACAAATTTTTCAGGGAGGCCGCCATTCATGTCGAAAATAGTGTCTCCTGCAGCGCCAAATCCGAGCTTTTCCGGTATCTCTGATGTGTTTGGTCGACCAAAAATGGAAAAGTTGACACCAAATTCAGGATCGTGGTTGCGTGTGATGCGTGACCACGAGGAGGAAATGGTGACCCTGGGGGCGGCGGATATCGCCAGCGTGCTGGCGGAAGAGGTGCATGGGGGTGTTCTCGAGGTTGGGGCCATGCTCCCCTCGGAGCGCGATCTTTGCGAGCGCTTTGGTGTTGGTCGAACGACGATCCGCGAGGCGGTGAAGCGGCTCGAGGCTATGCGGCTTGTGGAACTGCGCAAGGGCTTCCGGCCGCGCGTCGCCTACCCGACGCTGACGCAGCTGCTGGGCAGCATCTCGGCGGCGTCCCGCCTGTTCTTCCGCGGCACCGAGGGCGGTGCGCATATGGAGCAGGCCCGGCTTTTCCTCGAAACCAGCCTTGCCCGCTATGCCGCGCAATCGGCCACGGCGGCCCAGATCGGGCGCCTCGTGGCCGCCATCGAAAAGGGCGACCGGGCGCTCGATGATCTGCCGGCCTTCCGGCTCGCGGATGTGGAGTTTCATCGGGCACTGGCCGAGGTGCCGGGCAACCCGATCTTCGTCGCGCTGCACGATGCATTCGTGGGTGGGTTGATGATGTCGCGGCCTGGGCCGAAGGACGTCGTGAGCCACAATCGGCGCAGCAATGACGAGCAC
>NZ_JAFKHD010000156.1 GCF_017307565.1 Devosia sp.
GATGCTCGACATCCTCGACCTGCGCGCCGTCTGGCCCAAGCTCGAAGGCGTCACGGCCAACGACGACAACACGGTCACGTTCAAGCTCAAGCAGGTGGACGCTGGCCTGATCTACCAGATCGTCCAGACCTATGTGGTCCCCGAGCACGTCTGGTCCGGCGTTGCCGACCCGGTCACCTTCACCAATCCCAAGCCGGTCGGCTCGGGTCCGCTGACCGAAATCCGCCGCTTCACGCCGCAGGAATATATCCAGTGCCGCAACCCCAACTATTGGGACAATGCGGAACTCGAAGTCGACTGCATGCGCATGCCGCAGGTGTCGAACAACGACCAGGTGCTGACCATGGCCGCCAATGGCGAGCTCGACTGGTTCGGTTCGTTCCTGCCCGATATCGAGCGCACCTATCTCGCCGGTGACCCCGATCACCGCGGCTACTGGTTCCCGGCCGGCTCGCCGGTCTACTTCTCGCTCAACATGGAAAGCGAGGATCCGGGCCTCAAGGAAGCCTTCAACGACGTCAACTTCCGCCGGGCCTTCTCCATGGCTATGGACCGCCAGGCCATGGTCGATATCGCCGGCTACGGCTATCCGACCGCCAACGAATATGCCTCGGGCCTCGGCCAGGCCTATGACGTGTGGAACAATGTCGAAGCGGAAGCCGAATATGGCCACTTCGCCCAGTTCGACATCGAAGCGGCGAAGGCGCTGCTGGCTGACTCCGGCTATTCCGACAAGGACGGCGACGGCTTCCTTGAAAGCCCGAGCGGCCTGCCGATCGCGCTTGAAATCATCGTGCCCAACGGCTGGACCGACTGGGTGAACACGGTGCAGCTGGCCGTCGAAGGTCTGGCTGAAGTGGGCATCAATGCCTCGATGGCGACCCCGGAAAGCCCGGCCTGGACCGACGCGCTGATCTCGGGCAAGTACGAAGCCGCGCTCAATGCCGTTTCGACCGGCGTCAGCCCCCACTTCTTCCTCGATTCCTCGCTCCACTCGCGCAATATCGGGCAGAACCGCTTTGCCTCCTCGCGCTATGTGAACCCCGAGCTCGACGCGGCGCTCGATGCCTTCAACGCCACGACCAATCCGGATGAACAGCGCACCGCCATGCACCAGGTGCTGGCCCTGATCGCTGCCGACATGCCGCTGATCAACGTGTTCAACAACCCCCTCTGGTACGAGTACAACACGACCCGTTTCACCGGCTTCTTCAATGCCGACAATCCGGTCGCCCGTCCGGTGGTCTATTCCGGCGTGCCGGAACGTCTGCTGCACCTGCTGGCTCTCTCCCCGGTCAAGTAATCCCTTGAAGAAAGGCGGCGCGGCTTCGGCTGCGCCGTCTTGCCCTTTTGGAGAGTGCGATGAACTTCGTTATCCGCCGGATAGCCTTCTATCTCGTGGCCTTCCTCGTGGCGGCTACCATCAATTTCGCCTTGCCCCGGCTAATGCCCGGCAATCCCATCGACGTCATGTTCGCTCAGCAGAACAGCACCCTGACGCCGGAAGCGCGCAATGCCCTGATCGAAACCTTCGGCTTCGCCTCGGGCCCGCTGCACCAGCAGTTCTTCGACTATATGAAGTCGGTCTTTACCGGTGACCTCGGCTATTCCATCCGCTTCTATCCCCAGAAGGTGAACCAGGTTCTGGCCTATGCACTGCCCTGGACGCTGCTGCTCGCGGGGACCGCGACACTGCTCGCTTTCTGCGTCGGCTCGGTTATCGGCACCTTTGCCGCCTGGCGCCGCGGGGGCATGTTCGATGCGGTGGTGACCCCGGTTTCGCTGGCTCTTCAGGCGACCCCAGCCGTGGTGATTGCGCTTACCGCGCTCTTCATCTTCGGCGTGGCGCTCAAATGGCTGCCAACCGGCTATGCCTTTGCGCCGGCCCTGGACCCCGCCTGGAGTTTTGAATTTTTTGGCAGCGTGGCTCTCCATGGGCTGATGCCCATCTGCTCGCTGATGATCGTCTTTGTCGGCGGCTATCTCGTCACCATGCGCAACAACATGATCGGCCAATTGGGCGAGGATCATGTGACCATGGGCCTTGCCAAGGGGCTTTCGGACCGTCGCGTGCAGCTCAACTATGCCGCGCGCAATGCGCTGCTGCCGTCGGTGACATCGCTCGGCCTGACGCTGGGCGCGATCCTTGGCGGTTCGCTCGTGACGGAGGTGGTGTTCAATTATCCCGGCCTCGGCCAGACCCTCTATATCGGCATCGTCACGCGCGACTATCCGCTGATCCAGGGGCAGTTGCTGATCATGACCTTTGCGACCCTGCTCGCGAACCTGGCCGTCGATCTCCTCTACGTCTTCCTCGATCCACGCCTGCGGAAGGCCTGAGACCCATGTTCGAGACACTCAAAGTTTTTCTGCGTAACAAGAAGGCCCTGATCGGCCTCATCATTGTGCTCTTCTATGTTGCCGTGGCCATTTTCGGGCCCATGCTGCTCAATCTCGATCCGATGCAGCGCGTCGGCCGGCCCCATCAGCCGCCCAACCCCGAAGAATGGCTCGGCACCACCCGCATGGGGCGCGATGTCTTCGCCCAGCTCATCTATGGAACGCGCACCTCGTTGGCGGTGGGCTTTTTTGCCGGCATCATCATCGTGCTGATCGGCACGGTGCTTGGCATTGCCGCCGGCTATTTCGGCGGCTGGATCGACGAGGTCATCTCGTTTTTCACCAATGTGGTATTGGTCATTCCGCAATTGCCGCTGCTCCTGGTCATTGCCGCCTTCATGGGGCAGACCAATCCTGCCGTCATTGCCATCATCATTGGCATGACCTCATGGGCATGGGGCGCGCGCGTTACCCGCTCGCAAACCCTGACCCTGCGCAATCGCGAATATATCCTCGCCTCCGAACTCATCGGGGAGCGGCCAACACGGATGATCTTCGTCGAGCTGCTGCCCAACCTGCTCTCGATCATCGGCTTCAATTTCATCGGCTCGGTGACCTATACGATCATCACCCAGGCAACGTTGGAATTTCTGGGCCTCGGCAATCCGATGTCGGTTTCCTGGGGCACCATGCTCTACCACGCGCAAAATGCCTCTGCGATTACCGTGGGCGCCTGGTGGGAAGTGCTGGTGCCTGCTTTGGCTGTGGCCGGTATCGGGGTCGGCTTGTCGCTGCTCAATTTCGGTGTCGACGAAATTTCCAATCCTCGTCTCAGGACCCTGGGCACCGTGGCCGCCGCTATCAAGGCGCAGAAGAAAATCGACCAGCAGCGTCTGGCGGAGGTCAAGCCATGACCGACAAACTGCTCGATGTGCGCGGGCTCAAGGTCGACTTCCTGACCGCCCATGGTCTCTTTACCGCGGTGAAGGGCGTTGATTTCAGCATTGGTCGCGGCGAAGTGCTGGGGCTGGCGGGGGAATCGGGATCGGGCAAGAGCACGATCGCCCTGGCACTGATGCGTCTTCACCGGCCACCGGCCATTATTTCGGAAGGTTCCATCACGCTCGATGGCGAGGATGTGCTCGCCATGTCGCCGGAGCGCCTGAGGAAGTGGCGCTGGTCGAGCGTTTCCATGGTGTTCCAGAGCGCCATGAATTCGCTCAATCCGGTGCTGACGATCTTCGAGCAGTTCCGCGACGTGATCGTGCGCCATACGGGCGTGTCGACGGCGGAAGCGCGGGCGCGGGCCAGCGAATTGCTGGCGCTGATCGGCATTCCGCAGAGCCGGCTCGATGATTATCCGCACCAGCTGTCTGGCGGCATGCGCCAGCGCGTGGTTCTGGCCATCGCCCTGGCGCTCGAACCGAAACTGATCATCATGGATGAGCCGACGACGGCGCTCGACGTGGTGGTGCAGCGCGAAATCTTGCAGGAAATCGTCGAGCTGAAGCGCAAATTCGGCTTCTCGATCCTCTTCATCACCCATGACCTGGCACTGATGGGGCAGTTCGCCGACCGCATCGCCATCATGCTCGAGGGGAAGCTGGTGGAGGTGGCGCCATCGGCCGAGCTGATCGCCAATCCGCAACATGACTATACCAGGCGGCTCTGGTCCTCCATGCCGCTGCTGACAAGGGATTGAGGCCATGCAGCAGATTGTTTCCGAACTGCTTCGGATCGAGGGCGCGACCAAGATCTTTCACATGAAGCCCATGCTGGGGGCTGCCCACGAAGTGGTGGCGCTCAACAATATCTCGCTCTCCATCCGGCCCGGCAAGGCGCTGGCCGTGGTGGGCGAGAGTGGCTCGGGCAAATCGACACTCGGCCGGGCGGTGGCGCGGCTTTTCCAGCTGTCCTCAGGCAGCATTTCCTTCAAGGGGCGGGACATTGCCGGCATGCGCTCGCGTGCGGACAAACTCGATTATCTGCGCAGCGTGCAGATGGTGTTTCAGGACCCGTTCTCGGCGCTCAATCCCGCGCACACGATCCGGCACCATCTGGAACGGCCGCTGATGCTCCATCGGAAGCTGCGGGGTACGGACCTCGGCAAGGCGGTGGAAGAGGTCTGCGCCGATGTGGAGCTCGATCCCAAGGTGACGCTCGAAAAGTATCCGCACGAGCTTTCGGGCGGGCAGCGTCAGCGCGTCAATCTCGCGCGGGCCTTGGCGGTGGGTGCGGAGCTGATCATTGCCGACGAGCCGACCTCCATGCTCGACGTGTCAATCCGGCGTTCCGTGCTCGACCTGATGCGGCGGATGAAGGAGACGCGTTCGATCACCTTCCTCTATATCACCCACGATATCGCGACGGCGCAGTTCATCGCCGACGACATCGCCATCATGTATGCGGGGCAGGTGGTGGAATGGGGGCCGCCGAACCTGGTGATCTCCAATCCGCAGCACCCCTATACAAAGCTCCTGCTCTCGGCCGTGCCGGACCCCAAGGTCAAACTCGACGGCACCGGGGCGCGCTCGTTTGCGAGCGAGGCGCAGGCCGTGCGGGCGCTGGCGCGCAAGGTTGTCAACACCATCGAGGAAGTGCAGCCCGGCCACTTTGTGCGCAGGATCGAGGCGTGAGCGAAACCGCGCTTATTATCGCGCGCGTCACCGCGGCGCTGCGCGCGCTGAACCTGCCCGGGGCCGTGATCGGCCTCGGGGGCGCCCATGCCAAGGGGCTCGAAGACGCGTTCTCGGACGTCGATTTTTATGTCTTTGCCGAGGGCTGGCCGGAGCCTGCGGCGCTGGTGCGCCATGTGGGCGAGGTGCTGCCCGATGCGACCGGGCTCAGGGGTTGGGCCGGGGACGGCGAGTGCGGCGTCGACTTCTGTCTCCTGGGCGAGGTGGTGGAAATCTGGTTCCGGCAATCGGCGCCGGTGTTCGAGGCCGCCGAACGGGCGCTGGGCGGGGCGGTGGAGCGCGAGGATCGCGTCTGGACGCCCAATGGGTTTTATCGCTTTGCTGCCCTGTCGGACCTCACCTCGATGCAGGTGCTTTTCTGCGATAGCCCAGGCTTTGAAGTGGCGCTGACGCGGCTCAGGGACTATCCCGAGCCGCTGCGGCAGGCGGTCTTTGGAGAGGGCATGCGGGCGTTAAATTTCTGGCGCGGCAATGTGCATCTCGAAACCGCGATCGAGCGGGCGGATGGCTATTACCTGCAGTCGATCTTCCATCAGGTGCGGGCGGGGTTGATCCAGTCCGCCTTTGCCGCGAACCGCAAATACTTCC
>NZ_JAFKHD010000157.1 GCF_017307565.1 Devosia sp.
GCCCGTTGCAGGTGCCGGGGCTCGACCTCAAGGGCGGCCAGGACGCGGCCTTTGCCCTGTCGGATGCGCTGGCGATCATCCTGATCTCCAACAATCTGGGCGATGCCAAGTCCCTGATCACCCATCCGCGCACCACGACCCATGCGCGCCTCACCGAGGAAGTCCGCCTCGAAACCGGCGTTACCCCGGGCCTCTTGCGTCTTTCCGTCGGTCTCGAAGATCCCGAGGATCTGATTGCCGACCTCATGTACGCGCTCGATCAGGTGTGAGAAGAAGGGCCACGCCCTCGTGGTTCGACAGGCTCACCATGAGGTCTACTTTGGGCTGTCCCGGTAGACCTCGTCTTGAGCACGTCGACGGAAGAGGTCGCGTCTCGATGTGGAGGATGGCGATGTTCAGACTATTGGCGACCCTGCTCGTCGCGCTTCTCGCCACCCCCGCCTTCGCGCAGCCGCTCCCTTATCATTCCGATCCCGATGCCCGCGAAATCCTGCCGCTCCAGGGTTCGGTCCCGGCCATCCGCTTCCTCACCACCTCTGATTTCCCGCCGTTCAATTTTCGCGATGGCAATGGCGAGCTGATCGGCTTCAATATCGATCTCGCCCGCCGCATCTGCGCCGAGGTCAATATTGCCTGTACCATGCAGGATTGGCCCTGGGACCAGGCGGCCAATGCCCTCGCCGATTCACAGGGCGACGCCCTGATCGCCGGGCTCGCGGTCACCGCCGAAAATGGCCAGCGGTTCGATTTCTCTTCGACCTATCTCGCCCTGCCGGGGCGCTTTGTCACCCGCACCAACGATGCCGCAGCGTTCTCGGTCACCGGCCTTTCCAGCAAGACAGTCGCCATCCGCACCGGCAGCGCCCATGCCGATTTCATGGCCCGTTACCTGCCGCGGGTAAAAACCGAAGGTTTTGGCTCCGAGATCGAAGCCCTTGCTGCCCTCCGCGATGGCAAGGTCGATGTCTATTTTGGCGATGCCATGCGCTCGGCTTTCTGGCTCAACGAAAATCCCGCCTGCTGCTCCTTTGCCGGGGAACCCTATTTCCGGCCGGAACTCTTCGGCGAAGGCCTCGCTATCGCGGTTCCCTCGGGCAATGACGCGGTACGCCACGCCATCGATTGGGCCCTTGTGCGCCTCAAGGAAAACGGCACGCTCGACGAGCTCTACCTGCGCTGGTTCCCGGTCGGTTTTTATTGACGCGTTGAAGCGCCCTCGACCCTTTCCGTCGCCGTCATTGCCGTGCTCGTCCGGGCAATCCGTCGCTGAAAACTAGCGGACGAGGTCCCGTTGCTGGCAATGGGTGGGGCTGATGCTTAGCTCGGCATTCTTCTGTGCCGCGCCCGCGCCGCCACTTCGATAGCCGCGGTGGTCAAGCGGTCAAGGCTGAGCTTGTCGCGCAGCATTTCGAGAAAGCGCAGCTCTTCCTGTTCGAGATGCAGGTCGACCGCCGCCACTTCCACGGCCAGCGCATAGGCGGTGTCCTCGAGCTTTTTAGGTAGCGCGGCGAGCGCATTGTCGATCACCCGGTCGAGCCCGTCGGGTCCGTTGAGCAGGTCGGCGCATTCGTTCGCCACATCGGCGAGGCGCGATTTGTCAAAACCTTCGAATACCGGCAGCCGGTCGATCAGGGCCTGGATGCGAAACAGTTCGCGCTCGGTCATCGTGCTGTCCGATGAGGCGGCGACAATCATCAGGTGGATGAGGGCGTCGTGGGCGGTGGTCATGGCGCGTTCCGGAAAAAGCGGGTGTTCACAGAAAACTATGGCGCGTCGGAAGCTTTCGCAACCACCTGCGACATTGACGCCGGACCTATTGAATGCGACACCGCCCTTCTTCCCGTTTTCAAGCAACCTCAGAAAGGCTGCCAACCAGTGTCGCCCGCTGCTTTGCCCGCCCTCGATCCGTCATTCTTTGAGCCCGCGCAGACCGCTCGCGCCTGGCCATTCGAAGAAGCACGCAAGATCGTCAAACGGCTGGAAAAGTCGGGCAAGGGCGAGGCGCTCTTCGAGACCGGCTATGGCCCATCAGGTCTGCCCCATATCGGCACCTTTGGCGAAGTGGCGCGCACCACCATGGTCCGCACCGCCTTCCGCCTGCTCACGCGCGATGAAATTCCGACCCGGCTCCTATGCTTCTCGGACGATCTCGATGGCATGCGCAAAATTCCGGATACCGTCCCCTCCAAGGAGGCGATGGAGCCGCATCTGCAAAAGCCGTTGACCTCGGTGCCCGATCCCTGGACCAACGAATACGAGAGCTTTGGCCATCACAACAATGCCATGCTCCGCCGGTTCCTCGACACTTTCGGGTTCGATTACGAATTCGCCAGCGCCACCGACTACTACCGGTCAGGAAAATTCGATCACGTCCTGCGCCTTGCCGCAGAGCGCTATCAGGCCATCATGGATGTGATGCTGCCGACCCTCGGTGCCGAGCGGCAGGCGACCTATTCGCCCTTCCTGCCGATCTCCCCGATTTCCGGCCGCGTACTCTACGTGCCGATGAAGGAAGTCAACGCCAAGGACGGCACTATCACCTTCACCGATGAAGACGGCCGCGACACCACCGTCCCGGTCACCGGCGGCCACGTCAAGCTGCAGTGGAAGCCCGACTTCGGCATGCGCTGGGCCGCGCTCGGCGTCGACTTCGAAATGTTCGGCAAGGACCACCAGACCAATCAGCACGTCTACGACAAGATCTGCGCGATCCTCGGCGGCACCCCTCCCGAGCACTATGTCTATGAGCTGTTCCTCGACGCCGAAGGCCAGAAGATTTCGAAGTCCAAGGGCAATGGCCTGACCATCGACGAATGGCTGACCTATGCGCCGACCGAAAGCCTGGGGCTCTACATGTTCCAGAAGCCGCGCGTCGCCAAGCGCCTGCATTTCGATGTCATCCCGCGCGCCGTCGACGAATATGCCGCGCACGTTGCGTCATACGCCAAGCAGGATACTGCCGCACGGCTCGAAAACCCGGCCTTCCACGTCCATTACGGCAATGTGCCCGTTATCGACATGCCGGTCACCTTCGCGCTGCTGCTCAACCTCGCCACGGCCTCCAATCCGGAAACGCCCGAGGTCATGTGGGGCTACATCTCGGCCTATGCGCCGGGCATTTCGCCAGCGACCCATCCGCATCTCGATGCGCTGGTCGGCTATGCCATGCGCTACTTCCGCGATTTCGTGAAGAAGACCTACCGTGCCCCCGACGAGGTCGAACGCGCCGCGCTCGAAGCCCTGTCATCAGCCTTTGCCGAATTGCCGGCCGATGCCGACAACGAAACCATCCAGAACGCCGCCCTCGATGTCGCTCGCCAGATCGAGCGCTATCAGGACCATTCCAAGACCGGTCCGAATGGCGGCCCCGGCGTCTCGGGCGATTTCTTCCAGATGCTCTATCAGGTGCTGATCGGCCAGGAGCGCGGCCCGCGCTTCGGCTCCTTCGCCGCGCTCTACGGCATCGACAACACCCGCAGGCTTATCGGCGACGCGCTGGCGGGCAAGATGCTCGCCCAGGCCTAAAAAATCAAAAGTGCGGCGCGTGGACTACGGATCACGCGCCGCACTCTTTTGACCGGTCGATTTCGGCCGGTTTTTTATTGGTTCGCGCCCTCATCCGGCTCGAACACCAGAATATCGCCCGGCTGACACTGCAGATACCGGCAGATCGCCTCGAGCGTATCGAACCTGATCCCCTTGACCTTGCCCTGCTTGAGCAGGCTCAGATTGGCCTCGGTGATGCCGATATACTCGGCCAGGTCCTTCGATTTCACGTTCTGCCGCGCCAGAACCACGGCGAGGTTCACCTTGATCGTCATGGGTCAGATGAACTGGCTGTTTTCTTCGGCAATCGCGGCGGCCTTCTCCATAGCCCAGGCGACAGCCGCGATCGTGCCGGCAAACATGGCGAGGAGCAGCATGTCGCTGTCAATGAGCACGACCAACTGCCGATGGCCCGCGGCCGCCGTCCAGGTCAGCACGAGGCCCATCAGCGTCGGGCTCACCAGCTGCGCCAGCGCCGCCAGCATGCCGCCGGTCGCAAATCCCCGCAGGCCCGCAATGCCGTCCAAGGCAAAAGGCCGTCCCTCGGCAAAGCTCTTGAGGCAGGTCCGCAGCCGCGCAAAACCCCAGGCGAGCGGCAGCACCGTCAACAGCGCCACGATCGCCGCCGCAATGCGCTGCCCCATGGTGATATCGACCAGAAGCTCAGGCCCCAGTCCCACCATCGTCCGCACTTCGGTGGCGTCGACGAACAACCAATAGGCCGCCGCGCCCATGGGCAGCAGCGTTGCCAGCGCCACCGCGGCAACCGACAGGCCGTTGAACAGCAGCGCCATGCGCGGCGTGACTGGGATGGTCTTGTCGCTGCCAAACGCCGTTTCCATTGCCCTACTCATGGTCTCATCTCCATTTCGATGCACCTTGGGTCTCACAAAAATTATCGTTTGACAATAACAAAAGCTCGTATGAGGAATAGAAATTATCGCCAAACGATAAGGAAAACCCAATGCGTACCCTGTCTGCCCTCGCTCTTTTCGCCCTTTCGGTCGCCCCAGTCATGGCCGGGCCAACGACCAGCGAAGGGCGCATCTCCGTTGCTCAGGTGATGGAAATGATGCAGCGCGCTCCGCGTGACGCTGGCGCCCGCAATACCGCCCTCGCCTACATCGCCGGGGTTGGCGAGGCCGCAGGTTTCATGATTTCCCACGCCACCGCAAAGGGCGCCGCACCGTCCAAATGCACCGGCAAGCTCAGTCTTTCCGAAGATAGCCTGCTGGCCGCGCTGTCGGCCGCAGCGCCGGACACGGCAAGCTGGGCCGAAACCCCGGCAACGCCGATCATCCTGGCCGATCTCTTCGCCAGGGCTGGATGCAGCTAGGCGCTAGCCCAGCGTTTTCTTGAAAAACACCACGCGCTGGGTTTCCGTAAAGCCCAGCGCGCGATGCATATTATGGCTGTCAAAGTTCTCAACCGATGCGTCAGAGGCAAATTCGGTGCAGCCATGTTGCCTCGCCCAGGCTTCCACGCCTCCGACCAGCGCCCGCGCCACGCCCGTGCCCCGTGCCTCGGGCTTGACGAAAATCCCCTCGAGAAACGCGACGGGCGAAGTCCTGCAGCCGTTGACATAGTCGCGCCGCAGCGCCGCTTCGGCAAAGCCGAGCGCCACCCCGTCCGCATTCCGGGCGATCAGGTTGATCGTCTCTCCGGCATCGGCGAGAAGTTCGGCAATCTCGGCCGCGTGCTCGCCATTCCCGCCGCTCGGCCAGAGGGCCGTCCGCATTGCAGTCCAGTCCGCGGTATCCCCAGCCTCTGCTGGCGCGATCTTTATTGGCTGGCCCAGATGATCCGCGCGATCCATTCGATATCCCTGGTGTTGAGAATTCTCGGTTCATAGGCCGGGTTGAGCGAATGCAGCTCGATCTGCTTGGCGCTCTGGCGATAGAGGATTTTCGCCATCACCTCGCCCTCGCGCGTCTTGACCACGACCCGGTCGCCGCGCCGCACCTGCTCGGTGGGTGAAACCACGACCCGGTCGCCCTCGCGATAGAGCGGCTCCATGCTGTCGCCCTGGATTTCGAGCGCCTAGATGCCG
>NZ_JAFKHD010000158.1 GCF_017307565.1 Devosia sp.
GAATACCGGGGCCGCACTGAGGATCAGTGCGGCCCTTTTTATTTGATAGGCCTAGCGGGTGACCGTGGCCGGGGCAGCAGCGACGGCGGCGAGCGTTGCTTCTTCGGCGTCGATCTCGGCTTCCGGCTCGTGGCGCAGGGAGCTGGCGAGCGGCAGTTCTTCGACGAGGAAGGTCAGCGCGAAAGCGAGGAACGAAGCGGCCGCGGCGGCAAAGAAGATCGGATGCAGCGAGGACGCGAAGGCTTCAAGGACCGGGCCACGCAGGTCTTCGGGCAGGCTCGCCACCATGGCGGGGGAAACGCCGTGACCGGACTGGCCGTCGGGCAGCAGGCTATCGAGGCGCGCGGCAAGGCCGGCCGAGAAGATGGCGCCGAACACCGAAATGCCGATGGAGCCACCGATCTGCCGGAAGAGGGTCGTACCGGCGGTGGCAACGCCGACGAGATTGCGCGGCACCGCGTTCTGCGTTGCGGTGACGCTGACGCTGTTGACCGGACCGATGCCGACGCCGACGAGGAACATGAAGAGCGCGATCTGCCATGACGGCGTGTCGAGCTGCATGAAGGCGAGGAGCAGGAGGCCGATCGTCAGTACGAAGGTCGAGAGACGCGGCAGGAAGCGGTACTTGCCCGAGCGGGTCATGGCAAAGCCCGAGAGCATCGAGGCGCCGATCATGCCGATCATCATCGGGATGAGCTGCATGGCAGAGTCGGTAGGCGACACGCCCTTGGCGAGCTGCAAGTACATCGGGATGAAGGTGATAGACCCGAACATGGCGATGCCGACGAGGAAGCCGATGGAGTTGAACACCGCAAAGGTGTTGTTGGCAAAGAGCGTCAGCGGCAGCACCGGCTCGGCGGCGCGGCTTTCGACATAGAGGAAGGCGCCGAGTGCAGCGAGGGTAAGGACGACCAAGCCAATGATTTCAAACGACATCCAGGCCCAGGTATTGCCGCCGAGCGACGTCGCCAGCACGATCGAGGTGAGACCTACCGAGAGCAGGATGAAGCCGAGATAGTCGATGCTGTGGGCGACGCGTTCGGCGCGGGGCTTGAGCACGAAGGTGATGACGGCGAGGGCCACGAGGCCGACAGGCAGGTTGATCAGGAAAATCCACTGCCAGGAAAAATGCTCGACGATGACGCCGCCAAGCAGCGGGCCGGCAATAGTCGAGACGCCGAAGACGGCGCTGAAAATACCCTGGATCTTGCCGCGCTGGCGGGGCGGGATGACGTCTGCCACCACCGTCATGGCGACGACCATGAGGCCACCACCGCCCAGGCCCTGGATGGCGCGGGCGACGATGAGCATGGTCATTGAATTGGCCATGGCAGACAGGATGGAGCCACCGACGAAAATGGTGATGGCCGCCTGCAGCACGACCTTGCGGCCGAAGAGGTCGCCGAGCTTGCCGTAAATCGGCGCGACGACTGTGGAGCTAAGCAGGTAGGCGATGACCACCCAGGTGAGGTGATCGAGCCCGCCAAGCTGGCCGACAATGGTCGGAAGAGCCGCGGAAACAATGGTCTGGCCAAGGGAGGCCAGGAGAAGCGTGACGGCCACGGCGCCGATGATCAGCTTGACGGACTGATCCTGCGGCGCTTCAGCCGGTTGAATGGGTTGGGACATTAGGGCAATCCTCAAAATAGAGAGGACCGGCGTCCAGCGTCGGCCCTTGCGAAATGAATTCTGAACGCATAAATGTGCTTGAAGCAATTACATGTCAATAGCATGCAATTGTGACTAGCATGCAAAACTGCGGGGGCTGCCATGCCGCTGAGTGACAAAACCGAACCAAACGCCTTGCTGCTTCAGGCGGGGCACGACGCCGCGACCGCAGAGGCGGTTATTGAAATCGATACGCTCATGCAAAAGTGGCGTCGCCGTGCGAACAAACGGGAACTGGGGCATCGGGCCCTGGCCCAGCTCAAGGTAGACCTGGACCTGGCGCAGTTCGACGTGCTCGTCGCCATAGCCGGCCCAACCGATCACGGCGAGCCGCAGACGGAAACCATGATCGCGACAGTCGCCGAGCGGATCAATATCGACCCCTCGCGCGCCAGCCGGCTGGTGAGCGAAATGGTGGACAAGGGCTATGCCCGCCGGGCCGTGAGCCAGGCGGATGCGCGGCGAACGATTATCGAACTGACGGATCGCGGGATTGCGGTCGTCGAGGCTGTTCGCGCCTACAAGTTCCTCGTCATGGGGGATTTTCTGGCTGAGTGGAGCCCGGAAGACGTCGCCGCTTTCGTGCCCCTCCTCAAGCGCTTTGGCACCTGGATGGATGGCATAGAGCAAGCCGGCGAGAAGCACGCGGCCGAGATTGCCGTGCTGGCCGAGGAAATCGAGCGGGCGGGTGTGCGGGAGCCGGCATAGCGTCCGGCTCGCGTCTCGATGGACCACCGGGACGAGCCCGGTGGCGAGACTGCCAGGCTAGTGCTTTGGCATGTTGTATTCGGCGACTGCCTCGCCCGAAACCGGGTCGGTGACGCCGAGATCGCCGCCCAGGTCTTCGAGCATCGCCCGCAGGCCGTCGAGCGACTTGATCATGGTGGGACGCGCCTTGACGATGCTGTCAAAACCATCCCATTCGCCGAGAACGCAATAGGACCGATCCCCGGTCTTGACGAGACTGAAGCGGCGCATGCCGGCGGCTTGCAGCTCCTTGCCTGTCGTCTTCAGCAGCGCATCGTGATGGGCAATAAACGCGTCTTCGGAGCCGGGTTTCACCCGCATACGCACAATATTATAGGCCGTCATCGAGGGCCTCCCATGTTGGCCGCCCAGGCCCACGGGACCTGACGCGGAACGCGCATTCTACGCCTCCGAAAGGAGCGATCACAGCGGATTCCAAGTCATGCAATCGATTTCGATGGACGAATTCCTAGACCGGCGCTAGGTCTTGCCGCTCTCTGGGAGGGGACGATGACTGCGAGACCACGCCTGCCGGTGACGGCGCTGCTTGGAACGAACATGTTCTTTTCAGGCGTCACCTATGCCGCCACCCTGCCCTATGCCTCTCTTGTGGGCGTCGACACGCTCGGCATGTCGCCGGGCTGGTTCGCAACGGTGATGGCCGCCGGGTCAATATTGGGCACGCTGGTGTCGCTGACGCTGGGCTATATTTCGGACAAATTGCCCGATCGGCGTTTGCTGGTACTGGCCACCGCCCTTGCCGGGATCATTGGCCATGGCATGATCTATATCTGGCCGACGCAGCTGAGCTTTACGCTTGCGATGGCGCTGGTCATGCCGGTGGCCGGCGCCTGTTATGGACAGTGCTTTGCTTATCTGCGGGTCTTTTATGTGACCCATGACGCCAAACGCGCCGACTTCATGGTGACAACCATGCGCATGGTGTTCACGCTGGCCTGGATCGTGGTGCCGCCGCTCGCCGGTTGGATCGCGGCGGAGCTCGATATTTTCAACGTCTATCTCGCCTCGTCGCTGAGCTACGCGGCCGTGGCGGCGATCTTTGCGCTGCTGATGGCCGACAAGGGGACGGCCGTGCAGATGCCGGCGCCGGTGCGGGCCGAGGGCGCGTCGTTGCTCTCGACCTTTGCTCTCCCCCTTGGCACGCTTGCGGGTCTTGCCGGGCTCGTCGTGATGACCGCGGCCATGCGCATCCTGACCTTTACGGTGCCGCTGTTTATCGTTGGGGATCTCGGCGGGACTGTTACCGATGTCGGCTTTTATGCCGGGATCACAGCCGCGATCGAGGCGCCGTGCATGCTATTGCTTGCCTATCTCACGACCAGGTGGACCAAGGAAACGCTGCTCGCGACGGCGGGTCTGGTGATGGCGGCGTTTATCGGGATTTCCAGCATTCTGACCAGCATGACGGCGTTCTACTGGCTGCTGCTGCTCAATGGGCTGGGAACGGCGGCGCTGATGAGCGTCAACATTCCATATGTGCAGGATGCGATCAAAGGCCGGGTGGGATTGTCGACATCGCTGATGGATGTCGTGGCCATTGCCGCCAACCTTTTGGGGGCGACGGCATTTGGGCTGCTGACCACAGGCGGGAATTACCGCTTTGCGCTGATGGTCGGGGCCTGTGTTGCCGTTGTCGGCGCGGCGATCATGGCTTTTGGCAACATGTCGCGGCTTGGCGAATTGCGGCCGGCGGAAGCGCGCTAGCGTTTTTGACCATAAAATAAATCCCCGCCCGAGGGCGGGGATAGAATTTTGCGATCAGTCGTAAGCGCGGGGCTTCTTGTGGTCCTTGGGCTTGGCCTTGCGCGGGGCATCGCCCTCGGCAGGCTTGGACCACTTCGGCTTGCCCTTGTTTTTGTCAAAGGGCTTTTGTTCCTTTGGCTTGAAAGGCTTAGGCGGGCGCGGGCCCTCGACGGCAGGAGCATCGAAATCTTCCGCCTTCAGCTTGCCCGAGCCATAACGCTGCTTGCGATCGGCCTTTTCGGGGCGCGGCGCAGAAGGGTCATAGGGGACCGGCGGTCCCGGGGGACGGCGCTTGGACTGCGGCTTCTGTTCGATCGGACCATCGATGGCGGAGATGTAGACACCCTTTTCGCCCGTGCCGTTCTTGCCGACGCCCTTGAGGAAACTATCCACCTTATCCGCGGCCACCTCGAAGATGGTTTCGGTGTCGAAGATGCGGATGGAGCCGATGGCGCCCTTGGTGACGTTGCCGGCCTTGCAGATCATCGGCAAAAGCCAGCGTGGCTCGGCTCTTTGCTTGCGACCGACCGTGACCTTGAACCAGGTGCCGCCAGCAAAGGCTTCGCGGGTACGGGGCTCGCGCTTGCCGAAATCTTCGACCAGGGTGGCCGAGATATCCTCGGGGATCGGACGGGTGGTGAGCTGCAGGCGCAGATAGGCAGCAGCCAGGGCTTCCGGTGCCCATTTGGCTAGCAGACTGTCCACACTTGGACGCTCATCTTCGGTGATTACGTCACTCAAAAGCGAATTTGTGAGAATCGACTCACGGTAGCGCGCATCAATCGCCTCGGCGGTCGGCGGAGCGATATTTTCAGCTTCGATTTTTGCGGTGCGCAGGATCGACTGGGCGACGCGACGGCGATGGGTCGGAGAGATGACGACGCAAGTGCCCTTACGACCAGCGCGGCCAGTGCGGCCCCTGATCGGCATCCAGCACGGCGGCGAGATGCCCCGTCACCCGCAGTTCCCACCGCGTGCCCTCGGGCGCGGCGCGCGCCACCGCCTCGCGGATCTCGGCCAGCGCCGCCTCGTCGTTCTCCTCGGGCGCGTACCGGCGGTTGAGGCCGATCACGGCGCGGGCGGGGATGTTGTTGGCCTTGGTGCCGGACTGCATCACGGTCACCGCCAGGATCGGCCGCAGCGGGCCGCCGTCCTTGCCGCGCACGACGGAGCTGCGCTGCTCGACCACCTGCTTCAGCTCCAGCAGGCCGGACATGATCGGGATCGCGCGTTCCAGCGCGTTGTCGCCGGAGTTCCGCTGGCCGGCATGGCCGGAGCGGCCCTCGATCACCACCTGCATTTCCAGCGAGCCGAAGGAGCCATGCCAGATGCGCGGATCGGCACCGCCGTCCAGGCAGATCAGATGGTCGCCGACCAGCCCCTGCTCGGCGAGGTAG
>NZ_JAFKHD010000159.1 GCF_017307565.1 Devosia sp.
CCCGCCCGACAGACCCAGCTCGCTCATCAGCGCATCGATCAGCGGCGCCTGGCTGCGATAACGCAGCGCCGCCGCCACGGCCTGGTCCGCCAGCCCGCCATTGGCGCTCGTCGCCTCGCCCGAGCCGGCCGCGCCGCTCGACCCATTCAGCCCATCGACATGCAGGATCTTGATCCCGTCGATATTCTGCATCGGCTTGACGCTTTCAGCGATGATCTGGGGCAGGGCCTCGATCAGTTTCATCCGCACCTGCATGGCGATCTGTTCGGCCGAAAGCGTGTTGCTGGCCTCGTTGATGGTCCGCTTGCCCTCGGCCTCGACCTTGTAGGTCGCGGCCAGCGCCTCGGCCCGCAGCAGCTCGGCGTCGGCCGAACCCTTGGCCCCCACGCGCTGCTTCTCGGCTTCTGCCTCGGCGGCAATGCGGATCGCCTCGGCGCGGTCTGCCGCCGCCGCCTTTTCCGCCTCGGCGGCCACGGTGATGCTGATGGCCTGCTGTTCCGCCGCCTTGCGGGCCTCAATCAGCTGAATGGCCTTTTCACGCTCGGCAATGGCGGTCTGGCGCGAGGTCGCCACCTCTTCGGCCGCCTTGGCGGCCACCGCACGAGCCTCGTCGGCAGCGGCGTCAGCCTGCGATTTTTCCTTGCTCTTGAGCGACACGGCGATATCGCGGGCCTGCTCGGCAAGGGCAATCTGCTTGGCCTTCTCCACTGCCGCCGCCTCGACAGCGAGCGCAGTCGCGATCTCGCGCTCCTTCACCACCTGCTCGGAGGCGATGTCGGCCTGCCGCACCTTCTGCGCTGCGAGAATCCGCGTCTCTTCCGCCTCGCGTTCGCGTTCCGATTGCTGCTGTTTGATCAGCGCCGCCTGCTCGGCCATGCGGATCTGGATTTCGCGCTCCTGCTCGAGGCGCGCAAATTCTTTGTCGCGCGAGATCTGGTACTTCTGCTGCTCCGCATCGAGGTTCTTGCGCTCAATAAGCACCTGCGTTTCCTGCTCGATGTCGTTGCGCGCCTTGCGCCGCTCCTCGATCGCCTGGGTCAGCTTGGTCAGACCTTCGGCGTCAAAGGCATTGTCGGGGTTGAAGAACTCGCGATTGGTCTGGTCGAGCCCGGTCAGCGACACGGATTCAAGCTCGAGACCGTTCTTGAGAATGTCCTCAGAAACGGCCGCCTGCACCTTCTGCACGAAGTTGACGCGCTGCTCGTGCAGCTCTTCCATCGCCATTTCGGCCGCCACGGCGCGAAGGGCATCGACGAACTTGCCTTCGACCAGCTCCTTGAGCGCCGTCGGCTCCATGGTGCGCCGCCCCAGGGTCTGCGCCGCATTGGCGATCGACTCCACCGTCGGCTGCACACGCACGTAGAACTCGGCCTGCACATCAACGCGCATGCGATCCTTGGTGATCAGAGCCTGCTCATTTGCGCGCCGGACTTCGAGGCGCAGCGTGTTCATGTTGACCGGGATCTGCTCATGCAACACCGGAAACACCAGCGCACCACCATTCATGATCACCTTCTGCCCGCCAAAGCCGGTGCGGACAAAGCTCACCTCCTTGGATGACCGGCGATAGAGCCGGGACACGATGAGCCCGATGGCAAAAAGGGCAACAACGATCACCGCGATGATGATCAGGATATCGAGAAGAGTCTGGGACAAGGCGAAAGTCTCCTGGCTTGGCGGGGCGGGGTCTGTCGTCTGAAGGGTGATGGGGGTAGTTGGAGGGGTGGTGATCGGCGGTTGAGTGATTTCGGGCGGCGGCGGCGATACGGCCGGAGCAACCGGCTCGCCCGTTGGGGGCGTTTTGATCTTGGCCATTACTGGACCGGTTTCAGCTGCACGATGGCGCGAAACACCGGGCCTTCACGACGCACCAGCACCACCTGCGAGCCCTCGGAAAGCGATTGGCCTTCATCGTCGGGCTCGACCAGCAGGTAATGCGTCTTGCCGTGAATATCGGTGAGCTTTGCTTCAGCCGGCTTGCCGCTGCTGGCGGTGCCGCGGAACACGGTCGCAACGCGGCCAATGAAATCTGCGGTGCTGACGGCGTCGGTCTCTTCGCGCGGCATCAGCCGTCCCAGCCAATGCCCAAGGTGGTGGGTGGCAAAGAGCGAGAAGATCGCGGCCGGGGCGCTCGCTACGGCGGGCTCCAGCGCGAACCCGAAAATGCGCCGCATCGCCTCCTGCAGCACATAGCCGCCGAGGCCAAAACTGGTGGTGATGAGGATGAGCACGACCAGCGCCGGTAGCCGTCCGAAACTCAACCAGTTGAGAAACTGGCTCAGCGGACCCAGTTCGAGATTGGGCATGTCGGTGTCGGCATCGGGCAGGGTACTGTCGATGGCCTCGCTCGGGCTGAGGCCGATTAGGACGCCTGCAAGTTCGATCAGCGCGATGGCCAGGGTCACGCCAAGCGCGACTGCGAATGGGGCCGTCTCGGCCGCAAACAGATCCATTTCAGCCTCCCAAACTCGTCCCGACGCCGCCAATATTGGCTTGGCGGCCGAGACGGTCAACCCGCCGCCGTTTAAGCAGTCTCGGCGGCAAAATAGTTTTTCGCTATCAACATGTTGTGTCGCTCTGCGGAATCGCAATGGCAGGGCGTTGATTCAAGTTTTGAGGCAAGTGAATCAGTGCGAAAGGTTGCGCTTTCGCAACATCGTCCAAGTCCCTTTGGCCGCTGCCGCCTTATGGCGGAAATGTGAATGGTCAAATCACTTTATCCCTGTAGTCTTTCCTCCATTCACCGCCGAACTGCGTCACCGGCCTCGCACCACTGGAGATACAAGCGTGCCCTTGCGTTGGCAGGAGGTGGCTTTGCCACTTCTCGTGATTACCCTTTTGATTGCCCTGAAATATCTGCCCATGACCGCCCATCTGCCGCTCTCGCGCGCGGCAGGCGTCGTGGCGTTCGGCTATGCAGCGTTTCTGGCTCTGCGCCTCCTGCAGCCCGAGGATGGGCTGATGGTGGATGGCGGCTGGGCCGAGCTTCGACCCTCGATGGTCGAGTATTTCGCCTGCTACGGCGCCGCCGCGCTGGCCGCCGTGCTGCTCTTTGCTGTTATCTTCATGGGCAGCGCCGCCGATACGGTCCAACTCGTCGCAACCTATCTCGCCGCGCTCTTGCTCGCTGGCGGCTCGATCGGCATTGGTCTCGTCGGCCTCTTCACCAATACCCGCTGGGACAATCGCCAGGTGCGGCACCGCTCGGCCACCGGCCGGGAAACCGCGCTCGATTGGGCCGAGGTCCGCTCGGTGCGTCCGAACTGGCGCGGCATCACCATCACCGGCACGACGGGGCGCATCACCTTCTCGCAGTTCCACGGCGGCGCTGCGCAACTGGCCAAGCACGCCGCAACCCGCGCCATGCGCAATGCCCAAACCTCGACCAAGGCTTTCGCCACGCTGTGAGCAAGGGGCGCATCAACGCCCCTTATTCCCGTCATAAGCACAATGCGATTGTCGCGAGCGGTGAGCTTCTTTAATTTCGGCTCATGAACGCCCCCACGCCGCACCACACCATCCGTTCCGTCTGCCCGCACGACTGCCCGTCGGTCTGCGCGCTCGATGTCGATATTCTTCCCGATGGCAAGGTGGGCCGCGTCCGCGGCGCCAAGGACGATCCCTATACTGCCGGCGTCATTTGCGAAAAGGTCGCCCGCTACGCCGAGCGCATCCATCACCCCGAGCGCCTGACCCATCCCATGCGCCGCACCGGCCCCAAGGGGGCAGGGCAGTGGCAGCGCATCTCCTGGGACGAGGCGCTGGACGAAATCGCCGCCCGCTTCCTCGAGATCGAAGCGCAGCATGGCCCCGAAGCCATCTGGCCCTACTTTTATGCCGGCACCATGGGCCACGTGCATCGTGACGGCATCGAGCGCCTGCGCGCCGTCCGCGGCTATTCCCACCAATATGACACCATCTGCACGGGCCTCGCCTGGCCCGGCTATATTGCCGGCACCGGCCTCCTCGGAGGGGTCAATCCCGAGCAGATGGCCGAGAGCGATTGCGTCGTGATCTGGGGCACCAATGCGGTGCACACCCAGGTCAATGTCATGACCCATGCGATGAAGGCCCGCAAAACCCGCGGCGCCAAAATTGTGGTCGTAGACATCTATCGCACCGCAACCATGGATCAGGCCGATATGGGCCTCGTCGTCCGCCCTGGCACCGATGGGGCGTTGGCGGTCGCCACCATGCATGTGCTGCTCCGCGAGAGCCTGGCCGATCGCGCCTATATGGAGCGCTACACAGATTTTTCGCCCGATTTCGAAGCGCACCTGCAGACCCGTACCCCCGAATGGGCCGCGGAAATCACCGGCCTTTCCGTTGCCGAAATCGAGGCCTTTGCGCGCCTCGTCGGCTCGACGCCCAAAACCTTCTTCCGTCTCGGCTATGGTTTCTCCCGCCAGACCAACGGCGCCACGGCCATGCACGCCGCGCTCTCCATTCCCGCCATGTCAGGCGCCTGGCAGCACCGCGGTGGCGGCGCGTTCCATTCCAATTCCGGCACCTGGAACCTCGACAAGTCCCGCCTCGAGGGCACGTACCTGCAAAAGGGCTCGCCGCGCCTCCTCGATATGTCCGAAGTTGGCCCGATCCTCACCGGCAACGCCGCTGCGCTACAGAATGGCGCCCCGGTCCACGCCATGATCGTGCAGAACACTAACCCGGCCTGCGTCGCCCCCGACCAGACGCTGGTGCGCCAGGGCTTCCTCCGCGACGATCTTTTTCTCGTCGTCCACGAGCAGTTCATGACCGAAACGGCAGAGCTGGCCGATATCGTCCTGCCTGCCACCATGTTCCTCGAGCACAACGACTATTACACCCGCGGCGGCCACACGCGCATTCTCTTCGGCCCCGCTGTTGTCGAGGCGCCCGGCGAAGCGCGCTCGAACCACGAAGTCATCAACGCCCTGGCCGTGCGCCTCGGCAGCGACGATCCCATCTTTTCGACCACCGATCGCGAGGTCGTCGCCGAAACCTTTGCGCGCTCGGGCCTGCCCACCATCGAAGAGGTCCAGAAGACGGGTTTCATCGACAAGGAGCGGCCGGATGAGGTCGCCCGCTTTGCCAATGGCTTTGGCTGGCCCGATGGCCGCTTCCGCTTCGAACCAGATTGGGATGCGGTGGCCAGGAAGAAAGGCTATCGCTGGGTCTGTGATCCCGCGATCATGCCGCGCTTCGCCGACCATTGGGACATCACCGAAAAGACCGATGCCGAGCATCCTTTCAAGCTCGCCACGAGTCCGGCCCGCGCCTTCCTCAATTCGTCGTTCAACCAGACCCCGGGCAGTCTGAAGCGCGAAGGCGAACCATCTGTCTTCGTGCATCCGTCAGACGCCACCCGGCTTGGTCTCGTCGAGGGCGATGCAGTGACCGTTGGCAACCAGCGCGGGCAGGTGGAACTGACCGTGCGGTTGTTCGACGGCCTGCCGACGAATACGCTCATCGCCGAGGGCCTGC
>NZ_JAFKHD010000160.1 GCF_017307565.1 Devosia sp.
TAGAAGATCGCGATGATGAAGAAGTGGTTGGCCGATCGGGGGTATTGAGCCAACGAGGCGGGCCGGGATTTTTCCGGCTCGCCCGTCAAGGGCGATAGCGCACCGAGCGGAAGGTCCCGTCGGGTTGGACGAGATTCGTCTCCATGTGGGGGACGATGTCGGTGTTTTGCGCGGAAGCGCAGCTCCAGGTGTCGTCGCGGCGATGGACGACGAATGACAGGATGGTCTGGCGGCGGGCGGGGTTGGTGCCCGGCTCGGTCGCTGTCTGGCCTTCCAGACGCAATTTGGCGTGGACCACGGCGGCATCGGGCGACAGCGATTTGACGCGAAGTTGCATGATGCTGAGGGTGGAATCGCCGAAAATGTTTGCAAAACCATAGGCATGCGCTTTGCGGATCGCTTCGCGATCATGCCACCAAAGCCCGGTGACATTGACGAATTCTGCGTCCTCATCAAAAAGCGAGGCAAGCTTGTCGGCGTCGCGCCGGGCCCAGGCCTCGACGAACAGTTTGGCTATGTCTTGCGGCTCCACCACGGGACTGTAGGTCATCGGATTTTCCTCGCCGTTCGAAGCGCCTGAAAGGGTTCTAGTGGAACCCTTTGCGGACTGAAAGCTCTAGACGGCCAAGGAATGGCGCGCGGCGCCCTGACCGAAATAGGTGTCGAAGCGGGCGGCGACGGAGCGGACAAAGGGGCGGCCGCGCTCGGTCATGCGGACCTGCCCTTCGCTCATTTCGGTCAACCCGTCTTCATCGGTCAGCGCGATGGCTTCGGCCTCGTGCATGAGGGCTTCGCCGGCCGCGCCAAATCCGGCTAGATCCTTGGATGTCAGTGCAAATTTGCAGAGCAAAGTCATGATGGCGTGGGCGCGCAGCTTGTCTGTCGGGGTCAGGGCGAAGCCCTTGGCAATGGCGCCATTGCCGCCAGCGACTGCCTTTTTGTAGTCGCCGGTCGCAGTGATGTTCTGCACGTAGCCCTGCGGCAATTGACCGATGGCGGAGGCGCCGAGGCCGATCAGCGCGTCGGCGGCGTCGTCGGTATAGCCCTGAAAATTGCGGCGCAGGCGACCGGCGCGGGCGGCGATGGCGAGGCTATCAGATGGCATGGCGAAGTGGTCAAAACCGATGGCTTCCATGCCTGCGGCGCGCAGGAGGTCGGCGGCCAGTTGTGCCTGGGAAAAGCGGTCGTGCCGGTCCGGCAGGGCCGTTTCGGGGATCATTTTCTGGTGCGTTTTCATCCAGGGAACATGGGCATAGCCGAAGAGCGCGACGCGATCGGGGGCGAGAGACAGGGCCGCCGCGATGGTCTTTTTGAGCCCTTCTTCGGTCTGGTGCGGCAGACCATAGAGGAGGTCGAGATTGACCGAGCGGACGCCGCGCTGGCGCATGGCGTCGACGACGCTTCGGGTCTGCTCAAAGGTCTGGATGCGGTTGATGGTGTTCTGCACCAGGGGATCGAAATCCTGCACGCCAATGCTGGCGCGGGTCAGGCCAAAGGCGGCCATGGCATCGTAGCGGCCGTGGTCGATGTCGTTGGGATCGATCTCGATGCTGACTTCGACATCGGGCGCGAGGTTGAAATTATCGGCGAGGTGCCGGCGCAGCATCTGGAAATCTTCCGGGGCCAGCAGGGTCGGCGAACCGCCGCCGAGGTGGATGGCGGTGACCACGCCGCGGCCGCGCAACTGCTTGGAAACCCATGCGATTTCGTCGTAGAGCGCGAGGAGATATTCGGCTACCGGCTCGTAGCGGAGAGTGTGTTTGGTGTGGCAGCCGCAGAACCAGCAGAGCCGGTCGCAATAGGGGATGTGCAGGTAAAGCGAGATGCTTGCGCGTTCGGGCAGGGCGGCGAGCCAGCGGGCATAGGTTTTCGTATCCACGCCGGCGTGAAAATGCGGCGCGGTCGGGTAGCTCGTGTAGCGGGGGACCGGCGTTGAATATTTCTCCACCAGCGCAAAGGTTTCGTCCTGCATTGCCGCACCTGACTTGATTGACAGGACGGCCAATAGCACCCGGTGCGGAAACGGGATTGATGCGGATCAAACCGTGGCGGGTTTCGGGACTATTCCGGTTTGGGGTTCATCTGGCGGCGAGCCATCTGGCGTTCGATTTCTTCGAGCAGGGTTGGCAATTCGCCTGGAGTTCCAATGGTATAGTCCGGCACTTCCTGAGCGTTGGCGGGAGTGTGGCTGCGCTTTTTTGACCAGCTTTGCCAGATGGTGGTGATCCCCAGGGCATTGGCGCCGGCGATGTCGCGCTCAAGGTGATTGCCGACCATGACGACGCCGTCGCTGTCTTCGAGGCCCATGGCTGCCATGGCTTGGCGGAACATGCGGGGGTCGGGTTTTTCGCAGCCTTCGGTTTCGGAAATGATCTGGGCGTGGAAATGCGGCGCGATGTCGTGGCCGCCGAGCACGGTGGCGAAGCTGCGGACGCGGCCATCGGCGACAAGGGCGAGGCGATAGCCTTCACGCGTGAGATTTTGCACCATTTCGAGAGCACCGGGGATAAGTCCGGCTTCGATGACGTAACCTTCGGCGTCAAAGATTTCGGTCGCTTCGTTGACGAGCGTGTCGCCGCTATCGAGAAACACAGCTTTAAGAAGGGGTTGGCTTTGCCGAACCTCGGCAAGCACTGTCCTTACGCGTCCCGGAATCCATTCGACCAGATCGGGCCAGGCAATGAATTCGACCGAGGAGAGATCGAAGCGCTGGTTGAAGGTGAAGGAGGGCAGGAAGGCGCGTGTCTGAAGGTAACGTTTGACGGCGCGATGGTCTTCGGCGGTGAGGTCAGCGAGGGCGTCGCGGAACATGTCATTGACGAGGATGGTGGCGCGGCCGGCCAATTCCCGACAGCTCACCGTGGTGATTTCTGCGGCGGGCGACTGGCCCTCGGCGGTGGCGGAAAAGGCGTGTTTGCCGGGCGCGGAAAAGAGCGTGACGCGGCCGTTTTCGAATGGCAAGGCCTTGTTTTCAAAAGCCATTGGGAAGATGCCGCCGTGGGCGCTGGCTTCTACGGCGACCACCCTGTCCGAGGCGTCGAGCTTGAGCCAGATGTGTTCGAGTTCGTAGAGGTGCTGGATGTCCCAGTCCCACCAGATGGCATATTCCACGACCCTCGTGACGCCCGGTTCGAAGGTGATGTCGAGGACGGCGGAGGGGGAGCGGCCGGGCGCTGTCAGGACGGTGATGCCGACACGGCTCGGGAGGAATGGTTCGTTGTCGCTGAAGCGAATGACCGGGGCGAGACGGCGGGCGAGGTCGAGTTCGGCACTGGTGGCTATCCGGTTTGGCGACGACATGAGACCTCCCATTGAAACAGTGACGTGGCGCATATTCTTGTAATCGTTTTCAAGAATGGACCGCAAGATGCGCGTCTTGGCTGGTTTGGCATGTTGGTGGCTCCCCGCGGCAGTGGAAAGGCATTATGGGGGCGCGGGGAGGTGCGGGGATTAGTTGGCGAGCGGCATGGTCGAGGCGCGCTCAATCAGGGTGTTTTCGAGCATGACCTGGCGCGGGGCGCGGCTAGGATCTTGCATATGGTCGACCAGCGTCTGAGCGGCGATTTCGCCCATTTCGTGGATCGGCTGGGCCATGGTCGAAAGCGTGGGGAAGGTGACGGCGGATTCCATGACGCCGTCATAGCCGAGAATCGAGAGGTCACGCGGCAGCGTCTGTCCCATGGCGTGGGCGGCGTGCATGACGCCGATGGCCAGCATGTCGGTGGTGGCAAAGATGGCGGTCATGTCGGGATTGTGGGCGATCATTTCGGCGCCGATCTCGCGGCCGGTTTCAAAGCTCGACTGCTCGAAGGGCGGCGAGAAGATGGGTGCGACATCGGGCGCCAGATCCCGGGCGGCGGCGCGAATGCCCCGGACGCGCTCGCTGCCGACATCCTGGCTGCCACCCTTTTGGGCGAGGCTGCCGGCGACGATGCCGATGCGGCGATGGCCAAGGCCGATCAGGTGACGCATGCCCTCGTAGCCGCCGGCAAAGTTGTCGCAGACGACGGCGCTGACGGCAGGAATGTTGGGCTTCATGTCGACAAAGGTCACAGCAATCCCTTGATCGCGCAGCCGTTCGACATTGCGGGCCGTGCGGGCGGCGGCGCCGGAGGGGCGGATGATGACACCCTGGGCGCGCATGTCGAGCATGGTCTCGATATAGGCCCGCTCGCGATCAGGGTCGCCATTGGTGGAGCAGAGCAGGACGCGATAGCCCTGATCGAACATGGTGGTCTCGATGGCATAGGCGAGGGCGCTCGAGAATGGGGTGCGCTGCTGGCGGAGGAGCACGCCGACAATGTTGGACTGCTGGGTGCGGAAGGAGCTGGCGAGGCCGTTGCGCCGATAGCCGAGCGTGTCGATGGCGCGGTTGACCGCGTCGCGCCTTTCGGGGCGGACATGGGCATAGCCATTGATCACCCGCGACACGGTGGCGATGGAAACACCAGCGAGGCGCGCAACGTCCTTGATGGTCACCATTTCGGTAGCAGACTGTTCGCATGGAGACTAACCGATGCGCGAATTCGACAATGCTTCGTCATGCGCCAAAGTCACCTGCAAGCGGATTTCCTGAATACGTTTACAGAAGTTTTGTGGGGCGGGGAGAGAATTTTGGCCGTCGCGCGTGAATGGGGGGCAACGCAGCGATGGGGCCTTGCCCGTCGCAATCGAAAATATAGGCTGGAGCGCGAGACTTAGACCTCAGGAGGGTAATCATGGTTCTCGCATCTCGGCCCGGTCGCGCCAAAGCTGGTCGCGCGGATAGCACGCGCAGGCTCTCGGCAGCGCCCATCGTTCTTGCCGCCGGTATTTTGGTCGCCTCCGGCGTGGCGGCGCAGGCGGAAACGGTCGAGGATATTACCGTGATGAACGGGGCCCGCGCGGTGCCGGCGACGGTGGTGGTGCCGGACGGCGAGGGGCCGTTTCCGGCGGTGGTGATGAACCATGGCCATGGCGGTGGGCGACAGGAAAACGGCGGCTTCGGCGGCGTGGCCAAGGCGCTGGCCGATCGCGGCATCCTGACCATTCGCATGGATTTTCCTGGTTCGGGCGACAGCAAGGAGCCGTTCACCGAGGGCTATCTCTCCAACATGATCTCGGACTCCAATGCGAGCCTGAAATATATCCTCGACAACTATGCGGTCGATGCCGGCCGGCTGGGGATTTTTGGGTACAGCATGGGCGGGCGCATTGCCCTGACCATCGGTAGCGCCGAGGGTAATCCCTATCGGGCCATGGCGCTCCTGGCGCCGTCGGCCGACTGGGGCCAGGACATGATGGTGGGCTTTCTCGGTGGTCAGGCCGAGTATGACCGGCTCTACGCCGATGCTTCGGGGCCGCAGGGCTATGGCGCGTTCGTGACGCCCTGGGGGCAGACCCAGCAGCTGAGCCTCAAATGGTTCGACGAGATGATCGCTTCGCACCCGCTCGACC
>NZ_JAFKHD010000161.1 GCF_017307565.1 Devosia sp.
GAAGACGCGGCCCGTCACGGCATCAGCGAAACCGCTGCCAAAGTCTCCATTCATCGGGGCCTAAAATCCCTGATGTCCAGGTTCGGGAGGGGCGCACCATGACAGACGACCTCATCGCCCGCCTTTCGGCCGATCTGAAACCCATCGCCCCGCGCGCGCTCGAACGCCGCCTCTGGCTCGCCCTTGTCATCGGCCTTGCCATCACCACGCTGGCCGCCTGGCTCGTGCTGGATCGCATGCTTTGCCGGCCCTTCGGTGGTGCCTTTGGCGGCCCCATGTTCTGGGTAAAGTTCGGCTATACACTGGCCTTCGGCCTCTTCGGCCTCGCCGCCGCGCCAGTCCTTGCCCGGCCCGATGGTCGCATCGTCTGGCCGCTCTTGGTCGCCGGCCTGCTCGTGCTGCTTGCGCTTGTCCTGGGCACAGTGGACTGGATGCGCGCCGATTGGGCCATGCCCGCCCTTATGGGCGATACGGCCATGGTTTGCCCATGGCTCATCACGCTCACCGGCCTGCCAATTCTGGGTGTCTTGCTGTCCGCCATGCGTGGCCTGGCGCCACGCTCGCCTGCCCTGGCTGGCTTTGCCGCCGGGCTCGTCGCCGGCGGCTTCGGCGCGCTGGCCTATGCCTTTTATTGCGGTGAGACCGGCATGATGTTCATGGCGGTCTGGTACACGCTGGGTATGGCGATGACGGCACTGCTCGGCGCCATCATCGGAAGCGTCATGCTGCGCTGGTAGGCGGGACTACTCGTCCTTCGCCGCCCAGTTCATGCCGCGGCGCATGATCGTCGCCATATTGGTGTTCTCGAATTCCTTGGCCTGATGGCCAAGGGTCATGTGGAACACCTTGCCCTTGCCATGCTTGCGCTTCCACACGACCGGCATCACCACGCCGTCGATCCATGACGCATGCTCGCCAGTAAAGGTCGTCGTCGCCAGCACCTCGTTCGAGGGGTCGACATGCATGTAGTACTGCTCGGACTTGTACGGGAAGTTGGCAGGAATCCCCGCCATGATCGGGTCTTCGGGCTTGCTCACATCGACCGTGTAGTCGATGATATTGCCCGGGTGAGCCACCCACTGGCCACCGACCATGAACTGATAGTCCACCGCATCGCGGAAAGCATCGCTCATGCCGCCATGGTGCCCGGCAAGACCCACGCCACCTTCGACAGCCTTGGTGAGGTTCTCGACCTCTTCCTTGGTGATCTTGCTCATCGTGAAAATCGGGATGATCAGCGACAGGTCACGAATGGAGGGATCAGCAAAGGCGCTGGTTTCGGTCGCCGTACGCACCGCATAGCCATCTTCGTGCAGCCAGCGACGGTAGATCGTCGCGCATTCCTCGGGATCATGGCCTTCCCAGCCGCCATAGACGATCAAAGCACTGCGCATCAGGGTACCCCCTCAAATCAAACGGGGCGGAGAATACCTGACTCATCCGCTATTGAAACCCCATATGGCATCGATTGCAGCCAGCGCTCGCGCGTGGCCAACCACCGGATAAATCTCGGAAATGAAACACTTTCCACTGTCACAATTAGCTGGTTAACTCTCCTTAATGCTTCAGTGGCGGCACGAAAAATGTCGGGAGCGCCTGATGTCGAAGCAGGGCCTTGTTGCAATAACGAAGGAACCACAGGGATGAAGAAGCTTTTGCTGGGCGCCTCCGCGCTCACCCTCTGCGCCGGTTTTTCGACCGCCGCCCATGCCGAGTTCACACTCAACATCCTGCACATCAACGACTTCCACTCGCGCTTTGACCCGATCACCGGCTCGGATTCCAACTGCGATGCAGAGACCGACGCCAAGGGCGAGTGCTTCGGCGGCATCGCGCGCCTCAAGACCATCATCGACGACACCCGCGCCAAATATGCCGACGGCAATTCCCTGCTTCTCTCGGCCGGCGACAATTTCCAGGGCTCGCTCTACTACACCACCTACAAATCCAAAGTCGTTTCCGACTTCTTCAACCAGATGGGTTTTGACGTCGTCGCCACCGGCAATCACGAATTCGACGACGGCCCGGAAGAATACCTGAAGTTCATCGAAGCGGCCAAGTTCCCCATCATCGGCGGCAACTTCGACGTCACCAAGGATGAAGGCCTGCGCGGCAAGGTCCGTGGCTCCATCGTCCTCGATGTCGGCGGCGAAAAGATCGGCATCATCGGCGCCACCACCGAAGACACCCCGGAAATCGCCTCGCCCGGCGACGTCGAATTCCACGACGTCATCCAGTATGTCCGCGGCGCCTCCGAAGCGCTCGACGCCGCCGGCGTCAACAAGATCATTCTCCTCAGCCACATCGGCTACACCGAAGACCTCAACGTCGCGGCCTCCCTGCCGCTCGTCGACGTCATCGTCGGCGGCCACAGCCACACTCTGCTCTCCAACACGGCAGAAGGCGCCGCTGGCCCCTACCCCACCATGGTCACCAATCCCGATGGCGTGGAAGTTCCCGTCGTCCAGGCCAACCAGTATGGCAAGTATCTGGGCGACATCGCCATCACCTGGGATGACAATGGCAAGGTCATCAAGGCCGAAGGCGAACCCTACCTGATCGACGCCAGCGTCACCGCCAACGAAGACTTCAAGGGCCAGCTGCAGACCCTGCTCGGCCCGATCGAGGAAATGACCAGCAAGGTCATCGGCTCCACCACCGAAAAGCTCCAAGGCGCCCGCGAAGTCTGCCGCGTGCAGGAATGCACCATGGGCAACCTCCTGGCCGATGCCATCCTTGATCGCGTTGCCGATCAGGGCGCATCGATCGCCTTCCAGAACGGCGGCGGCATCCGTGCCTCCATCGACGCCGGCAAGATCACCGTCGGCGACGTGCTGACCGTCCTGCCCTTCTCGAACACCCTCGCCACCGTGCAGATCAGCGGCGCCGACGTGATCGAGGCGCTCGAAAACGGCACCAGCGACATCGAGAACGGCGCCGGCCGCTTCGCCCAGGTCGCAGGCCTGAAGTACACCTACACCCTCGCCAATCCTCCGGGCGAACGCGTCAGCGACGTCCTCGTCAAGGGCGAAGGCGACACCTGGGTGCCGATCGACGAAGACGCCGACTATATCGTCGTGACCAACAACTACGTGCGTGGTGGTGGCGACGGCTACGAAACCTTCGCCTCGGGCGACAATCCCTACGACTTCGGCCCGCCGCTGGAGCAGGTCGTTGCCGACTACATCGCCAAGCTCGGCGGCGAGTACACGCCCTACCTCGATGGCCGCATCACGGTGAAGTAAAGTCTTGTCCACTCATGCGAAGGGCGCCCATCGGGCGCCCTTTTGCGTTGTAGACCATGCCACTGCGATATCGCGCAAAGGGAAACGCCCATGTGCCGGAACATCAAGCCGCTCTTCAACTTCGAGCCGCCCGCCAGCAAGAACGAAATGCATGAGGCGGCCCTGCAATTCGTCCGCAAGATCTCCGGCTTCAACCGCCCTTCGCAGGCCAACGAAGCCGCCTTCTACGACGCCGTGGAAGACATCGAGAAATCCGTCCGCAAGCTGCTGAACGCCCTCGACACCAAGGCACCGCCAAGGGATCGCGAGGTCGTCGCAGCCAAGGCCCGTGAACGGGCTCGCGAACGCTACGGCACAAGCTGAACCGCAGGGCGCCCTCTCTAGCCCTCGACCACGAGGCCGGTCAGCCTGCGCACCAGCGGCAGCATCAGCAGCAAAACCGGAAAGGCCACGACCCAGGAAACAAGCCACGCCGTCGGCCATGCAGCCAAAGCCTCGGGACCGAAACCCTGGGTTTTGAGCACACTGATCGCCGAGACCACGCAAGTCATCAGCAAGGACAGGAAAAACGGGGTGACAAAGGCGCCATAGCGCCGGGGCAGCTTGCGAAAAGCCATGCAACGAACTCCGTGAGGCCCACCACGGTGCGGCGGGACAAGAAACGCGTTGATTGACGTGAACGCTTACGGAGCTTTCAGAGCACTGCCGCGCCTATGCCATCAAACCCATGCGGACACAAGCCCTCATACCCGCCGCGCCAACTGCCCCCAGGCCAGCAGGATGACGACTGCGCCCACGATGGCACCAATGAAATTCGCGCCATCTCCCGGCCCATACCAGCCGATCTGCTGCCCGAGCCAGGTGGCCACCACCGAGCCGACAATGCCGAGCACCGTGGTCAGAATGAAGCCGCGCGGCTTATCGCGTCCCGGCGTAATGAGCTTGGCGATAACGCCCGCAAGAAAACCGATGATAATAGCCCAGAGGATACCCATGCGACGCGCTCCACGATTGCCAGACATAAATTGAAATCACCGGGCCTGCTTGCAAGACGCAGCAACAAAAAAGGCCCGCATCGCTGCGGGCCTTTCGTCGTTCAGAAAAGTCAGACCTTGTGCTCGGTCCGATCGCGATCCGTCACGGTGCCGAGATCGAGCACCTTCTGGATATTGGTCGCGTGGCGGAAGCTCGGCTCGAGGTTCTTCCCATCGCGGACGGCCTCGGCAAAGCGCTCGTAATTGGTCTTTACGGGATCAACGGCAACCTCGGTCCACACGCCGGTTTCGATATCGTCGCCGAGGCAGGTGAAAAGCTTTGACCAGTCGTGGCGGTGCTGCACTTCCACCGAACCCTTGTCGCCATAGACGCGCAGGCGCAGTTCGTTGAAATGCCCGGTAGCCCAGCGCGTCGCGTGGATCACGCCCAACGCGCCGTTCTCGAGCTGCGCCGTCATGGCAAAGCTGTCATTGGCGTCGAGATCGTATTCGCCGATCTTGTTGCCCTCGGCCTTGTCGAAGGTGTGCAGCCGGCAGAACACTTCCGAGAAGTCGCTGCCCGCGCCATAGGCAGCAAAGTCGAGGATATGCACGCCGATATCGCCGAGCACGCCGTTCGAGCCATGCTTCTTGGAAAGGCGCCACAGCCACTGGCTTTCGGTGCGCCAGTCGCCCCAGGCCTTCGACACCAGCCAGCTCTGCAGATAGCTCGCCTCAAAATGCTTCACATTGCCGACGAGCCCGGACTGCACGATCTCGCGGGCCTTCTGCAGCTGCGCGACATTGCGATAGGTCAGGTTGACCATGTTGATCAAACCGAGCCGTTCGGCCGTCTCGGTCATTTCCATGGCCTTGGCATGGTCCGTCGCCAGCGGCTTTTCGCAGAAGACGTGCTTGCCGGCATTGAGCGCCGCCATGGTGGTCGGGTGGTGGATGCTGTCCGGGGTGACATTGGCCACCGCGTCGAACTCGCCCCAGGCCAGCGCCGCATCGAGCGAGCCAAAGCCCTTCTCGATCCCATGAATCTTGTTGAACGCTTCCACGCGGGCCGGATCGACGTCCACGCCGCCAGCCAGCGTCACGCCGTCAATCGCCGCAAAATGCTTGGCATGCTGATTGGCCATGCCGCCGGTACCCAGAATGAGGATACGCATTCTTTTGATTCCTTGGCCGCCGCGGCGGCCGCT
>NZ_JAFKHD010000162.1 GCF_017307565.1 Devosia sp.
AGATCATCGGTAGCTTTGTGGGCGAACTGAAGCGCCGGGCCGAGGCGCGGCTGGGCGGGGAACTGACCCAGGTGGTGATGGGCCGCCCCGTGCATTTCGTCGATGATGACCCGGTGGCCGACGCCGAGGCACAGGGCCAACTCGAGGCCGCCGTGCGCGCCCAAGGTTTTGAGGATATTGCCTTCCAGTTCGAACCGATCGCGGCCGCGCTCGACTATGAGCGGCAAGTGAGCGGGGAAAAGCTGGCACTGATCGTCGACCTTGGTGGCGGTACCTCTGACTTTTCGGTGGTGCGCGTTTCGCCCGGGCGGAGCGGGCTTGCCGATCGCAGCGGCGATATTCTTTCGACGGCTGGTGTGCATATCGGCGGTACCGATTTCGACCGGCTGCTGGCCATGGCCAAGGTGATGCCTGAACTCGGGCTCGGGACGGAAACGCGCGACAAGAAGCGCTACCTGCCAGTGGCGCCCTATGTCGACCTGTCGACCTGGCACCGGATCAACCGGCTTTATGACGCCAAGGCGTTGCGCGACCTGCGCTCGACCGTGAGGGAGGCCTCTGAGCCGGACATGGTGGAAACCATGGTGATGCTGGTCGAGGACCGGCTGGGGCACCGGCTGATCGGCCGGGTGGAAGAGGCCAAGATTGCGCTCTCGGATGCAGCGGAAACCCGCTTTGTCTTTCCGGTGCGCGACCGGGAAATCACGACCATGATTTCGGCGGATGAACTGGGGCAGGCGCTGGCGGACTCCATCGGGCGGCTCGAAACTACCATTCGCGAAACGCTGCGCCGCGCGGGCGTAGGGCCCGAGGCGGTGGACAGCCTGATCCTGACCGGTGGTTCGACACTGGTGCCGGCAGTGTCCGGCCGCCTGCAAGCGCTGTTCCCCGACGCCGAAGTGGTGCGCACGGACGTGCTCGGCTCGGTCGGGCTGGGCCTCGCCATGGAAGCAAGGCGCGTCTTCGGCGCCTGATCGTGACTTGAGCGGTCGAATCTGCGCTATCCTCACAACGGTGGGGGAAGCGCGATGCAGATCATTCGAACGAGCAAGATAATTCTGGTCGGTGCGGTGGGGCTTTATGCGAGCCTTGTCGCCTTTGGCAACATCACCGACTACGGCAGCAACTTCGCCTTTGTGCAGCATGTGCTTTCGATGGACAGCGTCTTTCCCGACGCGACCACGACCTATCGGGCGATCACAGCGCCCGTGCTGCATCATCTCGCATATCTTCTTATCATTGCCGCCGAGGTCGCAACGGCAGCGGTCTGCTGGATCGGGGCTGGGCGGATGTTTCGGAGCCGCGGGGCCGCGGCGCGGGAGTTCAATCGCTCGAAGGCCTGGGCCATTGGCGGGCTGACGCTGGGCTTTCTGGTCTGGCAGGTCGGGTTCATGAGCATTGGCGGAGAGTGGTTCGGCATGTGGATGTCGAGCACCTGGAACGGCCTGCAATCAGCTTTCCGGGTCTTCATCACGATTGTCGGCGTGCTGATTTTCGTGTCGCTGCGGGATGGGGAACTGGAGGAGTAGCCTCCCCCCGCACTTGTGCAGCTTATCCAACTAATCCCCGCGTCACGGTGATCTGCTAGTCTTCGGGCATAGTCGAACAATTGGGTTTCGACGGGGCAGGAGGCGGGCATGAGCGACAAGGCGCCGCCGGACTGGGTTTCCATTCGCGAAGAATATGAGGGGCGGTTGTTCCTGCCGACGGTGATCTGCCGACGGCATGGGATCACGGCTGCCCAGCTCCGTTATCGCCGCGAAATGGAAGGCTGGCTGAGTGCGCGGGCGAGAGTGCCGAAACAGGCCGATCTCGTGGCCCGCATGCTCAAAGTGCTCGACAAGCAGATAAGACGACTGGAGGCGGCGGTGGACGAACCGATCGACAAGCAGGTCAAGGCGCTGAGCGAGAGCGTCAAAACGCTCGATACCCTGATCAAGAATGGCGCGTCCAAGCCCAATGTGGAGCCGGCGACGCGAAAAGACATGACCGACCTGCGCGCCAAGCTGGTGAAGCGATTTGAGCAATCCGCACGCTGACGCGGTCGCCAAGGTTGCTGCTCTCAGCGATGAAAACGCCGAACGCACCTATTTCTCCTGGGCCCGTTGGGCGCGGCGGGAACAGAAGCAACCACCGGGAGACTGGACGACCTGGCTGCTGATGGGCGGGCGCGGCTCGGGCAAGACCAGGGCCGGGTCTGAATGGGTGCGGCGACTGGCGCGGCGCAGGATTTCGCCGATCGCGCTCGTGGGCGAGACCATGACCGAGGCGGTCGACATCATGGTGCGGGGCGAGAGCGGGCTGATCGCCGTGCATGCCGATCACGAACGACCGGTGCTCAAGGGGAAAAGCCGGCTGGTCTGGCCCAATGGGGTCGAGGCGGCGATCTTGACGGCGTCCGATCCGGAGCGGTTTCGCGGGCCGCAATTCGCGGCAGCGTGGTGCGATGAAATTGCGAAATGGCCCCATGCGGAAGAGGCTTGGGACATGTTGCAGTTCGGGCTGCGATTGGGCGATCGGCCGCGGCAATTGGCGACGACGACACCGAAACCGACAAAACTCATTCGCCGGCTGCTGGATGACGAGCAGACGCGCGTGGTGCGGATGACCACGGAGGACAATTACCGGTTTCTGGCGCCGCAGTTTCTTGATGCCGTGGTGGCGCGCTATCGCGGCACGGTGCTCGGAAGGCAGGAGCTGGATGGCGAACTGATCGAGGATCGGGCCGATGCGCTCTGGCAGCGCGGGATGTTTGGCGAGGGTGGGGCGGTCACGGGGCGGATCGTCGTGGCGGTTGATCCGCCGGTGACGGGGACGGCGCGGTCGGATGCTTGCGGGATCGTGGTGGCCGGGCAGAGCGGCGAGGGTGCGGTGGTGCTGGAGGACGCGACGCTGAAAGGCGTGGCGCCGCTGACCTGGGCGCGGCGGGCGGTGGCGGCGTTTTATGCGCATGCGGCCGATGCCGTTGTCGTCGAGGTGAACCAGGGCGGGGATCTGGTGAAGAACCTGCTGTTGCAGGTGGATGGCTCGGTGCCTGTCATCGAGGTGCGGGCGATGCGCGGAAAATGGCTGCGGGCGGAGCCGGTGGCGGCGCTCTATGGGCGCGGGCTGGTTGGGCATGTGGTGGGGCTGACGGCGCTTGAAGACGAGCTTTGTGCCTTTGGGCCGGATGGCAAGGCGGATGGGCATTCGCCAGACCGGGTGGATGCGCTGGTCTGGGCGCTGACGGAATTGCTTTTGAAGGGTGTGGGACCGCGCGTGCGCTGGATCTAGGCCACAACGAAGGATCAAAGAATGCCGAACTGGATGAACCGCCTTTTCGGCGGACGGACGAACACGCCCTCTGAAACCAAGAATTTTTCGGGGCACACGCTGATGACGCTGAGCGCGCTGGGCGCGGCGCAGTGGAGCGGGCGGGGCTATGCGAGCCTCGTCAACCAGGGGTTTATGCGCAATCCGGTGGTTTATCGCTGCGTCCGGTTGATCGCCGAGACGGCGAACCGGGTCCCCCTCACGGTGCGGGTTGATGGTAAGGTCGTCAGCGAGCATCCGCTGAAAAGCCTGCTGCAAAGGCCCAATGGGCGGCAGTCGGGCGCGGAAATGCTGGAAGCGGTTTATGCCTACCTGCAGACGGCGGGGAATGCCTATCTGCAGGCGGGGATCGTCGATGGGGGCGTGAAGGCGCTGTTCGTGTTGAGGCCCGATCGCATGCGGGTGGTGGCCGGGGGCGATGGCTGGCCGGTTGCTTACGACTATACGGCGGGCGGACGCACGGTGCGGATTTCGCAGGAGAGTGCGCCGCTGCCGGGTATTCTGCACATGGCGCTGTTTCATCCCATGGACGACCACTATGGCATGGGGCCTCTGGAAGCCGCGCAGACGAGCCTCGATATTCACAACGCCTCGGCGCAGTGGAACAAGGCGCTGCTCGACAATGCGGCGCGGCCAAGCGGGGCGCTGGTCTATTCGGCGGGTGGCGGCACGCTGACGGAAGAGCAGTTCCGGCGGCTCAAGGAGGAGCTGGAGGAGAATTTTTCCGGCGCCGCCAATGCCGGGCGACCTATGGTGCTCGATGGCGGGATCGACTGGAAGGCCATCGCCATGAGCCCGCGGGAGATGGATTTCATCGAGGCCCGACATGCCGCCGCGCGCGACATCGCGCTCGCCTTCGGGGTGCCGCCCATGCTGCTCGGCATTCCCGGCGACAATACCTATGCCAACATGGCCGAGGCCAACCGGGCGCTGTGGCGGCAAACGCTGGTGCCGCTGGTGGTGCGGGTGAGCCAGGAACTGAGCCTGTGGCTGGGACCGGCGTTTGAAGGCGCCGAAGTGGTGCCGGATTTCGACGAGGTCGAGGCGCTGGCCGAGGACCGTGCGGCGCTCTGGACACGCGTGGGTGGGGCGGCGTTTTTAAGCGATGCGGAGAAGCGGGAGATGGTGGGGATAGGAGCGTAGGCAATGGCACAAATTGCTCGGCGAGCGCTGAAAGCGCTTGTATGGGAAATCCGGCTGGCAACGCTTTCGCTGAAGCTTGATGTACTGATTGGCGGGTTGGAGCGGCGGTATCGCCCGGACCAGCCCCGGATGCCGAAAGGGACGCCTGAGGGTGGCCAGTGGATTGACGCAGTGGGAGCGCCAGGCACGACACGGATCAGGACCGCCTTGGCGGCAAATCTCGTTGCGGAACGCGTTGGTCCTGGCGATGCAGGTTTGGTGAGGCATTGTATTTATGTGGACATGCTTGGCCGGCAACGCACTATAGAACTAAATGCCATGGTTTCTTGTCGGCCGACTTATCCGGCCGCCCCACTCTAGCGGTGCTGCCATGCTTATAATTGAGAATATCTCTTTGACTGAGCGTGCCGCAGCCGAGTTTAGCCGTGCACGATCGACCTTCGTCGCAGGTATCGGGGAGGTCTTTGCTCTTGTCTGGGTATCAAAATACGAAGATGAAAGCGGGAAAACTGTGCCCGGTTTTGTACCGGGATACACGTGCGGCCCGCTTTACTCAGAGGGTCTGACGGCCCCTTGGGCATTGGCTCAACTTCCCGATGGCTCTCGTTTTTACTTCATGCCACGGTTCAAATGGAGTGCTGATGAGCACTACTTGATCGATAAGCTCGGTCCCTTGTTCTCCATAACGCCTTCAATTGCAGGGCTTCGGCGAGCTGGCACGCTCTAGTTTGCAATTTCGCCAAGATAAACGGTGGCACCGATGAAGATCAGAACAGTCACTATAAGACCGCCCGGCGATGAAAATGAGATTGTGGATCTCGTCAGAACTGGGAAGGCGAGGACGGACATCAAGGCGACTGCGGTGGAGCGTGTTGAATTTTCCTTCAGCGCGCCGGAAAGCGGTTGGATAA
>NZ_JAFKHD010000163.1 GCF_017307565.1 Devosia sp.
CATCGACTGATCAGAAATCGCGAACGTCGCGCACGCGGCATCGACCCGCCAGCGCGCCGCATGACAGCGGCGACCGCAATCGGGTCCGGTCGTTTCTTTGGGGTCATAGTCCGTCGGCTCTGACCTGGTGGATTGCTGGCGGGGGCAGCCGCTCTTCTTGTACCAGCCGCGCTTCAATCTCGGCGACCTGCCGAACAAAGCTCTCTAAAAATGCCCGGTGCTCGGCTCTGACCGCGGCGCGCGCCAGTCGGCGGGCGCGACGTTGCGGATTCTCGATCGCCGGGACGCGGATCGGGCGAGTGTTCATCTGGTCAGCCTTATCTTGGCCAGCGGGTAGAAGGGAAGATCGAGGCCCGTCATCGGTGCCGTCTTCTGCCAGTAGCTTGAGCTTGGCGAGCGAGCGCAAGGCTCCCGCTAAACGCAGACCGCTGTCGCTCGAGACGGCACCGAGGCAGATCGAGTCCCGGTGCCCCTGCCCCGCCGGGTATTAAGGGACAGCTTCCGACCCCCTTTCGGACATTTGCGGGCCGAATTGACCTACCTAGAAGCCGCCGTTCATTCCGAGCTACCGCAGTGAGAGCTTTGCCGCGTTGACAACTTGGCGCGTCAACTCAGGAAACTGGCCCCAACGACCCACCTGCCAGTATAGGGCTATATCCGTTGTCGCGCCCGGGATGAGCTCAACAAGCCGCCCCGCCTCGATATGGGCCTGAACCAGATTGATCGGATTGAGGCTCCAGCCTATGCCAAGCAGGCAGGCTTCGACAAATCCGTGCGTTGAAGGAAGCCAATGGGTCGGCGGCGCCGGGGGCGATGTAAAATTGGCTGCGAGCCAATCCTGTTGCATCGTGTCCTTATGGTTGAAGGTGATCACGGGTGCATGCACCATCGCGTCTGCGGTGACCCCATCTGCAAAATGCCTGCTGATGAACTCTGGACTTGCGGTCGCAACATAGCGCAACTGCCCCAACGCCGTTACCGAGCATCCCGCGACTGGCTCGGACATCGACGTAACGGCGGCGAGAACTCGGCCTCGTCTCAACCAATCGGCTGTGTGATCCTGATCGTCGACAGCGATATTGAGAAGGACATCGGACAGCTGGGTGAACGCCGCCATCGCTAGCAGGAACCACGTTCCGAGACTATCCGCGTTCACAGCCACATCGACCGTTACCGGTCCAATCGAAGGATCCCCCAGCTCCGGCAGTTGCGCGAGCAGGTTGTTCTCCAGTTGCCCGACCATCTCCATGTGCCGACAAAGCCAGGCACCCTTGTCGGTGGCGCGGCAAGGAGTGCCACGCTCGATCAAGATGGCTCCCATTCGTTCTTCCAGCTGCTTCACCCGCTGTGAAATAGCAGAAGAGGTCACATTGAGAGCTTTTGCGGCTTTTTCGAAACTGCCAGTGCGCACGATCGTCGCGACCGCATAGGCCGCATTGTAATCCAGCATGTGTAGCTCGCCTTATGCGGCGTTAGTTTGTTTAATTTGTCTAATGCATGTGTGGCGACTACGGCAACCGGAATGACACATGCTGCATCACAATGACTCCATCGGTTTTCTTTACTGGCCTCGGAGTAAGCCTCAGCCTCATCGTGGCCATCGGTGCGCAGAATGCCTTCGTTCTACGCCAGGGTTTGAAAGGCGAGCACGTGCTGGCCGTATGCCTAGCCTGTGCAGTGTCCGACGCCGTGTTGATCGTCGTCGGTGTCACCAGTGTTGGGCAGATCGCGAGTTGGCTGCCCTGGGTCGATCCGGTCATGCGTATAGGCGGCGCAGCGTTCCTAACGTGGTACGGCGCCAAGAGCCTGATGTCAGCACTGCGTTCGACAAGCACCCTCTCCGTCGAAGGCGACCGCAGCGCGAAACCGCTTCTGCCAACGCTGCTGGCGTGCTTCGCCCTGACCTGGCTCAATCCTCATGTCTATCTCGACACGGTCGTACTACTCGGCTCCATTTCCACCCAGTTTGGGGGGCAACAGTTTGCCTTTGCCGCTGGGGCAGTCACAGGATCTTTCCTGTTCTTCTTTACCCTAGGCTTTGGCGCGGCACTCCTGCGCCCGATCTTCGCTAAACCTGCGGCTTGGCGCATTCTGGAAGCTATGATTGCTTTCCTGATGTGGCTGATCGCACTTAAGCTCATCAGCGGCGCATGACCTTCCCTCATCGAGCACTGATGTATCTACCCGACCACTTCAAGGAAGTTGACCCTGCCGAAATTGCGTCAATCATCTCCGGCGCTCCCTTGGCCTGCGTGGTTGCACATAGTGCGGAGGGCTTGGTCGCCAACCACGTGCCGCTCATGCTCGACAAGGGTGGCGACTTGATCGGCCACTTTGCCTTGGCCAAAATCATTGCATCGTTGGAGATGGTCAGTAGGTTCCGGTCATCTTTCGCGGTGTCGATACATCTCACCAACAGATATCCATCAAAGCAGGAATATCATCGCCATGTGCCGACTTGGAATTACCAAGTCCTCCACATCCATGGCACGATAAAGTACCAGTATGATGTACGCAGCAAGAAGGCGGCGATTTGCCTGTTGACCCAGAAACAAGAACGCCGCGTCAACAGCGACAAGGCGTAGCGAATGGCCAATTCGCCAGCTGGATACATGCTCGACGAGGTCGGCAAGATCGTCGCATTCCGAGTTTTGGTGACCAGCATGATCGCAAATCGAAACTCAGTCAAAACCGGGATCAACGCGATCTAGACAGAGCGGTTTGGAACTGAAGTCCACATGGGGAAGCAGCCTTGGCTGAACGCCAATAGCGATGAGGTCATACTGAAGGGCTTGACTGTGCCGATTCCGACCCATTCGGAAATAGGACGTTTTTGCGAAGATAGTGAAAGCGGCAGTAGAAGCTCCAAGTATGCGAAAACACTGCTAACAAAATACTTTAACCGGATTAATCGGTGCGATGCGACTGCGTCCGCAAAATCAAAATTGACAGCGCCGGAAGGCCTATGTTCACGGTAAAACACCAACTTCCATCCAAGCCATGAAGGATCATGGGGGCCACCCGCACGACCTACAGACAAATGCTGCCGGTGTCAGCTTTAAAAAAGCGCGCGAGGGACTGACCAGGCCACCGAAGAACTGCATTACGCTGACCAAGCGGATGAACAGCTCGCACATCGTTGGGGCATAACACTGTTGCGCAGCATCATGGCAAGCCCCAGCCAGCTTTCGTGAAGCTCATCTTCCGGTTCCGCGTTTTTCAAGAAAGTAGCGGATGAACAGTATGTGCTGTTCAACAAATTGCTCTGTTGCGACCTTGAACTCGGGATCGATATGCCTTGCTACGTTCAAGCCCAACAGCGGACTGATTAACAGGAAGGGATCCAGGTCAGCCGCTTCCCCTCGAAACTCACCTGTTTCACAGCCGTGTTCCACAATGGCCTGCACGGTGGCAAGAACCGGCAAAGCAAAGGCCTCTCGATACTTTCGCCTCAGGTCACCGAATGAATTGGCTTCTGCCACCAAAAAACGGCTGATTTCACTCATGTATCGATCTTGCACCATGGCTTTGTAAAGATCGCGCAAGAACGCAGTTAGCGTGTCGATTGCGGCCCCGCGGTACAAGGCGCTCAAATAGAAAGAGCTGTCGATCGAAGGCTGTGCGAGTTCGGAAACCATGCTCTCGAACAGGTTTTCCTTGCTAGAAAAGTATACGTAGATCGTTCCCTTGGTCACTCCGACCCGGTCGGCAATATGTTCGACGCTGGTCGCCGCATATCCTCGCAAAGAGAATTCCTCGAAGGCCGCCTGTAAAATCTCGCGTGGTCTTGCCTGTTTGCGTTCTGCTCGCGTGCCGGTAAGTGCCATTCGGCTGCTCCATCTTTGTTTACGCTCATAAAACTAGCATAGCGATCTAGCGGCACATTTTCATTGACTATCCATTTAGTCAAATCTATATTTTGCCTACTGATCGGAGTGGATTCATGACGGCAACTCACCTGCGCCTACCCTCTGCTTCAAGAACAACGAGGAAGGCAATAGCCCTGCTCTGTTGCGCTGGAGTTCTGGCCGGTTGTCAGCCAGCTGCGGAAACGCCTGAGAAAAAGCCACTTCTCGTTGATGCTGTAGTTGCTGAGTTAAGCGACTACTCGTCGCGCATCACGCTGACGGGTGAGATAAGGGCAAATACTTCGACAGACCTCGCATTCCAAACAAGTGGTCAAGTCGTTGAGCGCTTTGTGGAAGTGGGGGACAAAGTCGACGTGAACCAAATTCTGGCTCGTTTGAGTTCATCTGAGCAAGCTGCCGATCGGGATGCGGCACAGGCGGCTTTGGAAGCAGCGCAGTTCGCTCTCGATCAGGCAAGAACGAATTTGGGCAGGCAGCAGGGTCTGCTGGACCAGGGCCTCACCACGCAAAGTTCATATGACTCCGCGTCCGAAGCTGTTTCTACGGCAAGTAGCGCCGTGGATGCCGCGCAGGTTACGCTCGAGCGCTCTGCAGAAGCGATCGATCAGACCTCGCTCCGAGCTTTCGTCAAAGGAACGATCATTGATCGACAGATCGAAGTGGGGCAGGTGATACAAGCTGGACAGCCAGCGTACACCGTTGCTGCGGACGGTCCTCGCGAGGCAGTCTTTGCAGTCGATGAGGGTGTTTTGAGCGATGCCTTGGCTGCCCAGAGTTTTGTCGTTCGATCTGTGAACGATGCAAGCTCAACAGCCGCTGCTACGCTTAGCGAAATCTCGCCAACCATTAATAAATCCACTGGAAGCGTGGAAATCAAAATGACCGTCAGCTCGCCTCCGGAGGCGATGTCCCTCGGATCCGTGGTGACAACAAGCGGGATTTACGCAACCATTCAAGCCGTTGTCGTGCCTGCATCGGCCCTGACGTCTGAAGATGCCCTTGCTGCCGTTTGGGTGATTGACCCTCAAAGTCACGTGGCCACTAGACGCAAGGTTGAACTTGCGGCCTTCGACAATGATTCTTTGGTAATCAGCGGCGGCATTTCACCTGGGGACTTGGTAGTCACCGCCGGAGCGAACCTTTTATTTCCCGGCCAACCCGTTCGTGTGAAACAAGAACAATGATGAACCGCTATTTTGCAGCCACCAGCCTAGTCATGGTGCTTACCCTGGTTGGGTGCCAACCTGCCCCTGAGAGCACCGAAGAAGCGCAAGCCGTTCGGCCAGTTCTGACCAAGACAATGGCGCTCGAAGGTCAGGCGGCGGACCGGTTTGCCGGTGAAGTAGTAGCGCGCTACGAGGCTACCCTTAGCTTCCGCACCTTTGGTCGGGTGATCAGCCGTTCGGTCGAGATCGGGGATCGAGTAGAGCCCGGACAACAAATCGCGCAAC
>NZ_JAFKHD010000164.1 GCF_017307565.1 Devosia sp.
GCTGCCCATGCGATCGCCCTCCAATGCGCATCCATCGCCTTCATGGTGCCGCTCGGCCTCGGCGTGGCAGCGACCGTGCGCGTTGGCATGGCCTACGGCCGCGGTGACGTCGAAGGCATCCGCAAGGCCGGCTGGACGTCCTTCGTCATGGGCACGGCCTTCATGTCGCTGTCCTGCATTGCCTTCCTGACTTTCGGCCCGCAGATCGTCACCGTCTTTCTCGATCCGCATGTGGCGGCCAACGGCAATTCGCTGGCCCTGGCCGCGTCTTTCCTGATCGTCGCCGGCGTCTTCCAGCTTGCCGATGGCGCGCAAGTCGTTGCCGCGCATTCGCTGCGCGGTCTGAGCGACACCAAGGTGCCGATGGTGCTGGCGATCGTCGGCTACTGGCTGGTTGGTCTGCCGGTGGCCTACGTGCTGGGCTTCATCGTCAACTGGAAGGGCATCGGCATCTGGATCGGCCTAGCCGCCGGCCTGGCTTCGGTCGCCGTGGTGCTGGTCACACGCTTCGTGCTGCGCGAACGCATCGGCCTCCTCGAGAGGATGCGGGCACCCGCTACGGCCTAAGGGTCGATCGCGGCGCCTTCGAGGCCCAGTCGCGGCCAGTCCCCCATGCGGTTGCGGAACCACGTCCGCTGCCGCTTGGCATATTGGTGCGTGGCAATGGTCGCGAGAGAAATCGCTTCCTCACGCTCCAGGCGCCCGTCCAGCCAATCGCTGATCTCTGGCACGCCGATGGCTTTCATCACCGGGAGGGACGGATCGAGGTTCTGCGCCCGCAACGCTTCCACCTCCTCAACGGCGCCGCTTGCAAACATTGCTTCAAAGCGCCGGGCGATACGGGCCCGCAACACATCGCGATCGGGGGAAAGCACAAAGCGCTCCACGACCCAGTCGCCCAGGAGACCCGCCTGGGGATTGTCCTGAAACGCCGAGAGCGGCTTGCCCGTTGCGCGCTTGACGGCAAGGGCCCGCGTAACGCGCTGCGGATCCGCGACTTTCAGGCGACGGGCGGTTTCGGGGTCTTCCGCAATGAGCAACGCCATGCGGCCTGCCTCGTCCAGATCCTCGATCTCGCGCTGAACCTGCAGTGTCAGCTCTGGGGAAATTTCCGGGACATCGGCGAATCCGTTTGTCAGAGCGTCGAAATAGAGCCCTGTTCCGCCAACGAAAATCACTTCGCGGTCGGCGTCTACGGTGCCTAGAATCTTGCGCACCGCTTCCAACCACTGCCCGGTCGAAAACCGCTGCGATGCCGGAACACTCCCATAAAGACGATGCTCTGCGAGAGCCTCTTCCTCCACCGACGGGCGCGCGGTAATGATGCGGAGCGTGTCATAGACCTGCATCGCGTCGGTGTTGACGATGACGCCGCCATTGGCCCGGGCCCGCGCAAGCGCCATGCTCGACTTGCCGCTGGCAGTCGGACCCGCTATCAGGACGGCGCTTCTCTGGCGCGTCACACTAGTCTCCCGAAAGTCATTTTCGCCATGCCGGTTCTCAGCCTCATCGCCAATCCCGCCGATTCCGACCTCGACGTCTCGCTTGCGGCCGCAGTGGTGCAGCAAACCGGCGGAGAACTCAACTGGCTGAACCATCAGGTCGCCTGCGATATTCTCGAACCAAAGGCGCCGGACGCCCTCGACATCGCGCGCGAAATCATCGGCGCGCGCCGCGTTGACGCCAATGTCGTGCCCACAGAAGGCCGCCGCAAGCAGCTCCTAGTGGCCGACATGGACTCGACCATGATCGAGCAGGAATGCATCGACGAACTGGCCGCCGCGCTCGGCCTCAAGGCTCAGGTCGCCGAAATCACCGAGCGCGCCATGCGCGGCGAGCTGGATTTCGGGCAGGCCCTCGACACCCGCGTTGCCCTGCTGAAGGGCCTTGAGCGCGCCACCATCGAAGAAATCCGCCGCGAATCCATCACCCTGACGCCCGGCGGCCGGGCCCTGGTTCACACCATGAAGGCCTACGGCGCCTTCACCTCGCTGGTGTCGGGCGGTTTCACCTTCTTCGCCGACTATTTCGGCAAGCGCATCGGCTTCGACGAAGCCATCGCCAATGTGCTCGAATTCGATGGTGATCGCCTGGCCGGTACGGTGCAGAAGCCGATCGTCGACAAGAACACCAAGCGCATCCGGCTCGAAACGCTCGCTACCGAGCGCGGCCTCGACCTGATCCAGACCTTGGCCGTAGGCGACGGCGCCAATGATCTCGACATGATCGGTATCGCCGGCTTCGGCGTTGCGCTGCATGCCAAGCCCGCCGTGGCTGCTGCAGCGGGCTATCGCATCGATCACGGCGACCTGACCGCCCTGCTCTATCTCCAGGGCTATGCCGACGACGACTTCGTCCGCTAAGCCGCGCTCTCAGACATCGAAGCCCAAACAAAAAAAGCCCGGCACGAATGCCGGGCTTTCTGTTTTTTGTCGACTGCCTTACTGGCCAGCGGCCGGAGCTTCGACCGGAGGCGGAGCTTCGGTGCCGACGGTCGGGGTCAGTTCCGAACCATCCTGCAGCGTCACGGACGGCGCCGGCAGGGCTTCTTCGATGCCGAGGCCGTCGAGGGCCGGTTCGGTGCTGGGCGTGGCAGCTTCCGGAGCGGTCTGCGGTGCGATGGGCGTCGCAAAGGTAGTGCTCGGAGGCGGCAGGTCACCGTTCGAACCGAAGTAGCGGAAGAAGGCACTTTCAGGCGACAGCACCATAGTCGTGCCGGTCTTGGCGAGGGCGGTGCGGTAGGCATCCATCGAGCGATAGAACTCGAAGAATTCCGGATCCTGACCATAGGCCGCCGCGAAGATGCGGTTCCGCTCGGCGTCGCCGGTACCGCGGATGATTTCGGCATCGCGGGTCGCGGCAGCGACGATTTCGACCGACTGACGGTCGGCGATAGCGCGAAGGCTCTGAGCCTGTTCTTCACCGCGAGCGCGGAGCAGCGCAGCTTCAGCAAGACGTTCGGCGCGCATACGCTCAAAGGTCGTGGCCGATACGTCTTCGTCGAGGTCGGTACGCAGGATACGCACGTCGATGACGTCGATACCCAGGTTCGCCAGGTCCGGACGGATCAGTTCGCGGGTTTCACGCATCATCTGTGCGCGCTGGTCTGAAAGGGCAGCGCTGAATTCACGCAGACCGTAGACCTGGCGCAGGGCAGCATCGAGACTGGCCCCGATACGGGCTTCAGCGACAGAAAGCTGACCGGTGGCGCGCTCACGGAAGAGACGCGCATCGGCGATGCGATAGGTCAGGAAAGCGTCAACCTGGTAGAAGGCGTTGCCCGAAACCTGAACGCGCATATTGGCAATGTCATAGCGCAGCAGACGATCTTCGATGATCTGCACGTTGTCGACGAAATCGGTCGGGATCTTGAAGTAGATGCCCGGCTCGGTGCGCACATCGGTGATGCTGCCGAAGCGCGTGACGATTGCCTGCTCGCGCTCGTCGACGACGTAAAGCGAGGAGAAGAGCACGTAGAGAGCCGCAACGATGACGGCGCCGATGATAAAGAGGCGATTCGTCATGGTCAGTTCCCCGTCGAAGTCTTGGGACCGGAGCGGAGCTCAGGCAGCGGCAGATAGGGTACGACGCCGGAACCGCTGGCTCCGTTTTCGATCAGCACCTTCTCCGATCCGCCAAGGACCTCTTCCATGGTTTCGAGGAACAGACGCTTACGCGTCACTTCCGGCGAATTGACGTATTCAGCATAGACGGCGTTGAAGCGCTCGGCTTCACCCGTTGCTTCCTGCACCACGCGGTTGGTGTAGGCGGCTGCGTCTTCGCGCAGGGCCGCGGCACGACCACGAGCGTCACCGAGAAGGGTGTTCGCATAGGAGCGAGCTTCTTCCTGGAGACGCGTTTCGTCCTGACGGGCACGCTGCACTTCGTTGAAGGCGTCGATAACTTCGGACGGCGGACCGGCATTTTCGATCAGAATCTGGTTGATCGACACACCGAGGCCGTAGCTTTCGAGCGTTGCCAGAGTAATGCGCTGCACTTCGGCCGAGATACCCGAGCGGTCATCACTATAGATGTCCTGCGCCGGACGGCGGCCGACCACTTCGCGCATGGCACTTTCAGCGGCGTAGCGAACCATGGACTCCGGATCGCGCACGTTGAACAGGTATGCAACCGGGTCATTGATGGCCCAGAAGACCGAGAACTGGACGTTGACGATGTTCTGGTCGCCCGACAGCATCAGCCCGTCACGCGCCGCAGCACGCGAGCCACCGCTGGCATTGGCAGCGCCGATCTGCGTCTGGTTGACCGTCGTAGTAGCGCGTTCGACGGTTTCGACCGGCCAGAACAGGAAGTGCAGGCCCGGACCGGACAATTCCGGCTTGGGCGCACCGAAGCGCAGTTCGACGCCGACTTCCTGCGGATTGATGGTGTAGACCGAATTCACGCCCCAGAATGCCAGCAGCGCAACCACGCCACCGACGATTGCCCAACGGCCGCCGGGAACGCCACCGCGAAACTGATCGCGACCCCGATTGAGAATGTCCTCGAGATTGGGAGTGTTTCCACCGGGACGGCGCGGGCCGCCGCCACCTCCACCGGGTGCCTGGCCCCAGGGGCCGCCGTTATTGCGGCCACCTCCGCCTCCATTATTCTCCCAAGGCATCTCTATCCTTTCGGTTCCTGCTTATTTTGATTGCAAACATATATAGGCAAGGCGTCGGAACGATCAATGCGTGGGGCGTTCGCGTCTCTCGTAGATTTTGATGCGATAGGGCGCGGCGTCCTTTTCCGAAGGCGTTACTTCGGGAGTGTCCACAACCGCCCAGTTTTCCGCGTCGATAGTGGGGAAACGAACGTCCCCATCAGGGGATAGCTCCACATGGCTGATATAGAGACGGTCAGCTTTCGCCATGGCCTGCGCGTAAATGTCGCCCCCGCCGATGACCATGATTTCGTCGGTTCCCGCTTCTTCGGCAAGACGAGCGGCCAAAGCATAGGCCGCCTCGAGGTCATGAACGACGCTGACGCCCTCGGCCGTATAATTGGCCTGACGCGTCACAACGATGTGCGGCCGGCCGGCAAGCGGCTTGGGAAAGGTCTCGAACTGCTTGCGTCCCATGACCATGGGTTTTCCCATGGTCGTGCGCTTGAACCAGGCGAAATCGGACGGGATGCGCCAGGGCATGTCACCGTCCTTGCCGATGACACCATTGGCCGCAACCGCAGCGATGAGGGATATGCGTGGCTTCATCCCCTGCCCTTTCCGCCTCTCGGCCTTATTGATCCTCGATCTTCTTGAGCAGGAGGATTTCGAGCTCGCGATCGTAGGGCGGCCACCAGTCGGTTGCC
>NZ_JAFKHD010000165.1 GCF_017307565.1 Devosia sp.
CCGGCAATGATCACGAGGGCCGGCAGCGCCGTCGATTCCAGCGATACGGCAAGACCCTGGATGACGTTGGTGCCGTGGCCGGTGACCGAGGCTTCGGCGATCGAATTCACCGGGCGGCGATTGGTGCCGGTATAATATTCGGTGATGACGATGATCAGGCCCGTGATGACGAGACCAACCACGCCGCACCAGAAAAGGCTCCAGGGCGTAAAGGTCTTGCCCGCCGTTTCGATCGTCAGGTTCATGTCGCCGAACAGCAGCCAGAGCACGGGCAGCAGCGCCACGAGCGAGAGCACGCCCGAAGCGATGACGCCCTTATAGAGCGCCCCCATGATGTTGTTGTCAGCGCCGAGTTTGACGAAATAGGTGCCGATGATGGAGGTGATGACACAGGCCCCGCCAATGGCGAGAGGCAGCACCATGCCCGTCAGTTTCAGCGTATCGGGCAGGATGATCGCCGCCAGCACCATGGTGGCGACAATGGTCACCACATAGGTTTCAAAAAGGTCGGCGGCCATGCCGGCGCAATCGCCGACATTGTCGCCCACATTGTCGGCGATGGTGGCCGGATTGCGCGGATCGTCTTCCGGAATGCCGGCTTCGACCTTGCCCACCATGTCGCCGCCAACGTCGGCACCCTTGGTGAAAATGCCGCCGCCGAGACGGGCGAAGATGGAAATCAGCGAAGCGCCGAAGGAAAGCGCCACGAGCGAGTCGATGACGACGCGGCTTGTCGGCGCATTGCCCATGCCGGTGAGGATGATGAAGTAGAGCGTCACCCCGAGAAGGCCGAGGCCCGCGACCAGCATGCCTGTAACCGCGCCGGACTTGAAGGCGAGATCGAGCCCTTTGGAGAGCGACGAAATGGCCGCCTGGGCCACGCGCACATTGGCGCGCACCGAAACGTTCATACCGATAAAGCCGGCTGCGCCCGAGAGCACGGCGCCGATCAGGAAGCCAACGGCCGCATGCGGTCCCAGCAGGAGCCAGGCGGCAATGAGGATGACCACGCCGACAATGGCGATGGTGGTATATTGGCGTTTGAGATAGGCCGAAGCGCCTTCGCGTACGGCGGCGGAAATTTCCTGCATACGGGCAGACCCCGCGTCGGCCTTGAGCAGGCCCTGCGTGGTAACGATGCCATAAACAACAGCCAATCCGCCGCAGGCGACGATCAGCCAAAGTGCCAGATCCATGAAAACCGTTCCTCGAATGAAAGATTCGAGGCCCGCCCCGGCCGTGGCCAGCTCTTTGTGGGTGCGAATGCCCCCTGTCCGGTCCGCAACCGCCCTCCGGCGGACCTCCTCCCGAAGAGGAGATTAACCGGTTCAGGGCGTTAAGCAATTGGAAAGTGTGACGGTTTGTCGCGCCTCGGATGGCTCAACGCAGCTGGCGGCTGATCGGCAGGTCTTTGGGCGCGGTTGCGCCCCCCTTGCCGCCGGGAATGGTCCGCGTCGGCCGGACGTCGACCTGACATTCCTGATCGGGGGCGGGACAGATGATGATGTAGCCATCGACCGAGATGACCACCGAGCCGGACGGGTCGATATGGGCATGGCAACGGGCCGGCTGGGCATTGCACGAACGCGTCGCGTCGATCCCCTTCATGGCAAAGGCGGGCGGGATGAAGGCGACAGAAAGCGCGACGAGGGCAGTGGCGGCGAGAATGGTCCTGTGCATTTTGAGAACCCCTGCGGTTCTGGTTGCGATGCACGAGACTGGTGCCAAGGGCCTGAACTGCCGCTGAATGCGCCGTTTAGCGGGCAAGCTCCGCAAGCTGGGCGAGAAGCCCTTCGGTGACCGGGGCGATGCGCAGCGTCTTCTGCCGCCCGGTTTCCCCGCTCACGAGCACAATGGACGATTTGGGAACGCCGAGGGTCTTGGCCACAAGCGCGATGACAGCGGCATTGGCCTTGCCCTTGTCGGGCACGGCGGCGACGCGCACACGCAGAACCGTGGTCGCATCGTCGCGGGTTTCAATGCCGTCCACCGCGTCGCGGCCGGCATTGGGGGTGACGCGGAGGAACAGCAGCAGTCCCTCCGGCGTGATGCGAAAGGCGCTAGATGCCGGCGCGGGCAACGGCGGGATAGATATAGTAGCCGATGATCGACTGGATGAAGAAGATGATCAGGAAGGCCACCAGCGGGGAGAGGTCGAGGCCCGAGAAATTGGGCAGCATTCGTCTGATCGGCCGCAGCACCGGCTCGGTGAGCTGATTGAGCACGCGCCAGACCGCTTCGACGAACTGGTTGCGGGTGTTGATCACATTGAACGAGATCAGCCAGCTCATGATGATCATGACGAGCAGGACCCACCAATAGAGCTGAAGCAGGATGAGAATGATGTCGAGAACGGCGCGCATGGGCGTCTCCGCGAGAAAAGGTCCGAAATATCTAGTGGGTTAGGTCATTTCCGACAAGACTAACCCCGAGCGCTTCGAGGAAAAGTGGCAACCGGGTTTCGGCCGACTAGCGCGACAGACATGGCTCCAGACAAGCCGGAGCCCCGCACCGGGCAAGCGATACGGGGCCCAAATGACTGACATCCGGTACGCAGTACAAATGATCCGGACAGGCACCTCTTTGCACGAACCGTGCCAGTTGCCCTCATGCCGGAAAACCGGGATCAAAGATTAAGCGCTTATTACCATTGATGTTTTTGCATCGCGCACGCTTCGCAAAATGCGAAGCGCGTTGCATTTTGCGAGGCAGGATCAGCCTGGCTGGCGGCTCGGCTTCCAGGTCGCGACCTTGACGAGGTAGAGCACGACGACAAGGCCGAGCACCACATAGCTCAGCGGATCGAGCACGACTTCGATGACCTCGTAATGCTCATGCAGCAGATAGCCCGAGAGCGTGAGAAAGGTGTTCCAGATCAGGGCTCCGGTGGTCGAGGCGAGGAGGAACACGGGCAGACTCATGCGCGAGAGGCCGGCGGGAATGGAAATCAGCGTGCGGATCAGCGGGATCAGGCGGCCGAAAAGCACGATCACCGGTCCATAGCGGGTGAACCATTTTACCGCGACATCGATCTCGTCGGCATTGAAAGCCATGACGCGACCGAACCGGTCGGCCAGGTAACGCACGCGATCAAGGCCGAAGAAGCGGCCGGCATAGTACCAAGGCAGCATGCCGACGACGGCACCGAACGTAGCGGTGAACAGCACGCCGAAAAGATTGAGGTCGCCATTGGCGGCCGCGAAACCGGCAAAGGGAATGATGAGTTCCGACGGGATCGGGGGAAAAATCGACTCGGCGAGCATGACGAGAAAGATTCCGACATAGCCGAGATCGGTGATGGTCTGGATGATCCAGTCGGTCATTGGCACTCCGTGCACTGTTCATAAGAGAATGCCCGGACAAGCCGGGCATTCCTGTGACATTCGCGAATGAGTTTTAAGAAAACTCTTAGGCCGACTTGGCAGCGCGGCTCATGCGCTTGCGATCGTTCGGATCGAGCCAGATCTTGCGCAGGCGGATCGATTTCGGCGTCACTTCGACATATTCGTCTTCGGCAATATAGCCGAGCGACTGTTCGAGGGTCAGCTTCTTCGGGGTCGTCAGGCGCACCGCTTCGTCCTTGGAGGTCGTGCGGATATTGGTCAGCTGCTTGCCCTTGAGCGCGTTGACTTCGAGGTCGTTCTCGCGGGAGTGCTCGCCTACGATCATGCCTTCATAGATGTCGACGCCGGCATCGATCATGATCGGGCCGCGGTCTTCGAGGTTCCAGAGCGCGAAGGCAACGGACTGGCCGGTGCCGTTCGAGATCAAGACGCCAGTGCGACGGCCCGGAAGCTCGCCCTTATACGGCACAAAGGAGTGGAACAGGCGGTTGAAGATAGCCGTGCCACGGGTGTCCGAGAGCAGTTCGGGCTGGTAGCCGATCAGCGAACGGGTCGGGACCAGCAGCTGAATACGGGTACGGCCAACGCCGGACGGACGCATGTCGGTCAGTTCGCCCTTGCGCTCGGTGAGCTTCTGGACGACGGCGCCGGTGAATTCGTCATCGACGTCGATGATGACTTCTTCGATCGGCTCGTGACGGACGCCATCGATGTCCTGCATCAGGACTTTCGGGCGACCGATGGTCAGCTCGAAGCCTTCGCGGCGCATGTTTTCGATGAGAACGGCGAGCTGAAGTTCGCCGCGGCCGGCAACGTCATAGGAGTCGTTGTCGTCGCCCGGGGTCACGCGGATCGCAACGTTACCTTCGGCTTCGCGCATCAGGCGCTCGCGGATGACGCGCGACTGCACCTTGTCGCCTTCACGACCGGCCAGCGGGCCGTCATTGATGCGGAAGGTGACCGACAGGGTCGGGGGATCAATCGGCTTGGCGGCGATCGGCTGGGTCACCGAAGTAGCGCAGATCGTATCGGCCACCGTCGAGGTGACGAGACCGGCAATAGCGACGATGTCGCCGGCTTCGCCGATATCAACCGGGGTGCGCTCAAGGCCACGGAATGCCAGAACCTTCGAGACGCGGCCCTTTTCGACTTCCTTGCCTTCACGGTTGAGCGTGTGAATGGGGTCGTTCGACTTGACACTGCCCGAAGTGATGCGGCCGGTCAGGATGCGGCCAAGGAACGGGTTGCGCTCAATGGTGGTGACCAGCATGCGGAACGCGCCTTCTTCCACCTTCGGCGCAGGCACATATTCGACAACCTTGTCGAGCAGCGGCGCGAGGCTTTCGCGCGGGCCATCCGGCTCGTGGGCCATCCAGCCACCCTTGCCCGAACCATAAAGGACCGGGAAGTCGAGCTGTTCGGGGGTCGCATCGAGCGCGATAAACAGATCGAAGATTTCTTCGAGCACTTCGAGGTGGCGCTCGTCGGACTTGTCGATCTTGTTGATGGCAACGATCGGACGCAGGCCCTGGGCCAGCGCCTTGCCAAGCACGAACTTGGTCTGCGGCATCGGGCCTTCGGCGGCGTCGACGAGGATAACCACGCCATCGACCATGGAGAGGATGCGCTCGACTTCACCGCCGAAGTCGGCGTGGCCGGGCGTGTCGACGATATTGATGCGGGTGTCCTTCCAGAGGAGGGAAGTCACCTTGGCCAGAATGGTGATACCGCGCTCGCGCTCGATATCATTGCTGTCCATGGCGCGTTCTTCAACGCGCTCGTTTTCGCGAAATGAGCCCGACTGCTTGAGCAGGACGTCGATCATGGTGGTCTTACCGTGGTCAACGTGGGCGATGATGGCAATATTGCGCAGGGACATGGGCACCGGGGTGTTGGGGCATGGTCCAGCGGCAGCAAGGAGG
>NZ_JAFKHD010000166.1 GCF_017307565.1 Devosia sp.
GACATCGCCACCGGCACCTCGCGCATCTATGGCGCAGGCCTCCGCAATCCCGTGGGCATGGCCTGGGAGCCGACCACCGACGTTCTCTGGACGGTGGTCAACGAGCGCGATGGTCTCGGCGATGAAACCCCGCCCGACTATTTGACGTCCGTCCGCGACGGCGGTTTCTATGGCTGGCCCTACTCCTACTGGGGCGTGGTCGACGACCGTGTGCCCCAGAGCGCGGCCCACCCCGCCTCCGGTCAGGATCACCCCGACTTCGCCCTCGGCGGCCACACCGCATCGCTCGGCCTCACATGGGTGCCTGAGGGCAGCTTGCCCGGCTTCCCCGCCGGCATGGCCATCGGCCAGCACGGCTCCTGGAACCGCAGCAAGTTGAGCGGCTATAAGCTCACCTTCGTCGCCTTCGAAAACGGCAAACCCGTCGGTCTACCACGCGACATTCTCACCGACTTCCTCTCGGCCGATGAAAAGTACTCCTTCGGCCGCCCGGTCGGCGTAGCCGTTGCAGCCGACAAAGCCCTGCTGATGGCAGACGACGTCGGCGACGTCATCTGGCGCGTCACGGGCGCCTGAGAGCTGGCGTCACGCTAAAACGCTGAGCGCTGCCAAGGCAGCGCTCAAGACCTTTGGGGACAGCCTATCGTTCGTAATCGATGGGCATGGAAATGGTCAGCCGCGAGCGGGGCAGTCCCTCGGGCGGACGCGGCACGGGCGAACTGGCCCGCACCAGATCAAGCGCCGCCTGGTCAAGCGAAGCAAATCCACTCGAGCGGGCAATGCTGACCGACTGCACATTGCCGCCGACGTCGATGGCGAACTGCACTACCACGCGCCCCTTCTCGCCACGCTGCCGCGCCTCCGGCGGAAATTTCCGGCGCTGGCCAAGATGGCGCAGCACGCTGGACTCCCAGCGATTGACCTGTGACGTACTTGGCTCGGACGACGTGGACTGCTGCGGGGCCGCCGCCTGTGCGGCCTGTTGCGCCTGCGGCTTTGGCGCGGAGGCCAGGGACGCAGTCTGCTGCGGCGGCGGTGTACGGCGCGGAGGCGGCGTGAACTTCGTTGGCTCGGTATTTGCGCGAATGTCTGCGATACGCTGCGGCATGGCGATCGGCACCGGCAGCGTCGGATCCAGAGGCTCTACCACCGGCTCCTCGGGCAGGGGTTCGGGCGCAGGCGGCTCCTCGACGACTTCCGGCTCCGGCTCACGCGGCAGCGCCTGCTGTGGAACCACCACGGCCGGTTCCGGCGCCTCCACTTCGGGCGCTTCGATGATCGGTTCAGCCGGCTCGACGATGGGTTCCGGCAGGGGGGCGGGCTCAGGTTCAGGCTGCGCCACAGGCTCCGGCTCACGTACCTGCTCGATCTCTGCTTCGGCGGTCTCGACTACCTTTTCCGGCTCGGGTGCCGGCTCAGGCTCAACCTCCGGTGGTGTCTCCTCGACAGGCTCCGACTCCCCAATCAGTTCGGCCTCCGGGTCGGGCTCCGCTTCGCTGGGCGGCACGTCTTCCGAGGAAGACGAAAGCTCGCCATCTGGAATGTCTAGCTCCTCAGTCGTCGGGGACACGGCAAACTCGGCAAATTCGATCGTCATCGCACCGGCGGGCGGACCCGACATCTCTTCCACTGGCGCAAAAGTCTGATAGGCCAAATAGCCGCCGGAAAGGCCCAGCACGACGATCAGGCTCGCCGCCGCCCAGAGAGCGACGTCGCCTTTGCTGGCGCGCAAAAAGTCTTCCGCGACGAAACTGTCGCTTACGTCCTTCATTCTGGCGCCTGGGCCGCCTCGCCGGTCGGCGCAGCCACGGCATTGACCGACTCGAGCCCAACCAACGCGATCCGCACATAGCCGGACGAGCGCAGGAGATTCATCACCTCCATGAGGTCGCCATACGCCACTGCCTGATCGGCACGGAGAAACACCCGCGTCTCGCGGTCCCCTCCGGTCACCTTGTCGAGCGCCGATGCAATGGCATCACGCCCAACCGTGTCATTGCCGATGGCAAGGCTCAGATCGTCCTTCAGCGTGACAAAAAGCGGGTCTTCTGGACGCGGCGCGGGCGCTGCATTGGAAACCGGCAGATCGACATTCACGTCCACCGTCGCAAGGGGCGCCGCCACCATGAAGATGATCAGCAGCACCAGCATAACGTCGATGAATGGCGTCACGTTGATTTCGTGGTTGACGTCCAGCTCGTCGCCGGAGCCTTCCTTGATGCGGCCGGCCATGCGCCCTACTCCGCCGCTAGCGCAGAAGCGTGGCGCGCACCGGCGACCGCCAGCCGATCGAGATCACGGCTGACGAGGCGCTCGATGCCGGCCGAAATGTCGGCCAGCAACTGCCGGTAGCCGGTCACGGACCGTGCAAAGGCGTTGTAGATGACAACGGCCGGAATTGCCGCAACAAGACCAAAGGCCGTCGCGAGCAGCGCCTCGGCAATGCCGGGGGCAACGACGGCCAGGTTGGTGGTCTGCGTCTCGGCAATACCAACAAAGGCATTCATGATGCCCCAGACGGTGCCAAAAAGACCCACGAACGGCCCAACCGAACCCACCGAAGCCAGAATGCCGAGGCTCTGCGAAATCTTGCGGCCGGCGGCAACTTCAATGCGCCCAAGGCGCGAGGAGACGCGCTCCTTGATACCAGCAGGATCGACCCGGCCGGCGAGATCGCGAGACGCTTCCATCTCTTCGGTTGCCGCATTGACCAGCAGCACGCCGAGGCCACGACGGTTTTGCATCGCCCGCGCAGCACCTTCAAGGCTATCGGCCTTCAGCACCTCGCGCAGCGCGCCATAGGCACGGCGACGCGCCCCGGCGAGCTGCATGCTCTTGGCCACCCAGATGATCAGCGTCGCAATGGATGCCGACAGCAGCCCGATCATGACGCTTTTGACGACGTAGTCAGCTGCGAGGAACATGCCCCAGGGCGACAGGTCATGCCCCTGCAAACCCGTCTCGACCATTGGCAGGTCGACTACTGGAGCGAGCGCAGGGCTTTCCGGCACCGGCGTCAACGCCGGAGACTCATCCGCAGGGCTGACGATCGGCGCAACGTCGACGGCTGGGGCCGCATCCTGCGCCATTGCCGCGCTCGCCAGGCCAAACGACACAAGAAAACCGGCAGCTATGCGAAGCGCACGACCATGGCGGTGCAGAAATTCAGCCATCAGAGACAATCCTTGCAGCTGCAACCTGCCTGCCGTCTCCGATGGTGTTCCCTCAGGACGGCTGCCGTTCGGGACAGCAGGTGCAATAGCTCATTGCCGCTCCCGTATAAAACATGACGCACAATGTCAACAATATGAAGATGCGGAAGTCAGGCCAGCAGGTCGGGTGACGTCAGGGCCGAAGCCAGGCTGGTATTATCTAGCACGTCGCGCGAAGCCAGGGCAACGCGAGCAAAAACGTGCCGCAGCTCGCAGCTCTCTTCGGAGCGGCAATCCTCGCACGCCCGATAGGCTACCCTGGAAAGGCATGGCAACAGAGCAATCGGCCCGTCGACAAGCCGCAGGACCTCGCCGAACATCACCTCTTCCGGACGCCGAACGAGCTCGTAGCCGCCTGTGCGCCCGCGATGGCTGCGCACCAGGCCACTGCCCTTGAGCTGGAGCAGGATCTGCTCCAGAAACTTCTTCGGAATCTTCTGTTCGGCGGCGATCTCGCTGGTCATCAGCGTGTTGCCCGGCCCCACCCGCGCAAGCGCAAGCAGGGCACGAAGCGCATAGCGGGCCTTCTGCGAAATCACCGCACGCTCCTTGCGATCCTATGCGGCCGGAAACAGTTTCCAGCGTTTCGGACGGAAGCTGATCTGGCTCCGCTCACCCGCCGGGTGATCGAAAGGCAGATCGATTTCAACGCGGTGCCCCGCCCCGCCAATGTCGAGTTCGACGCGCCTCGTGCCCCCGACACGCCGGCTGCTGACCACAACACCCGACAAAGCCGCGTCGCCTTCAATCAGCTCGATATCGTGCGGACGGAAGAAAAGCCGGGCTGGCCCAACCGTTTCCTGGGTGGAAATGCCGATCGGCCGATCGCCGAGCCAGATATCGCCGCGCTCGATATTGACGGGCAGCACGCTCGATTCACCGATGAAGCCGAAAACGAACGGCGATTGCGGCTGGTCGTAGACGGTATCGGGTGTGCCCACCTGTTCGATCTTGCCCTGGCTCATCACGCAGAGCCGGTCGGCCAGTTCCAGCGCTTCTTCCTGGTCGTGGGTCACGAAAACCGTGGTGTGACCAGTACGATCATGCATTTCGCGCAGCCACTTGCGCAGCTCGCGACGCACCTGCGCGTCGAGCGCGCCAAAGGGCTCGTCGAGCAGCAGCACGCGCGGCTCGATGGCGAGCGCACGCGCCAGCGCCACGCGCTGCCGCTGGCCGCCCGAAAGCTGGCTGGGATAGCGCTTTTCAAGGCCCGAGAGCTGCACCAGGTCGAGCAGTTCACGCGCCCGCCGGCGAATTTCCGCCTTGGGCGGGCGAGTGGCCCGCGGTCGCACTTCGAGACCGAAGGCGACATTTTCGAGAATCGTCATGTGCCGGAACAGCGCATAGTGCTGGAACACGAAGCCGATATTGCGCTCCTGCACGCTCTTTTCCGAGGCGTCTTCATCGCCGAAGAAAATCTTGCCCGCAGTCGGCCGCTCGAGCCCGGCAATGAGACGCAGCAAGGTGGTCTTGCCCGAACCCGACGGCCCCAGAAGCGCAATGAGTTCGCCCGACTTGATGTCCAGCGACACATCGTGAAGCGCGGGAAACCGGTCGAATTCCTTGCGGACGTTTTGAACGCGTACTTCCATCTCTATTCCAGTTAGTGGCCGCGACCGGTGGCAGCGAGTTCGTCACCGAACCGCCATTCCAGCGCTGTCTTGAGAACCAGGGTTACGAGCGCCAGCAAGGCGAGGAGCGAAGCAAGCGCAAAGGCCGCCGTGCTCTGGTATTCGTTGTAGAACATTTCGACCTGTAGGGGCATGGTCGTGGTCTGCCCGCGGATCTTGCCCGACACCACGGCAACGGCGCCGAACTCGCCCATAGCGCGGGCATTACAAAGCAACACTCCGTAAAGCAGGCCCCATTTGATGTTGGGCAACGTTACGCGCCAGAAGGTTTGCCAGCCCGAAGCGCCGAGCGAAAGCGCAGCTTCTTCATCACCCGAACCCTGATCCTGCATCAGCGGAATGAGTTCGCGAGCGACGAAGGGAAAGGTCACGAAGATTGTGGCGAGCACGATGCCCG
>NZ_JAFKHD010000167.1 GCF_017307565.1 Devosia sp.
TACAAGGGGCGGGCGCAGACGGCGCAGGGGCGGGCCGCCGAGATGATGAGTGATTTTCTCCTCGGCGTCGGCATGCCCAAGGAGCAGCTCGAGGGTGTCCGGCAAAGCCCAGCCTGGCCGGCTTTCGCAGCGGTCGGGCTGACTATCGAGCACGACTATCGCATCCTTGCCGATGCCAAGGCCGGGGATACCCCGCCCGAGCACTGGCAGAACGCCATCATGCCTGTGCTGGTCATCGACGGGGACAAGAGCTTTCCCCTCATGGCGGCCGGGGCCGACTGGGTGGCCTCGGGGCTTCACAATGCCGAGCGGATAACGCTGGCCGACCAGAGCCACGAATATGACCCTGCCGTGCTGGGGCCGCTCCTGCAGGTGTTTTTCCAGCTCGGTTCGGTGCAGGTGCATTAAAGGAGCGCTCCGTCCGGGAGAATTGTGACTCTTTTCGAAAATTGTGTTTCTTTCGCCTGGTGCGGAAAATTTTCGTATTCTGTTGTTTTCCGATCAAGCCTGCGCGATCCTGAGCGCCGCCGCTTGGCAACCTGCTATGTAAGTCCCTGACATTGCTGAATCGAGGTTCGAATGTCTGTTGCGCTGGGCAGAGCCGGGGCGGCGCGTTTGATCGATTCTGACGCCGTTCGGCATTTGGTGGAGCCGCGGTGAAGGTCATTGACAAGGGGCTGTTCCGTACATAATCGTTAGTAATCGCAAGAAATCGAAAACAACAAAACGATCTTGCGACCGCTGCGGGAGCGCGCGGGAGGACATGGAAAGTTTTGCGGCCGGACTGGTCGCGCCCGGAATCGACCCGGTGCGCGGGGCTGAAAACGCGTCCCTACCTCCCTGAAACGCCTCGCGTTTCGTGGGTTGACCGGCTGGAGGGCTGGCGACCGGCAAAGGAGGAAAATATGGTTCGGCTTGGCCGTTCTTTGATGGCGTCTGTCCTTGGCGTCATGTTGACCACTACAGCATTTGCGCAAGGCGCAATGACCGATGTCGGCACGCTGCGCAACGAGACGCTGATCGTGCAGACCTTTGATGGCCGCGCCGCCAATGCGTCCGCACAGAACCCGATGAACTCCTACGCCATCTGGCGCGGTTTCCGCGAGCTGGGCTGGAGCTGGCTCTGGGAAATGGATACGGCCACCGGCCAGTCCTATCCCGAACTCGCCGCTGGCCCCGTTGAAGTGCTCAACGACGAGCATACCCAGTTCCGTGTCAAACTACGCGAAGGCGTCTACTGGAGTGACGGCGTCGAATTCACCGCCGATGACGTGATCTACTCGCTCGATACCTACACAAAATATCGCAGCCAGCTTGGTCGCGTGGCGGTGATCGCCAACTTCGCCAAGAGCTGGAAGAAGATCGACGACTATACGTTCGAGGTCGAAACCTCGCGTCCGTCCTACGATTTCCAGACCGTGATGGGCGTTTATACCTGGGGCAGCCAGTTCGTGATCGTGCCCAAGCACGTCTATGAGCCGCTTGGCGATGCCGTGGTGACCTTCCAGAACACCAATGCGGTGACCCTCGGGCCCTATAAGATCAAGGAATTTGACCCCAACGGCGCCTGGCAGCTTTGGGAGCTGCGCGAGGACTGGGAGCGCTCCGGCTGGGGCAATCTCGGCCAGCCAAAACCCAAATTCGTGCTTTACAAGGATTTTGGTGCCGAAGAAACGCGGGCGCTGGCCTTCGTGCAGAACCAGTATGACGTCGACACCTTCATGAGCCCAGACTCGATCCAGGCCGCCAAGGCGCGCAATCCCAATGTGGAAAGCTTTTCGCCGACCTTCCCCTATCACGACATGAACGACGCCTGTTCCTATGGCGTCTATATCAACCTGCAAAAGGCGCCCTACGACAAGCCGGAAGTCCGCTGGGCCCTGGCCCTGGCGCTCAACATGCAGCAGGTCGGTATTTCCTCGATGAGCGGCCAGTTCAAGGCCGGGGCCCTGCCGCTGGCAGATACGCCGATCACCAACCCGCTCTACTACGCACCGCTCCAGTCCTGGCTCGAAGAGCTGACGCTGGCCGACGGCTACAAGCCTTATAACACCAACTTTGCCGCCGAACTCAACGATGCGCTGGCGTCCCAGGGCGTCGATGCCTCGCAGCTGCCGACAGGCGATGCCATCGAGCAGGGCTTTGGTATGGGCTGGTGGAAGCATGACCCGGCCGAGGCTGCCAAGCTCCTCGAATCGGTGGGCATGAAGAAGGGTGCCGATGGGTTCTTCGCCCTCGAAGATGGCTCACCCTGGGTGATCGAATTCGTCATCCCCGGCGACTGGAACAAGGTCATCCAGCGCATCGGCTTCTCGATTGCCGACAGCTGGCGCCAGGCCGGGTTCAACATCAATACCCGCCAGGTGGACAATGGCGAATGGACCACGGTCCAGAACACCAATGCCCGCAACGAGTTGATGATCAACTGGGGGCAGTCGTGCACCTATAACTCGAACTGGCAGAACTCCTGGCGCCAGTTCGCTGAGACCTATGTGCTCCCGCCGGACTCGACGGACGCACTTGTAGGCAACTTCATGCGTGTCACCGACCAGCGGATCTTTGACCTTGTGGCCGACAGCGCCCAGCTGCCGACCGACGACCCGCAATTCCTCGAAAACGGCCGGAGCATCTCGAAGTATCTCGTGGAAGACATGCAGATGATCAATCTCATGAACATCCCGACGACGATCCCGACCAACAAGACCTATTGGACCAACTTCCCCAAGCAGGACAACTTCTACGCTGCGCCCTACACTTGGTGGAGTTCTTTCAAGAAGACGATCGTCTCGATCGAGCCGACCGGCCAGCAATAAGCTGATGACGAGTTACGCGATGGCCACTGTCCTCCCGGCCGCCGCGTCCCCCGGAGCCGTTCAGCGCCTGTCCCAGCGGCGCTGAACGCTTCTCCGGGCCTCTATTTCGTCGCGCAGCGTTTCTTGCCTGCGCCCTTGCGAAGGACTGACTGATGGGTGTTCTCGCCTATGTCGCCAAACGGTTCGGCCTCTATCTTGCCGTGCTGTTTATCGGGCTGACTATTACGTTCATGCTGCCTCGCCTCATGCCGATCAATCCGGTGGATGGCTATATCGGGCAGATCCAGAGCCGCGCCAATGGCACGCTCACCCCTGAGGCCATCGCCGAAATGCGGGTCAACCTTGAGACGCTCTATGGCCTCAAGGGCGATATCTTCACCCAATACCTGTCCTATCTGAAGCGCGTCGTCATCGACTTCGATTTCGGACCGTCCTTTACCTATTACCCGACCGAAGTGTCGACCATGATCGTCACGGCGCTACCCTGGACGCTGGGGTTGCTGCTCACCGCGACGGTGATCGCCTGGCTGCTCGGCAATATGGTCGGGCTCGTGGCTGGCTACTTCCACAAGAAGAAGGCCGCCTCGGTCCTCGAATTCGTCGGTATCCTGCTCTACCCGATCCCGTATTACATTCTCGCGGTCACGGTTCTGCTGCTGCTGGCCTATATTTTCCCGATTTTCCCGCTCTCCCCAACCTTCCCGGTGGGCGAGATGACCTGGCCCAAGGTGGGCATGATCATCTACAATTCGCTCTTGCCGGCGATCACGCTGGTGCTGGCGGGCTTTGGCTGGAACATCCTCTCCATGAAGGCGCTGGCGGTGGCGACCACCGAAGAGCCCTATGTCACCTATGCCCGGCTCAAGGGCGCTTCCAATTGGACGCGCATGACGCGCTATGTGTTCCGCAATGCGCTGCTGCCGCAGGTGACGGCTTTGGCCCTGTCGCTGGGCATGATCTTTAACGGTGCTCTCCTCACCGAGATCATCTTCTCCTATCCCGGCATCGGCCTGATCATGCGCACCGCTGCGACGGGCGGCGACTACAACGTCCTCTATGGCGCGATCACGCTGTCGATCCTCGCCGTCGCCACGGCCGGTCTCGTCATCGACCTCATCTATCCTCTCCTCGATCCGCGGATCCGCAGCAAATGAGCACCGACATCAACAACACCGATCCGGTGGCGCTGGTTGTCGCCCCGCCCGTCGCCGGCAAGCCTGGCCGGAAAAAGGGTGGCCTTCTCTGGCTGCTCAATGCCCGCCTCGCCATTGGCCTCGTTATCCTCCTCGTCATGGGTCTCGGCAGCTTTATTCTCCCCATGTTTGCCCCGGCCGATCCCTCGGTGCAGGCGACCTACATGCGAAACCTGCCCATGTCGGGCGTCCACTGGCTCGGCACCAATGCGCTGGGGCAGGACATTTTCTGGTTCCTGGTCTTTGCCATCAAGAACTCGCTGATGCTCGGCATTCTGGTGGCCGTCGGCGTGACCATCGTCGCGACCATTGTCGGCCTCAGCGCCGGCTATATCGGCGGCATGTTCGAACGCATCGTCATGCTTTTTGTCGACACGTTCATCACCATTCCGCTCTTGCCGATCCTGATCATTCTGGGTGCGCTGATCCGGGGAAACACCTCGTTCTTCACCGTCGGGCTGATCATCATCATTTTCGGTTGGGCCTGGGACGCGCGTACTGTCCGCGCCATGGCGCTGTCGCTGCGTGAGCGTGAATTCATCAATATGGCGCGCTTCTCGGGCGCCAATACGGTCGACATTCTGGCTAAGGAAATCTTCCCCTACGTGTCGGCCTATATCCTCGTGGGCTTCATCAACACCGTGCTCTTCGCCATCAATACCGAGGCGACGCTGGCGGTGATTGGCCTCTCCAAAGTGGAAGTGCCGACGCTCGGCTCCATCATCTTCTGGGCCCTGAGCTACAATGCCCTGTTCACCGGGCAATATCCCTGGATCGTGGCGCCGATCGTCGCGACCGTTACCCTCTTCCTCGGGCTGTTCCTGACTTCCACAGGGTTCAATCAGGCCTTTGCATCAAAGCGTGGTGTGTCATGATCCGGCTCAACGATCTGAAAATCAGCTATCGCATCGGCAGCCGGACCATCGACGCCGTCGACGGCGTGACCCTGACCATTCCCGACAATTGCGTCGTCGGCATTGCCGGCGAATCCGGCTCGGGCAAGTCGACGCTGATGAAGGCGATCTATGGCGATATCCAGTCGCCCATGTACCTCTCCCGCGGCAGTATCGAATACGGGCTGAAAAGCTCGGACGGCAAACCCGTGACCGCCGAGAACGTGCGGAAGGAGTGGTTCAAGACCATTTCCTACATCCCGCAATCCTCGATGAACTCGCTCAATCCGGTGATCCGCATCCGCGAGCAGTTCGTGGAT
>NZ_JAFKHD010000168.1 GCF_017307565.1 Devosia sp.
CAACGCCTTGATGTCGACGTCGTGGGGCTGGGCCGACATGGGATCGATGAAGAAAATCAGCACGTCGAGCCTGCCTTCGCAGATCATGGCCCCGAGCTGCTGGTCGCCACCGAGCGGACCGCTCTTGAGCAGCTGCACTTCGAGCCCCGTCGCCGCCTTCACGCGGCTGCCGGTCGTTCCGGTACCCCAGAGCTGATGCTCGGCCAGTTTGTGCCGGTGCCGTTCGGCCCAGGCGCACATATCGTCCTTCTTGTCGTCATGTGCCACAAGGCCGATGCGTGCCATGGTCGTCTCCTTGAAACCGACCGACTTCAAAGCACAGCTCAGCCAAAAAGCGCAATGGCTTCCGCGACAAAGAGCCCAACCGCGACCTCGGGCAAGACGTCGCCAGGATAGAGACGCAGGAAGCGCCCCTTCTTGAGGTCCTCGCCCTGCAGCAGCCCTTCCGGGTCATCGAGCATCCGCCCATGCTCGAAATAGAGTGACACCCGGTCGGCATAGGGAAAGACGGCGCAGATATGGCCCGCCTGCTTGTGCCGGAAATTGACCGAGCGCCATCCCCGCATGACCTTGCCGCTGAGCCCCGGATAGCCGGCAACCTGGCCGACAAGGTCTCGTGCCAGGAGCTGGATTTTTGGGGGCAGTGGCACCAGCAGCGCATCGAGCCCAGGCACCTCGCCCGCGCCCGCCGCGCCATCTTTCAGCTGATCCATCTCAAGCCTGACCACGAAAACCCTCCGAAGAGCGCCGCCATCTGCGGCGCCCTCGTTCTGACGGGTTGGCCTGACAAACCCTGTCAGGAGTATTTGGTGATCAGAACGCTTCCCAGTCCGAGGCGAGCGCAGTGTTGCCGACGGCTCGGGGCGCCGCACGACGGACGGGTTGCGCGGAGCGCACCTGCACCGGTTGGGCCACGGTGTCGATGCGGAAGACATCGACGATCTTGTCGAGTTCGCTCGCCTGGCTCTCGGTCTGCTCGATGGCGGCATTGGTTTCTTCGACCAGCGCCGCATTGTGCTGGGTCATTTCGTCCATCTGCCGCACAGCAATAGTGACCTCTTCTAGAGCCGAGGACTGGCTGCGATTGGCCTGGGCGATGGTGTCGATGAGCGACGCGCTTTCCTGCGCCCCGGCAAGAATATCGAGCAGCACTTCGGCCGCCTTGGCGACAAGCTGGGTACCGCTGCGCACTTCTGCCGCACTGGTTTCGATCAGCGCCTTCACCTCGGACGAAGCGTTAGCAGCCGACTGGGCCAGGCGCCGCACTTCCACGGCCACCACCGCAAAGCCCTTACCGGCTTCCCCTGCCCGCGCAGCTTCCACCGAGGCATTGAGCGCCAGGAGATTGGTCTGGAAGGCAATATCGTCGATCATGCCGATGATATTGGAAATCTTGGCCGACGAAGTCTCGATCGCCGACATGGCGCTGTTGGCCGCGGTCATCGCCTCGCCGCCGGACGTTGCGCTTTCAGCCACATTGCGCGCCTTGTCGCTGGCCGTCGCCGCGCGCTTGGCATTTTCGACCACGGCGGTCGAAAGCTGCTCGATGGCTGCCGTCGTTTCCTCGATGGTCGCCGCCTGGCGCGTCGTGCGGTCAGCCAGGTCATTGGCGCCCGAAAGGATTTCACTGGTCGCCGTCTTCAGCTGCCGCGAGGTCGACTGCAGCTGGGTCACGATCGTGCTCAGTCGCTCGGCCACTGCATTGGTGTCGTGCTTGATCTGGTCAAATTCAGGTTCGAGGTCAGCCGTCACGCGCGTCGTCAGATCGCCTCGCGCCACATCTTGCAGCACGGCGCCGGCTGCGGAAACAGCGGCTTCGATCTTGGCCTTCGCCGCATCGTCCGCCTTGCGCGTGTCGTCATTGAGCTTCTGGAAATAGGCGGAAACGCCGATATCGATATCGAGCATGATGGCCTTGAGCACCGAGACCAGCGAGCCGGTCATCACCTCGACATCCTTGAGGATCTCCTCGGAATCGCGCGCCACCATGCGGCCGAACCGCCCCTTTACCGGCTTCAGCGCCTCGGCCATGTAGTCGCGGATGATGCCCGTGACGAGCGTTTCGACGATGAGGCTATAGCCCCCGATATGCCAGCGCGGTTCGAGCCCGATCTGCGCGTGACGCAGGCCGATGCGAGTGCTCGACTCGAAATAGGCGGTATCGAGCTGGCCAGAGGCAATCGCGCTCCAATGCCCCACCTGCTTGCCCTGGGCACGCTTCATGTGCGGCTGGCCATCGAAGAAACGGGCCACCGAGGGAACCGTGGCGATGTGCTCGTAAAACCGCTCGAGCGCGGGAACCAGATGCGCCTCGATCAGGGGGCGGATACGCGACAGACGGGCCCTTGCCTCTTCGTCGAGTTGAACAAATTCCAGCCGCGACTGGAGCAGCTCGTGAGCAGATTTCGACATAACCGGCCTTTGACTAGCGCATGTACAAGCTTGAGCCGTCCACAAGTTCCCGGTCTTGGGTCACGGTCAATACCGGGAACTCTATGGGTTTCTTGGTAAATTTCCGGTTTATTGCGCTTCGTCGCAGTTCAGGGGTGAAGGAGGTTCTACACCTGCTACGCCGCAGAGAGTTCTCGCCGCGGCCCCTTGGCCTCCTGACGGAAGACATCGACGATTCCGTCGAGTTTGGCAGCCTGGGTTTCGGTCTGCTCGATGGCAGCATTGGTCTCTTCCACGAGCGCGGCATTGTGCTGAGTCATTTCGTCCATCTGACGGATGGCAACAGCCACTTCGTTGAGCGAACTCGATTGCTCCCGGCTGGCCTTGGCCATGTCTTCGATAAGGCCAAAACTGTCCTCCGCTCCATGCAGGATGTCGTCGAGCTTGCGGGCCGCCTGCTCGACGAGATGAGCGCCCGCCCTGACTTCTCCCGCGCTGGTTTCGATCAGTGCCTTGACGTCGGACGAGGCCTGCGCGGCCGATTGTGCCAACCGTCGCACCTCGACCGCCACCACCGCAAACCCCTTGCCGGCATCGCCCGCCCGCGCAGCCTCGACCGACGCGTTGAGCGCCAGCAGGTTGGTCTGAAAGGCGATGTCGTCAATCATGCCGATGATGTTCGATATCTTGGCCGACGAGGTTTCGATCGCGGTCATCGCCTCAGTTGCTTCGGACATGACCACGCCGCCCTTGGTGGCATCCTCGGCAAGGTTGCGGGCCTTATCGCTCGCCGTCGCGGCGCGACGAGCATTTTCCGAAACCGTACTGGCCAGCTGCTCAACAGCGGCTGATGTCTCCTCGATGGTCGCCGCCTGTCGGGTTGTCCGCTGCGATAGATCGTTTGCACCCGTCAGGATTTCGGCAGTCGCCGTTTTCAGCGATCGGGAAGCATTGCGCAGCCCACCGACAATGACCTCCAGCTGCGTCAGCGACTCGTTGAAGGCCTGCCGCAATTCCTCGTATTGCCCGGTAAAGGCAGTATCGACCCGCCCCCCGAGATCGCCCTTGGCCATACGCATGAGGCTTTCCGTCAAGAGTGCGATCACCCCTTCGGCGCGCTTGCGCTCGGAAATATCTGTCGCGAACTTGATGACTTTCACCACCTTGCCGGCGGCATTGAAGATCGGATTGTAGGAGGCCTGAATCCAGATCGGCTTGCCGCCCTTGCCGAAACGCTGGAACTCGGCCGAAATGGACTCGCCTTCGCCCAGCCGCCGCCAGAACGCCTTGTATTCCGGACTCGCAGCAAAATTGGCATCGCAGAACATCGAATGGTGCCGTCCGACGATTTCGTCCAGGCGATAACCAAGAGTTGCCAGAAAATTCTGGTTTGCCTCGATAACGGTTCCATCCAGGTTGAAGGCAATAACGGCCTGGGCCCGAGAAATGGCCTCGACCTGTGCCTTGTGATCGGCGGCGATCGTCACCTGTTCGGTGATATCGGTCGCAAACTTGATGACTTTGACCGGCTGGCCCGCGCGGTCGAGCACGGGATTGTAGCTCGCCTGGATCCAGACTTCCCGTCCGCCCTTGGCGAAGCGCTGATAGGCCGCCGACTGAAAGGTTCCGCGACGCAGGTCAGCCCAGAAGGCCTTATATTCTTCGCTACGTGCATAAGTGGGATCGCAGAATATCGAATGGTGCTTGCCCACGATTTCATCGAGGCGATAGCCCATCGCCGAAAGAAAATTGTCGTTCGCCGTCAGAATGATACCCTCAAGGGTAAACTCGATGACCGCCTGGCTGCGCGAAATCGCTTCGCTTCGCGCTTCTAGGTCACGTGTCGAAATACTCCGTCCAAAGCCCAGAACTCGCATCCTCTGACCTCATGCTGGAGTGGTGGCCGCCCACCATCCTCCGCAAGAGGCTGCGCCTCACCGGTTAACAATTCCTTGTTCTACAAATAGAAAGTTATTCGAATTAAGTTGTCGTGAAATCAACACTCAAAACAACAACTAGACGTAACTTCCATTTTTGCGTCGCAAGCAATTGGAACGAGTAAGTAATCTCCGAAATTGCGACCTGCATTCACCGTTAACGCGGATCGGGCCAATCTTGGCTCGCCTCCTTGTAGGCCTCTGTCCCAGCACGAGAAAAAGGGGCGCCAAATTGGCGCCCCTTTGAATATTCGATGATCAAACAAACCACCAAACCAGCATCGCCGGCCGGGCGGGAAGATGTCGGTCAGAACTCGTCCCAGTCACTCGAGATTGCGGCATTGCCGTGACTGAGATAGGCACTCGCGGCCTTATGCGTGCTCGCTGGCTTGGGTGCAGGACGCGAAGGCCGCGCAGCGACGGGCGCAGTATCGCGCTCGTCAGTGCGGAATACGGCCACGATCCGGTCGAGTTCACTCGCCTGCGCTTCGGTTTGCTCAATAGCTGCATTGGTTTCTTCCACCAGTGCGGCGTTATGCTGAGTCATTTCGTCCATCTGCCGCACGGCAACCGTAACTTCTTCGATGGCAGCCGCCTGTTCGCGACTGTCCCGGGCAATACCGTCCATCAGGGCGGAATTGGAGTGCGCCGCATCAAGCATCGAGGCCAGCTTTGCGGCCGCCTCGCGTACAAGCCGCGTACCAGCGTCAACTTCGCCCGACGAGGTTTCGATCAGCGCCTTGACGTCCGACGAAGCCTGCGCCGCCGATTGGGCGAGGCGCCGCACTTCGACCGCGACCACCGCAAAACCCTTGCCGGCGTCGCCGGCGCGCGCCGCTTCGACCGACGCATTGAGTGCCAGCAGATTGGTCTGGAACGCAATGTCGTCGA
>NZ_JAFKHD010000169.1 GCF_017307565.1 Devosia sp.
TTGCTGGCCGCGAGGAACTGGGGTCGACTGGCCTGGGGAATGGTATTGCTATCCCCCATGGCAAGCTCAATGGTCTCAAAGGCGTGACCGCTGTCTTCGCCCGACTGGATACACCCATCGACTTCGATGCGGTGGATGACCAGCCGGTCGATGTGGTGATCATGCTGCTCGCGCCTGTCGGCGCCGGCGCCGATCACTTGAAGGCCCTGTCGCGCGTGGCGCGGCTCCTGCGTACCGAAAGCGTCATCGACCAATTGCGCCGCGAGACGGACGTGAAGCGCCTCTATGCGCTGCTGATCACGCCGCTCGAGGATTCCTGCGCCGCCTGATAGCGTGGCACCATCAAATCAAAACCCCGCGGACCCCAAGGGTTCGCGGGGTTTTTGTTTTGATTGGCTAGTTCCTGCGGCAGGACTGCCGACAAGGCCTAGTGCAGCGTGGCGAGGCCCAGATTCTTGTCGCCGAGCCACTCGTTCACCGCATCTTCGGTATCGGCCACCATGAGCGGGGTACCGTCTGCGGACATGACGAGCTGGTAGAGCTCGGTCTCGTTGAACTCGGCGTCGCGGATCATGTGCGAGAGCACGAGGCCCGAAACCGGTTTGATATAGGCCACGGCGCTGCCGCCAAGGGCAGCGAACTGAGCCTGCGTGAGGTGCCGAAGCGGATGCGCGTCGGCAGGAACGGCGTCGGTATTGCGTCTATCCATCATTTTTTGGCCCTTTCCTTCAAAGCGAGCGAATGTCGATACGGCGGGCTAGCTTGGGCGCGCGAGGACGCTCAAGAGCAATAACGAGCATGCCATGGCTCAAAGTTGCATCTTTCACGATCATGCCATCGGCAAGAAGGAAGGTGCGCTGGAATTGCCGGGCGGCAATGCCCCGGTGCAGGAACTCCCGCCCCGGCTCGTCCTTCTGCTTTCCGCGAACGTTAAGCTGGTTGTCCTCGCTCATCACTTCCAGTTCAGCGTCGGAAAATCCGGCAACCGCGATGGAGATGATGAAGCGTTCCGACCCGTCTTCGCCGACGGTGCGCTCGATATTGTAAGGGGGGTAGCCGTCCGCAGACCGGGCAAGCCGATCGATCCTCTCCTCAAAGCTGTCGAAGCCGAGGAGAAAAGGCGCGGAAAAGACCGATATACGCGACATCTACGCCGTCCTTGTTCAAGCAAGCAACGAATACTGCCGACCCAAAACTCTGGCATCGACAGGCTGAGGCAGATATGGGTCCTATGGCCCGCGTGTTCAAGCCTGAGCCGGCGGCGCCAGCGAAGCGATCAGAGGCATTTTTATGACCCAGTCCCGAACCGTCGCCGTCATTACGCCCGCCTTCCGCGCCCAGGACACCCTGCCCACCACGGTGCAGAGCGTGCTCACCCAGACCCATGCCGACTGGCAGCATTTCATCATCGCCGACGATGGCTTCGACTATGCCGGTTTTCTCGAGGAACAGGGTTTGAGGGACGACCGGCAGGTCTTCATGACCAGCGGCGGCATCGGCACGGGCGCCTCGCGCACCCGCAATGTGGCGCTGGCGCAATTGAGCGTGCCCTATGTCGCCATTCTCGATGCCGACGACCGGCTAAAGCCGCAAAAGCTGGAATTGGCCGTCGCAGCGCTGCAGACCCATGCGATCGTGACCACGGCGCTCGATGTCATGACCATGGAATTCGACCACCTGCGTTATGTCGGGGACGGGCCGGACCGGGAACTGACGCCTGGCGAACACAAGTGGGTGAGCCTGTCCATGGATTCTATGGTGGTGTGGGACCGGACGAAGACCGATGCCCGTTACGATCCGGGCCTGAGCAACATGACCGATCTCGAACTGCTGCTGCAGCTCTATGGCAAGGTGCCGCTCTCCATGCATCTGGGGGCGCCACTGCACGACTACATCAAGCGCGATGGCTCGATGAGCAACGGCAAGGATGTGGCGGCAGGGATGATTGCATCGAAAACCGAAATCCTGCGCCGGCTCGAAGCGGGCTTTTATGGGCTTTCGGCGGTGGATGTGGCCGGCGTCGCGCGTTTCCTGCGCGTGTCGCTGGCGGCGGAAGCGGCCTATGCGGCGGCGATGGCGGAGCAGCCTGGCCTGCTGTTCGAAAACCACATCGAGCCGATGCTGAAGGCCGCCCGGGCCTGAGAGGACATTCGCGCTTGCCGGCATCCCCCCAACCTCCCCCTTGCGGGCCTAGCCGAGCAGGAGGTCCAAAATATCGGCGTGGATGTCCTGCCAGTCCTTTTCGGTGATCGAATAGAGATCAAAGCCGCGCAGGGTTGCTGCGCCTTCGACCGCGAGGAGAGCCAGGCGGGCCTTGCGGCCGGCAGGCGTTGACGTGTCGAGCTTGGCGAGCGCTTCGCGATAATAGTCCTGGGCGCCCTGCCGATATTGCGGTGAGCGCATGAAATTGGCGATCAGGGCCAGCGAGCGCTCGGTAACGAGTTCGCTTGCGCCCTTGCTGCCCAGCACATGCGCCCGGACGCGATTCTCCGGCGTATCGCCAGCCGAGGCCAAAAAGGCGTCACCGATTTCGTCCATAGCGGCAAAGGCGCGGGTAAAGAGCGCGTCGATCAGCGCGTCCTTGCTGGGAAAGGCATAGAGAACGCCACCCTTGCTGACCCCTGCCTCGGCAGCCACCGCATCCATGGTCAACTGGCCCGCGCCATCGCGCAGCACCACGCGCTCGGCGGCATCGAGCAGCGCGCCGCGATCAATTGTTTGTTTCCGGCCCATGGCGATCTCTTTTCAATCCGTCCAGACGGATTTATATAGCCGGTCATCCGGCAGCGATAGGTCTGTCTGCCAAGAGGAACTGGAAATGTCATCCCCGCGCAACCGCTGGCTGGTGCTTTTGGCCGTCATGCTGGCTTTTCTTCCTGTCGTCATCGACATGACGATCCTGCACATCGCCGTGCCTTCGCTGACGCTTGCCCTGGGCGCGAGTGGCACCGAGATTCTTTGGATCATCGACATCTATCCGCTGATGATGGCGGGCCTGCTGGTGCCCATGGGCACATTGGCGGACCGCGTCGGGCACCGGCGGATGATGCTGACCGGTCTCCTGGTCTTTCTGGTGGCTTCCGTCGCCGCGGCCTTTGCGCCGACGGCGACGATGCTGATCGCGGCCCGCGTGGGCCTGGCTTTCGGCGCCTCGATGATCATGCCCAATGTTCTCGCCATCATTCGCCAGACGTTTGAGGATTCCAAGGAACGCGCCCTGGCGCTGGGCCTTTGGGGCACGGTCGGTTCGGCTGGCGCCGCACTCGGCCCTCTCGCCGGTGGGGCCCTTCTCGAACATTTCTGGTGGGGCTCGGTCTTCCTCATCAACGTGCCGGTGATGATGATTGTCTGGCCGCTCGCCTATTTCACCATTCCGCGCCGTGAGACGACGGCGACCGGCAACTGGACCATCGGCCAGGCGCTGATCCTGATCGCGGGTCTGATCGCGACTGTCTATGCGATAAAATCCGGCTTCAAGCCGGGCAGTTCGCCGCTGGCGACCGGCGCCAGCCTTGTCGGCGGCCTCGGCCTTCTTGCCTGGTTCGTGCGCCAGCAGATGAGCTCCGCAGAGCCCATGCTCGACCTGTCGCTCTTTTCGCGCCCGGCGATCAGCATGGGCATGATCATGGCGCTGGTCGTTTGTGGGTCGCTGGCGGGGGTGGAACTGACCGTGGCTCAGGAGCTGCAATTCGTCGTTGGCCATAGCCCCCTTCAGGCCGGTCTTTTCATGTTGCCGCTGGTGATTGCCTCGGGCATTGGCGGGCCGATCGCCGGCTTTGCTGTCGGGCAATTGGGGCTGCGCAATGTGGCGGCGGTGTCGCTGGCAACCGCGGCATTGAGTCTTGCCGGGCTCGGTTTCAGCGATTTTCACAATCCCGGCCCTGGCGTCGTCGCGCTGATGGTGGCCCTGGGTCTGGCGCTCAGCATCGGTCTGACCGCTTCGTCCATCGCCATCATGTCGAGCGCTCCGCCCGAGAAGGCCGGCGTCGCCGGCTCGCTCGAAGGCACGGGTTATGAGCTGGGCGCGGGCCTTGGCATCACCTTCTTTGGGGTGCTGCTGGCCTCGAGCTATTCGGGTGCCTTGCGCATTCCGGTTGAACTTGCCAGCGACTTGCCGGTCAGTGCTGCCTATTCCATCGGCGAAACCATGATTGCGGCCGAACAGCTCGGACCAGCCGGGCAGCCACTGATCGAGGCCGCGCGATCGGCCTTTTCGAATGCCCATGGCATGGTGCTGCTGAGTGCTGCGAGCCTGATCGGCTTGCTGGCGGTCGCCGTCTTCATCGCCCTCAGGCACTACAAGGACGACGCGGTCACCGCCGGGGCGCACTGAAAACAAAACGGGCGGCCATTGGCCGCCCGTTTTGGCATGCTCTAGAGGTCAGAGCGCATAGAGCGTGACGCTGGTGCCGCCGCCGCTCGAGTCGAGCCCAACGATTTCACTGATGGTGAAACCCTGCTGGACCACGGTCCGAGCCAGGGCGGGGTTGTTCTTGATGATCTGCTGCAGCGCAGCAGTGTCGACGCTGATTGCCATCTGGCGTGCTTCGGAAGGGCTGACCTTCAACACTGTGGCGTAGTTGGCCTGGTCGAGTCCGCGCAGCGAAGTGTGTGCCTCATAAGGGGCGGCCATGGTGGCGCCTGCAGAGGTGGCGAGGAAGGCGGCGACAGCGAAAGTCTTGAAAAGACGCATGATAATCTCCTATTGCTTGGTAAGCGTCTGCATCAGAAGCTCGCAGGAAATACGCTTGAGGCCGCCCTCGAGTTTCATGAATGTTCGGCAAGGTTGAGCACGCATTTGTGTTGGATCGTTTGCACGTGCTGCCTCACCCGCAGGTCTTGCCTTTCTCCCCTATTCCCCCTATAGAGCGCCATCTCCGGACCGCCCGGCCAAAAGGCATGCCGTGGCGGTCTTTGAAAGCGACGGGCTCGCAAGAGCCTGTTAAGACCAATAAGGACCCGCAAAATGCCCAAGATGAAGACCAAGTCCGGCGCCAAGAAGCGTTTCAGCTTCACCGCCTCGGGTAAGGTGAAGGCCGGCGTTGCCGGCAAGCGCCACCGCCTGATCAGCCACAACGCCAAGTACATCCGCACCAACCGCGGCACCAAGATCCTGTCCAAGGGCGACGAGGGTCTGGTGAAGTGGTACATGCCGTACAACCGCTAAGATGGAAGGAAACTAAAGAACGGCACGCGTAAACAGA
>NZ_JAFKHD010000170.1 GCF_017307565.1 Devosia sp.
GATGAACTGGAACTGGGCAACGGCCAGGCGGACGCCCTGAAGGCTCGCGTGGCCGGCAAGGGCGACACGGGCGAAGTGACGCTCGAATTCGAACTCGGCGGCGCTGAACTCGACGAGGCGATCAAGTCGCACGGCGCCATGCCGTTGCCGCCCTATATCGGGGCAAAGCGCGCTGTCGAAGAACGCGACAAGGTCGACTACCAGACCGTCTATGCGGCCGAAGACGGCGCCGTGGCTGCGCCCACTGCCGGGCTGCATTTCACGGAAAAACTGCTGCAGCAACTCAGCGATCTCGGCGTCACCATGGAGCGCGTAACGCTGCATGTGGGGGCAGGGACCTTCCTGCCCATGAAGGTGGATGACACGGAAGACCATGTCATGCATTCCGAATGGGGCGATATCGATCAGGCGACGGTCGAGCGCATCAACGCCAAGCGTGCGCTGGGCGGCCGGGTGATCGCCGTGGGCACGACCAGCCTGCGCCTGCTCGAAACGGCATCGCGCGCCACCGGGCAATTGCAGCCTTTCATGGGCGACACGGACATTTTCATCACCCCGGGCTTCAAGTTCCGGACCGTCGATATTCTGATGACCAATTTCCACCTGCCGAAGTCGACGCTCTTCATGCTGGTTAGTGCCTTTTCGGGCCTCGACACCATGAAGGCGGCCTACGCGCATGCGATAGCCAACGGTTACCGGTTCTATTCCTACGGCGATTCCTCACTCTTGTTCCGCGCAGCCAGCGAGGACGACGAGGCGTGAGCCGTACGACGCCGCCGATCGTTCGCTACACCAATCGCATCGTGATTGGCCTCAGAACGGTCGCGGCGAGCGGCGACGAGAAGCTGACATTCAGGCGGCTGATCGAGGCAATGGGCCCGGGGGCGCATCGCCTGCTGATCCTGATGCTGACCCTGCTCAACATGATTCCCGGGCCGCCTGGCTTTGGCGGCCTTCTCGCCTGGACGGCCTTTGCCGTGGCGCTAGCCATGGTTCTGGGGCGCCCCGTGCACTTGCCCCGCATTATCGGCGAGCGAAAGCTGCCGGTGGCGCCCTTGCTCAAGGGTAGCGAACAGGTGGCGAAGGTGAGCGGGATCATCGCCCGGTTTTCGCGCCCCCGGATGCGCTGGATGACCGGCGCGGCAGCCACAGTACCCTACGGACTTTTTGCCATGCTGATCAGCGTGGCCATGACCATACCCATTCCGTTTTCGAACGCCGTGCCGAATGTCGGGCTCTGCGTGCTGGCCTTTTCGATGCTGAACCGCGATGGGATCGGCGCGGTCATCGGATGCACCATTTGCCTGATCGGGCTTGGGGTGGAGATCGCCCTGATAGTCGGGGCGATCAACCTGGGCATGCAAGCCGTGGATGCGGTATTTTAGGGTCTGGTGCCCTTAGCCGGCTGCGCCGTCGTGGATGAGGTTGCCGGAGAAACCGCAGGAGGCGCCGTGGTATTCGAGGCACCCATCGCGCTCTTCGAGGGTCACGCCGCCCTGGCCATCAAAGATGATGCCGATTTCGCAATAGCGCTGATTGAGCGGCGATTCGTCCTTGGGGTCATAAGACTCGTTTTCGACGAAGAAATTTCCGCCCTTTTTGGAGAGCAGAACCTCACCATCGATGCCGCCGGCACAGCCCATGAATTCTTCCTGGATCGGCACGACGGTGTTGATCGAGATGGAGTAGCGGTCGTCTTCGATATGGGTAAGGTCCAGCGTCAGATCGCCTTCGCCGCTGCCGGTATAGAGGCCCTCGATCTCGTTTACCTCCTGGGCAAAGGCGGGAAGGGCGGCGAGAGAAATGGCGGCGACGAGAAAAGCGGTGCGGATCATTATTGGCCTCAACAACTGAAAGTGATTTGGCGATAGGGACAGGCGAGCATGGCGAAAATCCGACCGCGATGAGCTGCAACCATCGCGATGGTCAGGATTTTCGTCCTCGACTACTACGGGGAATATCGAATGCAAGAAGCGGAAATTTTCGGAATCTCGGCCGCCTGGGTCATTGCCAACCTCTGGTCCCTGGCCATCGCCATATTGGTGTTGTCGGTCGGCTGGGTGATCTCCAATCTGGTCTCGCGCTACATCACCGGCTTCCTCGCGGGCCGGCTGAGACAGAATGCGACGGTGGCGCCGCTGGCGGGACAGGTGGTTCGCTATGGCATTCTCTTCGTCACGATCATCGTCGTGCTCGGCCAGTTTGGCGTGCAGACCGCGTCTATCCTTGCGGTACTCGGCGCTGCGGGTTTGGCCATTGCCCTGGCCCTTCAGGGAACGCTGGCCAATATCGCCGCCGGGATCATGCTGGTCTTCCTGCGGCCATTCAATTCGGGCGACTATATCGACGCCGATGGGATAGTCGGAACGGTGGTTGAAATCGGGCTCTTTGCCACGCAGCTGCGCACTATCGACGGGCTCTATCTCTTCGCGCCGAATTCGAAACTCTCCAATGCGAAGATCATCAACTACAGCCGCGAAAACCATCGCATCGTCGAGGTCCGTTTCAACGTACCGCGCTCGGCCGATCTCGACCGGATTCGCGCCGAGGTCGCCAATGCAGTGTCGACGGAATATTCGGACACGGCAGCCAAGCCCGACGTCTGGCTCGATACCCTGGGCGATAGCACCATGACGCTGGTGGCCCGCATTCCGGTGCGCAGCGGCGACTGGTGGCAGGCCCGTTCGGTCGTGCAGGAGCGGCTGAAAGTCGTGCTTGAGCGAAACAACAATTTTGCTCCCCCGGCTGCATCGTCGGTTTAGCGGCATGGGCCTTCCTTCTGGCGGGGTAACCCGCTAGAACCCCGCCCCATGAGCACGACGACGAAACAGGTCACCTTTTCCCTTCTCGCAACCGATGGCGCGGCGCGGCGCGGCCGCATCGACACGCCGCGTGGCGAGATCAATACGCCAGCCTTCATGCCGGTGGGCACGGCTGGCACGGTGAAAGCCATGTATCCCGAGCAGGTGCGCGAGACCGGCGCCGATATTCTGCTTGGAAACACCTATCACCTGATGCTGCGGCCCGGTGCGGAGCGCGTGGCTTCGCTCGGTGGCCTCCATGATTTCATGGACTGGCAGCGGCCGATCCTGACCGATAGCGGCGGGTTTCAGGTCATGTCCCTCGCCAAGCTCCGGAAGCTGACCGAGAAGGGCGTGACCTTCAAATCGCATATCGACGGCTCGTCCCATGAGCTGACGCCGGAACGTTCGATCGAAATCCAGACGCTGCTCGACAGCGACATCATCATGCAGCTCGACGAGTGCATTGCACTGCCTGCCGAGCGAAAGGAAATCGAGCGCGCGATGCAATTGTCGCTGCGCTGGGCGGATCGCTCCAAGACCGCCTTCAACAACCAGCAGAACCGGGCCTTGTTCGGCATTGTGCAGGGCGGCGACGATGCCGAGCTGCGCGCGAAATCGGCGGCGGGTTTGAAGTCGATTGGGTTCGATGGCTATTCCATCGGTGGCCTCGCCGTGGGTGAGCCGCAGGAAGTCATGTTCCGCGTGCTGTCCGACATCACGCCGGAACTGCCGACCGATCGGCCGCGCTATCTGATGGGCGTTGGCAAGCCGGACGATATCCTCGGTGGCATCGAGCGCGGCGTCGATATGTTCGACTGCGTGCATCCGACCCGCGCCGGGCGGCATGGCCATGCCTATACGCGCTTCGGTGTCATCAATCTGAAGAATGCGCGGCACAAGGATGATCATCGTCCGCTCGATGAACAGTCGCCCAATCCCAATTGCCGGCGCTGGAGCCGGGCCTATCTCCACCATCTGGTAAGGACGGAAGAGATTTTGGGTGCCATGGTCCTTTCGCAGATCAACCTGCACTATTATCAAGAGCTGACCGCGGGCACGCGGGCGGCGATCGAAGCCGGCCGCATGGCCGATTTTGCGGCCGAAACGCGCGCCGCTTGGGCTGCCGGCGATCTGCCGGTCCTCTGATAGATTTCCTCGGGAGAATAAGCTGATGGCTAAGTCTGGGCGTAAGGCCGGGTTCGAAACGCTGGGCAAGCTCAAGAAGTCGATCGAGGGCCAGCCGATGCGGCTGCTGTTTGCCGAAGATCCGAACCGCTTCCAGCGGTTTTCGGCCTCGGGTGCGGATATCCTTCTCGACTATTCGAAGAACCGGATCGACGAAGAGGTGATGGCTGCGCTGTTCGACCTGGCGCGTGCTGCCGGCGTTGAAGAGCGCCGCGCACAGATGTGCGAAGGCGAGCACATCAACATCACCGAAGACCGCGCCGTGATGCACATGGCGCTGCGCTATCAGGGCGACAAGCCGGTGGAAGTCGATGGCCAGGACGTGATGCCCGACGTGCGGGCCGTGCTGAAGGCCATCGAGACCTATACCAATGCGGTGCGGTCGGGCGAAATCCGCGGCCATGGCGGCGAGCAGATCACCGATGTGGTCAATATCGGCATCGGCGGGTCGGACCTTGGCCCGGTGATGGTGACGCTGGCGCTGGCGCCCTATACGCGGCCGGACCTGCGCGCCCACTACGTCTCCAATGTCGACGGCGCGCATATCCATGACACGCTGAAGGGGCTCGACCCCAAGAAGACGCTGTTCATCGTCGCCTCGAAGACGTTTACGACCGACGAGACGATGACCAATGCGCATTCGGCCCGCAAGTGGCTGGCCGATGCGTTGGGCGAAGAAGCGGTGCCGAACCACTTTGCCGCGGTTTCGACCAATCTGCCGGCCTGCGCCAAATTCGGCATCCGCGAAGACCGCATCTTTGGGTTCTGGGACTGGGTTGGCGGTCGCTACTCCGTTTGGTCGGCTATCGGCCTGCCAGTGGCGTTGGCAGTTGGCTACGACAACTTTGCAAAGTTCCTCGCCGGCGCCGATGCGATGGACCGTCACTTCCTCGAGACGCCGCTCGAAAAGAACCTGCCTGTCATCATGGGCCTCCTGGGCGTCTGGTATCGCAATGCCTGGGGTTTCTCGACCCATGCGGTGCTGCCCTATGACCAGCGTCTGAGCCGTTTCCCGGCCTATCTGCAGCAGCAGGATATGGAATCGAACGGCAAGTCAGTGACGCTGAACGGCAAGCCGGTTGGCTGGTCGACGGGCCCGATCGTTTGGGGCGAGCCGGGCACCAATGGTAAGCACGCCTTCTACCAGCTGATCCATCAGGGCACGGACGTGATC
>NZ_JAFKHD010000171.1 GCF_017307565.1 Devosia sp.
GAACGCCCAACCGCCATTCTCGGTGCTAACAATGCGGTAGCATTAGCGGCACTCCAGGCCATGCAGGAGCTAGGCTTTTCGTGCCCCGATGACATCTCATTGGCCATGATCGACAACGTGCAATGGAGCAGCGTCATCACCCCGCGCATCACCATGGTGGTGCAGGATACGCTCCAGCTCGGCAACATCATCGCCCGCCGCCTGCTGCACCGTATCACCGATCCAGAGGCATCAAGCGAACCCGCGCAAGACTTTGTTCTCGCTCCGAAATTCGTCCCAGGAAACTCCTGCCGCCGGATCTAGTTCATCGCGTCAATGGCCTGCCGCTGCTTCAGCATTTCCAGGAAAATCCGATAATCCCGATCAAACTGCCCCCGCGCGGCCTCGTTGGGCGCCCGCGACGTCCCACCCTGCTGCATGGCAAGGCAAGCCTGATCCAAACTCGAATAAATCCCCGCCGCATTCGCCGCCACCATCGCCATCCCCAGCAGGGTCGCATCCGGCGTCGAAGGCTCCACCACCGTGCAGCCAGTAGCGTCAGCGTAAAGCTCCATCAACAAAGGATTTTTTGTGTGCCCGCCGGTGATGTGGAGCGTATCGATCGCATAACCACGCGTGTTCAGCGTCTCGAGAATATGCCGAACCCCGAGCGCAATCGAAACACAGGTGCGCCAATAGAGGCGGCACAGCGAGTCAAAATCACTGTCGAGCGTCAGGCCCGAGATAACGCCGAGCGCAAACGGGTCACCCAGCGGCGAACGATTGCCATGGAAATCCGGCAATACGTGCAAGCGGTTAGCCAGAGCCAGACCTTCGACCTCGCGTAATTCCATCACCCGGCGACAAATCGCCAAATGCCGTTCGCGCGTCGGTTCGCCCCCCGCCCCATGCCAGCGGATGATATGATCGAGCAGCGCGCCGGTGGCCGACTGCCCCCCCTCATTAAGCCAGACACCGGGCAGAACCGCCCCGAAATACGGCCCCCAAACGCCGGTGGTTGGGCGATCTTCGGCCGATAAAGCCATGACACAGCTCGATGTTCCGGCGATCAGCGCCAGATGACGGTCGATGGTGTCGACGTCTGGGGCGAAGGCGCCCAGCACGCCTAGGGCCCCGGCATGGGCGTCGATAAGGCCGGCTCCGACATGGCAGTTCGCGGTGAGGCCGAGCTGCGCTGCTGCGGCTTCGGTCAGGGCGCCAAGATCGTCGCCAACCGGGCTCGCAACTTCAGGAAGCGCAGCCTTTTCAATGAGATCGCCGAGGCCGACGAGCTCCAGAAAATCCTGCTGCCAGCCGGGGGTGCGGTGGCCGAGATAGGTCCATTTGCAGGTGAGGGTCGACTGCGACCGGGCCAGCGAGCCGGTGGCTTTCCAGGATAAAAAGTCAGCAAGATCAAACATCTGGCCCGCGCGGGCCCAGCTTTTTGGCAGGTTACGCTTGAGCCACATGAGCTTGGGCACTTCCATTTCCGGCGACATTACACCGCCGGCATAATGGAGCACTTCATGGCCCGTTCGGGTGCATTCGTCTGCTTCTTCAAGAGCGCGGTGATCGAGCCAAACTATTGTATCCCAACGATCTTCTCCGTCTTTGGAGACGGTGACCGGAGCACCCAAGGCATCACGGACGACGAGGGAACAGGTGGCATCGAAGCCGATACCGACGACATCGGCCGGGTCGGCCTTGGCCTCAGCCATGGCAGCACGGACGGCGAGGCAGACGGCGGACCAGATATCCTCGCTGTCGTGCTCGGCGAAATTGGCGTCGGTGCGCCGCATGAGGATCGGATTTTCGTGACGGCCCAATAGTTTGCCGTCACGCGTGAATACGCCAGCCCGGGCACTGCCGGTTCCTACGTCCACTCCCACCAGGAGGTTTTGCGACACGCCGCCCTCTCTTCTCGGTCCCGGCGGGACCTTAGCGGAAGGCGTGGCGATGAGCTAGGGGCCACGCCCGAGCTATCTGGCTAAAGTCGATTAGCGAGATAGGCTTCGAGCGTGGCCTTAGTCCCCTGCGTCCACAGAGAATTCAAGGACTTAGTGAAGGCTGCGATGAAGGATGGAGCCTTGGCGAGGTCGCCATAAATGTCGCTCATTTCGAGCCAGGCGGCCGGATTTTCCTTGGCTTTCTTCGATTGTGCGGTGAGACGATCCCAGTTTGGATCGTTGGGTTCGATCACCGCGTCGCTGTCGGTCGTGCCGTAGCAATAGCGGCACCAAAGGGCACTCACGAGAGCCAGCCCGGTTAGCAGACTGTTAGCGTTGACCCTATCCAAGGCCGAGGGAATGATAAACTTCGGTTGGCGATTGGAGCCATCGAGGCAGAGACGCCGAATCGTGTCGCCGATTTTGGGATTGGCGAAGCGCTTTTCGCAGAGCGCGAGATAGTCATTGAGGTTGGTATCGGGCACCGGCGGCACGACCGGAATGATCTCTTCGGTTTCGACCTTCTTGAGGAAGGCGGCGACCAGCGGGTTCTCCATCGCCTCGTGGACGAAGTGGATATCCATGAGCCCCGCCGGATAGGCGATGGTTGCGTGGCCACCATTGAGGATGCGGATCTTCATGTGCTCATAGGGCGCGACGTCAGGGACAAACTGCACCCCGACCTTCTCCAGCGCCGGACGACCGGCGGGGAAATTGTCTTCGAGCACCCACTGCTTGAAGTTCTCGCAAAAGACCGGCCAGGCGTCGTCGATACCAAAGTTGTCGGCGAGGAGTTTTTTCTCGCGATCGGAGGTCGCAGGCGTAATGCGATCGACCATGCCGTTCGGGAAAGCCACCGAAGATTTCACCCAAGCGGCAAGCGCAGGGTCGATCAGGGCGGCGAGGCCGGCGACGGCGTTCTCGGTGACGTGACCATTGCCGGGGATATTGTCGCAGCTCATGACGGTGAAGGGCTGGAGACCGTCGTTTTTCCGCGCGACGAGACCGGCAAGGATCAGGCCGAAGGCGGTTTTGGGTGCATCGAAATGCGCGGCGTCATAGGCGATGTCGGGATGCTTCGGATCGAATTTTTGCGAAGCCGGATCGATGTAGTAGCCGCCCTCGGTGATGGTCAGCGAGACGATACGAATGGCCGGATCGGCAAGCTTGGCGATGACAGCAGCGCTATCGCCGGGTTTGAGATAGTCGACCATCACACCCGTGACATGCGCCGAGCTGCTGTCGGCTTCCTGCTCGACGACGGTGGTCAGCCAGTCCTGGCCCATAAGCTTTTGGCGCATGGCCTCGTCGGTCTCGCGCACGCCAGCGCCGATCAGGGCCCAATCGCGGCCCTCCCCCAGATTAAAGAGCGCGTCGAGATAGACGGCTTGATGGGCGCGATGAAAATTGCCCACGCCGAAATGGACGATGCCGGGAGAGAGATCGGCGCGGGTGTATTTTGGCACCGCGACTGAAGTGATGGCGTCGAGATTGGCAGCGGAGAGCTTGGTGGTCATGGCTTAAGTCCCGGAGTCATTCCCGCGAAAGCGGGAACCTCCGTTGAAAGGAAACAGAGGTTCCCGCTTTCGCGGGAATGACCCGGTGGAAGAGAAACGGCACCGCAACTTGCCGCCAGATAGATTGCCGGGACAAGCCCGGTAATGACGACGGAGGGGGCAGCGTCGCGCATGATCAGATCGCCTTGCCCGCAGCATCGAACTTGTAGATGCGCGAGGGGTCGGGCGTCAGCCAGACGACGTCGCCGTGCTTAAAGGTCTGGTCGCCGTCGGTGCGGATGGTCATGAGGCCGAGGCCCTCGGTCTGTACATGCAGGAAGGTGTCGGAGCCGAGCTGTTCGGCAACGCCGACCGTGCCCTTCCAGGCGCCTTCGGTGGTCGAGAGCTTAAAATGCTCGGGGCGCACGCCGATGGAATGGGCGTTGTGCTTGGCCGCTTCCGGGCCATCGACGAAGTTCATCTTCGGCGAACCGATGAAGCCAGCGACGAAGCGGTTGGCGGGCTTCTTGTAGAGGTCGAGCGGCGAGCCGAACTGTTCGACATTGCCGGCATTGAGCACCACGATGCGATCGGCCATGGTCATGGCTTCGACCTGGTCGTGGGTCACGTAGATCATGGTCGTCTTGAGCTGCTGGTGCAGTTCGGTGATCTCGAGGCGCATGTTGACGCGCAGCGCTGCGTCAAGGTTCGACAGGGGTTCGTCGAAGAGGAATGCCTTGGGCTCGCGCACGATGGCGCGGCCGATAGCGACGCGCTGGCGCTGACCGCCGGAAAGCGCGCGCGGACGACGATCGAGATATGACCCCAGGTTAAGGGTGCGCGCGGCGTAGTCGACCTTCTTGTCGATTTCGGCTTGCGGCATCTTCGCCATTTTCAATGGGAAGGCGATGTTGTCCCTAACAGTCATGTGCGGATAGAGCGCATACGACTGAAAAACCATGGCGAGGCCGCGCCGCGCTGGCGGCGCATCGGTGACGTCCTGGCCATCGAGCTTGATCGTGCCCGAGGTTGTGTCTTCGAGGCCCGCGATCAGGCGCAGCAGCGTGGACTTGCCGCAGCCCGAGGGGCCGACAAAGACGACGAACTCGCCGTCTTTGATGTCGAGCGAAATGTCCGGGATGATTTCGACTTCACCGAAGGACTTGTTGACGTGTTCGAGGGTGATGGAACCCATTTTTTGGTCCTTACCTGAGCGAAATCGATGAATGAGTGAAATTGACGGGGTGTAGTGGGCTCAGAAGAGCCCCCCACCCTTGATCCCTCCCCACAAGGGGGAGGGTGTCGACTGAAAGTCCTGCGGCCATCATTTCACCGCACCGAAGGTCAGGCCGCGAACCAACTGTTTCTGGCTGAACCAGCCGAGCAGCAGGATCGGGGCGATGGCGAGGAGCGAGGCGGCGGAGAGTTTTGCGAGGAACAGGCCCTGCGGCGACGAGAAGGATGAGATGAAGGCGGTCAAGGTGCCGGCACGGCCTGAGGTCAGCGTGATCGTCCAGAAGGCTTCGTTCCAGGCGAGGATGACATTGAGCAGCAGGGTCGAGGCAATGCCGGGAACGGCCATGGGCACGAGCACGTGGGTGATCTCGTTCCACAGTTCGGCGCCATCCATACGGGCGGCTTCGAGGATATCGACAGGGATTTCCTTGAAGTAGGTGTA
>NZ_JAFKHD010000172.1 GCF_017307565.1 Devosia sp.
GCCGGTTGCAATGATCTGCTTGCGCAGCGTCAAACCATTGGTGAAATTGCCATTGTGGGCAATGGCTATGCCGCCGGCTTCGAGCTCGGCAAAGAGCGGCTGCACATTGCGCAGCGCCACTTCGCCCGTGGTCGAATAGCGCGTGTGGCCGATGGCCATGGTTCCCGGCAGCTTGGCGAGGAGAGCGGGGTCCGTATAGTGGTCGCCCACTAGGCCCATGCGTTTTTCCTGGTAGAACTGCCGCCCATCGAAGCTGACGATACCAGCCGCTTCCTGACCGCGATGCTGCAGGGCATGCAGGCCCAGCGCCGTCAGCGTCGAAGCATCGCTATGCCCCAAAATGCCAAACACGCCGCACTCTTCATGCAGCGTGTCGCTTTCAAGATCGAAATCGTCGTCGCTCGGGTGGGTCACCGAACTCTCCATGAACGTTCTGCTCACCCGCCGCCGGCGATAGCGGAAGGCGCCGGCCGAGCCGGTCTCTTGGGTCACGCCAATAGCGCATTTTGCCGTCCGCGACCAATGACAGATTTGGGCGTCGGGCTTGGAGCGGGCGCCGGGCGCCCGTCCCGGATCAGGTCTGTGTCTGGCCGTCGACCGGAGCTTCGGTCGGGTCCACGGTGCCATCGATCGTGGGATCGACCGGCACGGTTTCCTGCGGCAAGGCCGGAGCGTCGGGGTCCGAGGTCAGGTCAGCGCCGCCGCCCTTGAGAATGTCATTGACCTTCTGCTCGAGCCCTTCGGGCAGCATGGAGATCAGGGTATTGCCCATGTTCTGGAGATAGGGCAGCGATTGCGAATTGCGCGCCCATTCCGGCAGGTTGGTGCCGAGCAGCCAGACGCCGAAAATGGTGATGACAATGGCAATGAGGATGCCGCGCAGCACGCCAAAGACGAAGCCGAGTGTACGGTCGATCGGTCCGATGCGGCTGTCGACGACGAAGTCGGCGATACGCATGGTCAGAAGGTGCAGAACGATCAGCGAAACGATGAAGCTGACCACCACGGTGGCAATATTGGCCACGATCTCTTCAGCGATATACTGCTGCGCGATATCGGGGTGGTAGAGATACATGTAGATGGCGATGGCTGCCGAGCCGGCCCAGGTGGCCAGCGACAGAACTTCGCGCGTTAAGCCTCTGGCAGTCGCCAGAATTGCCGAGATAAGGACGAGGACGCCCACACCAACGTCAAACGCTGTCAGCATATGTCTTCGCTAGCTCCACTTGCCGCCCGGCTGTTGCCGCGACCATTAGCGACTTTGAGCGGCCCTGCCAAGGCCACGAGCGCCAGAGTAACGCGAACTTTCAGAGATTCTTAACTTACCAGCCCTCGGGTTCGGCCATTGGTTTCTTGCCATTGGCGGCGATTCGTCCAACCATTTCCGACAATTGCGAAAACTCCGTGACCTCGAATCCCTGAGTCTTGTCCACGTTGTTGACACGTCCGGTCACGACAGACTGGAAGCCGAGCTTCTGCGCCTCGCGCAGCCGCAGCCCCGCATGCGCCACCGGCCGCACCCCGCCCGCCAGCGAAATTTCCCCGAAATAGACCGCTTCCTTGGGTAGCGGCGACCCCGTCAGCGACGAGATCAGCGCCGCCGCGACGGCCAAGTCCGCCGCCGGCTCGGTAATCTTCAGCCCGCCCGCGACATTGAGATAGATATCGTTGGCGCCGATCCGGACCCCGCAACGCGTTTCGAGCACCGCCAGCACCATCGAGAGGCGCGAATTGTCCCAGCCCACGACCGCGCGCCGCGGCGTACCGAGCGGGGAGGGGGCTACCAGCGCCTGAATTTCGATGAGGAGGGGCCGTGTGCCCTCCATGCCGGCAAACACCGCCGAGCCCGCGGCATCCTCGTCGCGCTGGTCCAGAAACAGCGCCGAAGGGTTGGCCACCTGCTCGAGCCCACGCTCGGTCATGGCAAAGACGCCGATTTCGTCCGTCGCGCCATAGCGGTTCTTCACGCCGCGCAGGATGCGGAATGTGTGGCTCGAATCCCCTTCGAAATAGAGCACCGCGTCGACCATGTGCTCCACCACACGCGGCCCGGCGATCTGCCCATCCTTGGTGACGTGTCCGACCAGCACCACGGCCGCACCCGATTTCTTCGCTAGCCGCGTCAGCGCCTGCGCCGAGGTGCGCACCTGCGTGACTGTGCCCGGCGCGCTTTCTACCCGGTCGGTCCACAGCGTCTGGATCGAGTCGATGATCACGAGATCCGGCGGCGGCCCATTCTCCAGCGTCGCCAGAATAATTTCGACATTGGTTTCCGCCGCCAGCAGCACATCGGCCTCACCGAGCCCTAGACGTTGCGCCCGAAGCCGCACCTGCGCCACGGCCTCTTCGCCCGATACATAGATGACGCGCTTGCCCTTGTTGGCCAGCGCTGCTGCCGACTGCAGCAACAGCGTCGATTTCCCGATCCCGGGATCGCCGCCAACGAGCAGCGCCGACCCCTTCACGAAGCCGCCGCCAGTCACCCGGTCGAGTTCGGAAATTCCCGTCACGACACGCGCTGCGCTCTCCGTCTCGCCTGCCAGCGGCAACAGGTTTGTGGGCCGACCGCCCGACTTCGCCGCCTTTGGCCCCGCGCCGATGCCGCTATCGACCAGCTCTTCGACAATGGTGTTCCACTCGCCGCAGGAATCGCAACGCCCCTGCCAGCGGCTCGAGACCGCGCCGCAGGACTGACAGACGAAGTTGGATTTGTTCTTGGCCACGCTATGCCTTCTCCCGTGCCGCGCTCCGCTCGGCGATGCGCCGCACGCTGTTCCAGTTCCGGGATGTATTGGTCCCGCAATTCTTGTCGATCAGCCGGATCAGCTTGCCCGATTGCGCCACATCGCGGCTGAAATCGACGATGAGATGGTCGCGCACGATATGCACCGTCTCGGGCCCGTCATGGTGCTTCAGCCATTCGAAGTCCGGCTTCTTGCTGGCGAAGAAATAAACTCCGGTCTGGTTCGGCCGCTCCGCCGCGGCCTCGGAGATCGGATCGGCCTGCATCAGCTTTTGCAGCAGCGCCGGCTTGCGGACCACCGGCACGACATTGTCGCCGAGCCCAAAGCTGCGCAGCACGCCGACCGTAGCCTTGACGACAGCGGCCTCCGTGCCCTCGAATCCGGCGATCATGTTGCCGGTATTGACCAGCGTTTCCGGCGCCACGAACCCGACAGCTTCCGAGGCTTCGCGCCATTGCGCCATGGACATCAGCTTGTGCGTCACCGGCCCGATGGCGCGCAGCAGGATCACATATGTGCTCGGGGTAGGCGCCAAAGCCGGTCGATTCCTTGTTTGCCGGACGCTAGCAGTCCCGCTCCGGCAGATCAAGAACGAACGGGGAACGTTCTATTCCGGCAGGTAGCCGTTGCCGACATAGTTGCGGCTGTAGCGTCCCTTGAGCGAGGTCAGCAGTTCATAGCCGATCGTGCCGGCAACATCGGCCTGATCATCGACATTGACGTTAGGCCCGAAGACCTCAACACCCTCACCCGGCTTGGGCAGGTTCGGCCCCAGATCGGTAATATCGACGATGGTCATGTCCATCGAGATCTTGCCCACTATCGGGCAGAGCCGGCCGCGCAAGAACACCTTGCCGCCCTGGCGGGTATTGGTGGCTGAAAGCGAGCGCATGAAGCCATCGGCATAGCCGATACCGATCACGGCCAGCCGGCTGTCGCGCGACAGCGACTGGGAGGCGCCATAGCCCACCGTTTCCCCGGTCCGCGCTTCGCGTACCTGCAGGATCGGCGCATGCAGCGTCACGACCGGCGCCATCGGGTTCTTGCGCCCGACCACGGCCCGGCCGCCATAAAGGGCAATGCCCGGCCGCACCATCTGGAAGTGATAGTCGCGCCCGGTCATCAGCCCCGCCGAATTGGCGAGCGAAGCGGGAATGCCCGGGAACTGGTTCAGCACGGAACCGAACAGCGCCAGCTGCGTGCGGTTCTTCTCGTGGTTGGGAATATCGGCGCAGGCGAGGTGGCTCATCACCATCTGCGGCGCATAGCTCAGCCGGCCGATGCGGTCGCGCACGGCCACGGCCTCGTTGAGCCGGAAGCCAAGGCGGTTCATGCCGGTGTCGAAGTGGAAGGCGCTGGGATAGGCCTCGTTGCGCTCGACGCACTTGTTGAGCCACTCCTCGAGCATGTCCATCGAGGAGATCACCGGCATCAGGTTCTGCCGGATGTAGAGATTGGCGGCGCCGGGATAGAGGCCGGAGAGCACGAAGATATGGGCGCTGGGCAGGGCCGTGCGCACGGCAATGCCCTCGTCGGGCGTCGCCACGAAGAAGAAACGGGCGCCGGCCGCGTAAAGCGCCGTCGCCGCCATTTCGATACCGGTGCCATAGGCGTCGGCCTTCACCACGGCAGCCGTCAGCGCGCCTTGGCTCACTTTGTCCAGGGCGCTCCAGTTACGGGCCAGCGCCCCCAGGTCGACAGTCAGTTGGCCGCCGAGGCCAGACGTCAGCTTCATGCCTATTCCATGCGTTCGGGCAGATAGTCTGCCCGGGCGAGGTTACCGAATCGGGTAAACTGAGCTTCGAAGCTCAGCTGCACCGTACCGGTAGGGCCATGGCGCTGCTTGGCAATAATGACTTCCGCCTTGCCGTGCACTTGCTCCATTTCCCCTTGCCAGGTGATGTGCTCTGGCGTGCCCTCTTTGGGTTCCTTGTTCTTGAGATAATACTCTTCGCGGTAAACGAACAGCACCACGTCAGCGTCCTGCTCGATAGAACCCGATTCGCGCAAGTCTGCTAGCTGCGGATGCTTGTCGTCGCGCGCTTCCACCTGACGGGAGAGCTGGGAGAGCGCAATCACCGGCACTTCCAGTTCCTTGGCCAGCGCCTTCAGTGTGGTGGTGATTTCGGTCAGTTCCTGCACGCGGTTCTGGCTCGAAGCCTTGGACGAGCCCGAAAGCAGCTGAAGGTAGTCGACGATCAGCAGATCGAGTCCCTTCTGCCGCTTGAG
>NZ_JAFKHD010000173.1 GCF_017307565.1 Devosia sp.
CCCTCGCCGAAAACCCATTGCGGGAAATCCGTATCGCCGCCAGCGTCATCGAGCGCGCCGATGGCAAGATCGCCCTCGTGCGCAAGCGTGGTACTTCGGCCTTCATGCAGCCCGGCGGCAAGCTTGAACCCGGTGAAGCCGCCATCGATGCCGTTGTACGGGAGGTGAAGGAAGAGCTCGGCCTTCACCTCGAAGGTCCACTGGAACCGCTTGGCCGCTTTTCCGCCACCGCAGCCAACGAGCCCGGTAGTCAGGTTTTTGCAGACATATTCTGGTGCCGCTGCGATGAAGAGCCCGTCGTTCAAGCAGAGATCGAGGAACTGCGATGGATCGACCCTAATGCCCCGGGCGATCTCGTGCTCGCACCACTAACCCGCGATCACATTCTCCCGGCGCTTCTCCGTCGTCGGCAAGGCTAATCCATCGAACTGCCGCGCTTCCTCCACCAGCCAATCGCTGAAAAGCTGAGATTTTCGGTGCTGTCTGCTACGACGCAGAACAGCATAGCTTTGGCCGCTGCCGACGAACCCGTAGGGCGCGACCAGACGACCCGAGGCGAGATCGTCAGCGACCATGGGCCAAGGCGCGATACAAATGCCGAGCCCCGAAAGTGCAGCCTCGATCATGAAATAGAAGTGCTCGTACTCGACGCCCTCCTCGTCGGTCACCGGCATGTCGGCCTGGCTCCCCCAGACTTTCCAGGCATGCCGCCGGCTACGGGTGTGAAGCAGGGTGAACTTTTCGAGATTATTGCCGTGCCGAACCTGCAGCTTGGGCGAAATCACCGGGCCGATCCGTTCGGGAAAGAGTTCCGTGACTTCTGCGTCCATCGGCCAGGGCCCTGGCGCAGCGCGAATGGCGACATCAAAGGCGTCGCGCTGAAAATCAACCGGCTGGCTCGACGCCGATAGTCGCACTTCAATGTCAGGATGGGCGTCGCTGAAACGATAGAGCCTGGGGATCAGCCAGCGCATCGTAAAGGTGCCTGGGCAGGAAACATCGAGCGGCCCTTCAGCCGTATCGGCCACCGACCGAACCGCCAAATCCATCTGATCGAAAGCGATGCTCAGCCCGGAGAGCAGGGTTACGCCGGCTTCGGTGAGCTGCATCCTGTTCTTGGGCCCCGCAAATAACGCCACACCCAGCATGTCCTCCAGGTGCTGCACCTGCCGGCTGATAGCACTGTGGGTCACGTGTAGCTCCTCGGCGGCGAGCGTCATGCGGCCGTGCCGACCGGCCGCCTCGAAAGCCCTGAGCGCGTTGAGCGATGGAAGGCGCCGCATATTGTTCCTTTTTCGAACATTGAGTGTTCAGACTTATCGTTTTCCAACCGACAAAACCAATGCTTTTCTTCAGCTACATTGTGAAGAAAGGAAACAAGTTCATGACAGACCGCCACCAGGATGGCAGCGCCGGCGACGCCAATTACGGCATCATCGGCGCCAACTACCGACGCTATCGTCAGCCCGATCCGCATATCGCCAGTTTCATCGCAGGGGCCCTCGGCAACGCCAGAACCGTACTCAATGTTGGCGCTGGCGCCGGCTCCTATGAGCCGACGGATCGATCCGTCATCGCGGTCGAGCCATCGGAGTCGATGCGCGCCCAACGCCCCACGCATCTGAGCCAGGCAATAGACGCAACAGCCGAACGGCTTCCATTTGCGAACAAAGCCTTCGACGCCAGCATGGCAACATTCACCGTGCACCAATGGAAAGACCTCCAAGCCGGGCTTGCTGAAATGCGCCGCGTTACCAGCGGACCAGTTCTCGTGCTCACCTGCGATCCCACACAGCTCGACACGTTTTGGCTCAACGACTATGCCCCAGAGGCTATCACGGTCGAGGCCAGCCGCTATCCGTCCATGAGCGCAATCGCGGCAGGACTCGGCGGCTCGGTCGATATCCTGCCCGTACCCATACCGCTCGGTTGCACCGATGGTTTCAGCGAAGCCTATTATGGCCGACCGGAAAGCCTTCTCGATCCCGGCGCACGCCTTGCCAACTCGGCCTGGAGTTTTATCGATCCGGCAATAGGCGAGCGGTTCGCAGAAAATCTCTCGGACGATCTGCAATCCGGGCTCTGGGATCAAAGGCACGGTCATCTGCGGTCACAACCATTCTTCGAAGGTTCTCTTCGCCTGTTGGTGGGGCAGCCCTGATGGCGACCATGCGCCAGCTTTTGCGTGACCTGCCCGTTCTGCAAGGCAGACCACCTGCCTTTGATCTGGCAAGGGCCCCAGGCACCCCGTTCGCTCTCTTTACCGAGTGGCTCGACCTGGCCATTGGTGCCGGCCTAAGCGAACCGCACGCGATGACGCTTTCTACCGTTGATGAAAGCGGCGCACCGGACGCCCGGATCGTGATCCTCAAGGATGCAGATGAAACTGGCTTTTGCTTTGCCGGCAGTGGCACCAGCCGCAAGGGCCGGCAACTGGGCGCCATTCCGCACGCGGCCCTGACCTTTTATTGGCCGACGCAGGCCCGCCAGATTCGAGTCCGCGGACAGGTACATCCGGCGCCAAGACGGGCCGCCAAGGCCGACTTTCAAGCGCGCTCGCTTGGCGCACGAGCGCTGGCACTGTTGGGGCGACAAAGCCACCCCGTCAGGGAAGACGAAGATATCGGCGAGGCCGTGCAAAGCGCCGAGGCCGAAATCGGTCGATACCCGGCCAGGGTTCCGCCGCATTGGCAGCTCTACATCCTCACCCCCAACAGCGTGGAGTTCTTCCAGGCCAGCAGTGACCGGCAGCATCTGCGCTTGCACTACACGCGATCGACGACGACGTGGACCAGGTCCAGACTGTGGCCTTAGCCAATCATGCCTGGTTCAAGATACCGAGCCCAAGAGCAAAATCGTCGTGGACACGAGCCCCAAGGTCGCGGAGGACATCGGCCTTCGGGCCCACACCGATGCCGATGAAATCCAGAGAAAGCGCATTGGCTGTGTGATAGTCCCAAATACCGTCACCGATCGAAACGACACGCTGCGGGACAAAACCGTGTTTTTCGCACCCGCGGGTGATCGCCGCACTGACGATGTCTTCGCGTGTTCGAAACTCTGACGCGGTGACAAGAAGATCAGGATCGTAGTCGATGCCGAGAGCGGCAAGCTTTGCGAGAGCGCCGTGCCGCAAGCTTCCCGTGGCAAAAACCGGCAACCAGCCGGCCTGCGGAAGGCTCTCGACAAATGCTCCCGCACCAGCAATCTCGGCGATGGCGGCAAGGGACAGCTCGCGGTCAAAATCGTCGACGAACTGCGCCTCCAGCCTGGTGAAGTCCGCTGGTCCTGGTCTTACCGCCTTTGCCCATGCCTCCTCGAAAATGCCGGTGTCGGTATGATGGCGATAGCTGGACCAGTTGGTATCGAGCGCCGGAAACTCGAACCGCCGCATTCCGGCTTCGAAGGCTTTTTGGTGCACGGCAACACTGTCGGTAAGTGTGCCGTCAATATCGAAAACGACGATGGAATTGATGCTCGTCATGCAAATCTCGAAAGCTCTGATAAAAGAGGGGTAGCATGATCCCGAAATGGAGGCATGCCTCCTACGAACCGCCTTTGGTCGAATGCGTCAGGCCCTTTCCAGAGGTACGCGACCAATCCACGCCCGGAAAAGACACCATGTACCAGTCCGTCGCCACTGACCCAGCCGCCGGCAAGGCCGAACTCTATGGCGAACTCGCCTCGCAGCTGAAGGGGCTCCTGGCAGGCGAACGCAATGCCATAGCCAATGCGGCCAACTTCTCCGCCCTGCTGTTTGATCGCCTTCCCGATCTCAACTGGGCCGGCTTCTATTTCATGGACAGGATGACCGGCGGTCTTGTTGTTGGGCCGTTTCAGGGAAAGCCGGCCTGCGTGCGCATCGCGGTCGGCCGTGGCGTATGCGGCACGGCTGTCGCCGAGCGGCGCACCATGCTGGTGCCGGATGTCCATGCCTTTCCCGGGCACATCGCCTGCGATGCCGCCTCCCGCGCCGAAATCGTCGTGCCGCTTGTCCAGAACTCAGATGTGATCGGCGTCCTCGACCTCGACAGCCCCATGCTGGGGCGCTTCGACCGGGAAGACCAGACCGGTCTTGAACGCCTCGCAGCAATCCTGGTGGAGGGCAGCGATTTCTAGAACCGGCCAACCGGTCTACAGCAGCAGGAAGTCCTTTGGTTGCGGCGCTGGCGGCAGGTCGGTCTCCCCCAGCGAAGCACGCATGTTAAGTTCGATCGTCATCGCCAGAGCGACGATCGGCAGATCATTGGGCTCTTTTCCGAACGGATCCTCGAGCTCCTCGCCCAACGCGTCGAGGCCGAAAAAGGTGTAGGCGATCAGGCCGACCACAAAGGGCGTCCACCAACCCAGAACATCCGCATAGCCAAAAGGCAGAAGGACGCAGAAGAGGTAGGCGGTGCGATGCAGCAACAGCGTATAAGCAAAGGGCAGCGGGGTGTTTCTGATCCGCTCGCAACCGGCGAGGGCCGCCTCCATCTGGTCAATGGTCGTATCGAGGGTCTGAAAATCGATGTCGCTGAGCCCCTTCTCGACGCGCTGGCGCACAAGCTCCTCTGACACGAGCCGCAAGACGAGACTGGGGTGCCAATTGCCGCGCTCAATCCTTTGGGCATCATCAACCGAAAGAAACTGCCGGGCCGCCACATGGTCGCTGGTTCCACGCAAAAGCGGCACCAATGCATGAACAAATGCCATGATCAGGCGCAGCAGATATGGCCTTGAGTGTTCATCGCCAGAAAGCAGCAGCGTTTGGCGGGCGAAAGTTCGACACAGGTGGATGAGTTGCCCCCAGAGTTTTCGGGCCTCCCACCAGCGCTCGTAGCTGGCATTGTTTCTGAAGGCCAGAAAGATGGAAAGCGCGATGCCGATCAGGGTAAAGGGCGCCCCCTCGACCGTAGGCACCTGCTCGGGAAGCAGCCGGTGCGCCACAACGGCCAGAGCCGCAAAGCCTGCCATGGCGAGAAT
>NZ_JAFKHD010000028.1 GCF_017307565.1 Devosia sp.
CAATGCCCAGTTCATCCTCAATGTCACCAATGACGCCTGGTTCGATGGTTCGATCGGGCCGGCCCAGCACGCCCACCACGCAAGGCTGCGGGCGGTGGAAGAGGGCATGAGCCTGTTGCGCGCCGCCAATACCGGCCTCACCTTTGCCACCGACCCCCTGGGGCGCATCACTGCACAGCTGGTGCCTGGGCAGATGGCAGCGCTCGATGTGCGGCCGCATCAGCGCCTCGCGCCCACCATTTTTTCGCAGGTGCGGCACTACCCCTTCGCCATCGCGGTGATTGCGGGGATTCTCATCGGCTTCGTGGCCTCGCGGCGTGGCCGGCGGCGGCTACCAGAATGAGCTTTCAAAAGAAAAACCCCGGCAGCGCCGGGGTTTTTCTTTTCAGTTAGGGGTGGTTCAGTGCCAGGTCTGGCGGCCGTACCAGGCATCGACATCCTTGCGGACCTCGTCCTTGGCCTTGCCATAGCGCTCCTGGATCTTGCCTTCGAGCTGCTCGCGCTTGCCGTTGATCTGGGTGAGATCGTCGTCGGTAAGCTTGCCCCACTGCTCTTTCACCTTGCCCGAAACCTGCTTCCAGTTTCCTTCGACGCGGTTCCAATCCATTGGGATTCTCCTTCGTTGGTACTGTGGAGGTAATCCCAAAGGCGCAAACAGGGTTCCCAAATGTGATGGGCCGTCTCAGGCAAAGGACAGGATTGTCGAAACCGCCAGCACTAGGGTGATGCAGCCGGCGGCGGTGGCCATGGCCGAAGTCACGATGATCGCTCGCGCGGTGGCCCTGCTGAAGATGGCTTCGACCGGGGTCGTCGTGCGGGTGTCCCAATCGAGCACGATACCGCCGCCAGCCAGCAGCCCGGCCGTCAGCATGCCGCCGAAGAAGCAGTAAAGCGGCAGCAAGAGTTCCGCCAGCGCGCCCGACGTGCCGCTGAAAGCGGCGATCATGCTGGCCGTCACCCCCAGAAGCAGGCCATTGGCGCCGGCAAGCACGGTGGCTTTGGTGATCAAGGCTTTCATCGTACGAATCCTTTTTGGAGGTTGTACGAAAAGTGTCCGCTGGATCGAGGAAAAGGACAACTGCCGTCGGCGGACGGGATGGGGCTGCCCAAAAACACGAAAGCCCCGGACCGTGAGGTACGGGGCTTTTCGCATCGAGAAATTGGTGCCCAGAAAAGGACTGGCACTTTCCGCAATATAAACTAGCAACATCAATGGCTTATGGCCGCTGCGCTTCCAGCTATGTAGCAGAATTTTGTACCACGTCAAATCCCCCTTCCGGGGCGTTTTGAGCTTACTGCACCTCGACAAGGGCCGTGGTGTCATAGGGCGCTGTACAACCAGACAGCTAGCTTATGCTGGTAGGGGCAGATGCAGCGCCTTGGGTCTTCTTTGCCGCAGACTTCAAAGCACCCCGAAGGTAAAGTTGACGCTTGCGCTTACGAGCGGCCCGCCAGGTGTGGGATTTGACAATGTCGACATAGGTTTCGAACCCTTCAATGCTGTTTCCAGAACGAGGCTCTGAGTAGAACTCCGCTATTCGCTCCTTTTGCACCTCGGTGCTGCCTTGCTCGAGGTTGCAATTGAATATGTCGATGGATTTCGCCGGAGTCCGGGTTTTCGCAGCATTCATTGAGAATCCAGCCGCACCAATTGCCGCTTGTAGACCTTCGAACGCCTCCCACAGCGCTACCTCGTCATTGGAAGAGAGGCAAATGTCATCCATGTAGACGGAGACCGCAATAGCGGCAGGATCCAATTGGCGAAGGAACGCTCCAGCAGGTGACGACATGAGGACGAGCGTTGCCAAGATTGGAGACTGAATGAAGCCATACGGCAAGACGTACCCGCCACCTTCATACGGATTCTTCACCGTCGACCACTTGGCAAACTCTTCGGCATGGCGAATGCCGACATCCCGCAGCACCCGCTTAACTCGGTTTCTCTTGATGCTATAAAAAAAGCGCTCAATGTCGACGCGGCAGAAGAACGTGTTTACGCGATGGCTATGCAGAGCCTTCACGTGGGAGCCGTCCTTGAAGTGGTATACAAAATGATCGAATTTCGAGAGCTTGGCTACGCGACGTTTGACCCGCTCTCCCCACTCCACCCCTTTGGCGCTAGGAGCGAAGATCGGCTTTCCGTTCTTCCAATAGGAATGAGCGAAGTTCTCGAACGTATGAACCATGGTAGTTGACAACCTTGCTGAGCAGCTCAAGGGCGGTTTTCACGATCTCAAGGGTGAGATGCGTAGCCGTCAGTGCCACTACAGCAAGGTTTAGGCGCTTCAGAAATTTATTCATCTGCGAAACCCTCCATTGCTAGACTTTGGCTATCTGCAACTCATCTTCACGATGGAGTTGTCAACTGAGAGAAGGTCATTCCCGAAGCCCATTTGCAAGCAGTCCATTAGGTCCTGCAAGCGCATTTAGGCCAGCTCGAGGTGCAGCTTACGCCAAAGTCACACTAGAGTTAGAGGTTGCTTTGCATCAATTCAATGCGAACTCAGAGAATATTTTGGGCAATTAGAACAGCCGTCGCCCCACAACGTCCTCGTGGTTTTGTAGGTACTTACGACACGCCGCGCGTGAGCACCTCTGCAGCAAACTCCAGGTCCTTTGGAGCGACGTAGACGTACCGCATGGTCACTTGGATCGATTGGTGCCCCATCCATTTCATGACTTGAGCCAGAGGTACCCCGCCGGCAACTAGTCGCGTAGCACATGTGTGGCGAAGCATGTGTGGGACGAAGGCTCGGTCATCGAGCGCGTCGAAATGCGCCCTAAGCAGTTCCCAGTGCCCCCGAAGGGTGTTCATGGGGACTATCTCAAGGGGACACTCCAAGTTGCTCATTAGGCAAAGCGCGTCCCACGATTCTCTAGCCTGGCGGGTTAGCGGGATCTGTCGGGTTTTGCCACTTTTCGTGGTCTTTCGGTCGAATGTGATCCAACCTGACGTCACGCAATGACGTCGTAGTAAGTACGCCTCGCCTTTTCTGGCACCGGTATAGAGGAGAAACCTGAAAATATGCTTGGAAGCCAGAAGGTTGATGTGGTCAAGGTATAGGAGAGCTCTTCTTTCATCCTCTTCGCTCCAAACTCGTTCTAGTAGGTTGCTGACCTTCTGCCGCTGAATGTGGGGTAGCACCTGGATGACGTCGCAGCGCTTAGCGTACTTCAACAGTTTCGATAGCGTCGACAGGCGATGGTTTATCGTCGAGGCCGCTAGGCCCTCCCGCTTCCATTTCTCTATGGCGAAGTCGACTGCTCGCGTATTCACAGAAGGGATTCCGGTCTTCGCGCCCAGTGTTTCGTAGATCGCCTTAAGCCGTCCGCGGATAAACTTGGCGTCTCGGTTTTCACCCCATATCGCCGGGAAGTTTTTGGTCGCGTAGTTCTCCAAAGACAGATGAAGCCTAACCTTCTTCGGATTTGCTTTGGACCACGGCGATCTAGACAATACATAGTCACCGCTGTGAGGAAACTGCTCGAAATCCAGTGCCTCCCTCTCGGAAGCGAATGATTTCCGGACTCGCTGTCCGTTGATTTTCACGTCGGCCTGCCACCGACTTCCTCTAGGCCTGGCCACCCTACACCCCTTTCGATGCGCGAGCTCCTCCAGCGAGAGATTTGCCACGATATCGAAATCTCTCCGCTATCGGAGAAAATCCTTTCTTTTCAGTTGCTTAACGTAGCATGTATCAAAAAATGTGGGAACAGGAGGACGCTCAAGTCCACGCAGAAAGTGCTAGCGCTGCTGCGTCTGGGTCCACCTTTATCCGCAACACGGTTTGGCGAGATAGGCCGACAGCTTTGGCGATATCAGTTGTCCCCGCTGTGCCTACGCTCAGCATGTTTAGGACAGTCTGCAACTGCACCTTTGTGTAACTCGGCTTTCGACCCCGATAGGTCTTTCCATCCCTCCGCACAGCCTCGATACCGGCCCGCTGACTGGCCTTCGTAGCTTCGTGCTGGGCCTGTGCAGTGGCAGCCATAAAGCCGATCAGAGCGTCCCGCACGGCCATCTGGATAGGGTCCGTTGTCGAGCCATCAAAGGTCATGTTGTTGATCACAGTTCGCACAATCACGCCCTTCGCCATGAACTCACGAATAGCGTCTGTAACATCGGTGTAGTTGCGGCCAAGTCGGTCCACCCAGCGGACCACAAGGGTGTCGCCTCGCCGCAGCAAGTCATATAGCCGCTTGCCTTCTGGCCGCTCCCGCAAGGTTGTTGAGACCCCCGACACGCCATGATCGGCCACCACCTCGTCAATGACGAACCCGGCCTGATCGGCTTGGGTCTTCTGGTGGTCAAGGTTCTGGTCTGCGGTGGAGACGCGGGCATAGAGGATGGTGGACATGGTGCTTTGCGGCGTACGTATGGGTAATGCCCGTTGAATGAACTGTCCGTTGAGTAGTGTCAACCCATACGGACATCTGTCGGTCGCCCTACGGCCCTGTCCGTACAGCTATACCTCAGCGGTCAGATGTCTTGAGCCAATCGTCGCAGAATAGGAGCGCTTTAGCGAGCGGAGGCACCCCACCGGGGGGAAATACAGAGCGCACTGACTAACGAATACCGAAGCGAATTTTTCACAAAAACATCCGCCGTCTGGCCGCTTGAAATCAGTTAGAGATCGCTTTGCGTTGACGGGAGGGGATACCTGATAGACGGTGCGGTGCGTGTGATTTGGATACCTCTATGAACGACCTTTCAGTGATCTCCGGCAAACTCTGGACCGCAGCAGATAAGCTTCGTGCGAACTCGGGCATCCTGCCCTCTGAGTATGCCAGGCCGGTGCTGGGTCTGCTTTTCTTGCGCCACGCAGAAGAACGCTTTGCCGAAGTCGAAAAGAAGCTGGCGCCACGGGAAGGGTCGCGCATCAGGGCAGGCGCCGGGGCCTACAAAGCTGAAGGAGCAATCTTTCTGCCACCCGAGGCCCGCTTCTCATTTCTCTTGGCAC
>NZ_JAFKHD010000029.1 GCF_017307565.1 Devosia sp.
GCACTTACGAGGAAATCGAGAACGCTCTCGAGCGCGATCGCTTCCTTTCTCCGGAAGAAGCCAAGACCTTTGGTCTGATCGACTCCATCCACGAGAAGCGCGCTGCACCTGAGGCATCCGCCTGATTTGAAGCGCGTTAAGCACATTGCTGCTGCGCCGTGGACTGTGATCCCGACGCAATTGCACGCAGCCGGAACGGCCTTTAAGGTCGTTTCGGCTTAGACTTTCTTTATGTCTTCAGCATTACGGTTTCCTGTAATGCTGATTTTGGGGGCCCAAAGCCCCCGGGAGTGACTGGATGTCCAAAGAGACAACGAACGGCGAAACCTCCAAGAACACGCTGTACTGCTCGTTCTGCGGCAAGTCGCAGCATGAGGTTCGCAAGCTTATCGCCGGCCCCACCGTATTCATCTGCGATGAATGCGTTGAGCTGTGCATGGACATCATCCGCGAAGAGAACAAGACCTCGATGGTCAAGTCCTCCGATGGCGTTCCGACCCCTGCAGAAATCTGCAAGGTGCTGGACGACTATGTCATCGGCCAGTTCCGCGCCAAGCGCGTACTCTCCGTGGCTGTCCACAACCACTACAAGCGCCTGCACCACGCGACCAAGAATCAGGACGTCGAGCTTTCGAAGTCCAACATTCTGCTCATCGGTCCCACCGGTTCCGGTAAGACCCTGCTCGCGCAGACGCTCGCACGCATTCTCGACGTGCCCTTCACCATGGCTGATGCCACGACCCTGACCGAAGCCGGTTATGTCGGTGAAGACGTCGAAAACATCATCCTCAAGCTGCTCCAGGCTGCCGACTACAACGTCGAAAAAGCCCAGCGCGGCATCGTCTACATCGACGAAGTCGACAAGATTTCCCGCAAGTCGGACAATCCGTCCATAACCCGCGACGTGTCGGGCGAAGGCGTGCAGCAGGCTCTCCTCAAGATCATGGAAGGCACCGTTGCCTCCGTGCCTCCGCAGGGCGGCCGCAAGCATCCGCAGCAGGAATTTCTGCAGGTCGACACGACGAACATCCTCTTCATCTGCGGCGGCGCCTTTGCTGGTCTCGAAAAGATCATCTCGGCTCGCGGCGAAGGTTCGGGCATTGGCTTCTCGGCCACCGTCAAGGATCCGCAGGATCGTCGCGTTGGCGATCTCCTCAAGGATGTTGCACCCGAAGATCTCGTCCGTTTCGGCCTGATCCCGGAATTCATCGGTCGTCTCCCGGTCCTTGCGACCCTCGAAGACCTCGATATTCCGGCTCTGATCGAAATTCTCACGGCCCCGAAGAACGCTCTCGTTCGTCAGTATCAGCGCCTCTTCCAGATGGAAGAAGTCGAACTGACCTTCCACGAAGACGCCCTCAAGGCGATCGCCGAGAAGGCAATCGAGCGCAAGACCGGTGCTCGCGGCCTCCGCTCGATCATGGAAGCGATCCTGCTCGATACCATGTACGACCTGCCCTCGCTCGAAGGCGTGGAGGAGGTGGTGATCTCGGAAGAAGTGGTGAAGGGCAAGGACGTCCGTCCGCTCTACATCTACTCCGAGCGCAAGAAAGACGAAGAGCCGGCGACCGCCTGATCTGGTCCCAGCCTGAAAATCAAAACGCCGGGTCGAAAGACCCGGCGTTTTTGTTTTCGGGGGTAAGTGCGCTTCGGCGCGCAATTTTCCGGTCCGTCGTCATTGGCGGGCTTGTCCCGGCAATCCATCTCGCCTCCGCATGGACCACCGGGACAAACCCGGTGGTGACGATCACGGTGAGGGCGTGCACTCCTCGAGGGCGTCAGTCCTCGCCCGTCACAAACTCCACCGGCCCAGGCTCCTCGCCCATGATCGACCGCCCAAAGAGGCTCGCCACCAAGTCCACCAGCAGCGTCGCGCTCTTGCCGCCGTGATCGAGGAAGGGATTGAGCTCCACAATGTCGAGCGACCCCACGATGCCGCTGTCATGCAGCATTTCCATGATCAGGTGTGCCTCACGATAGGTGAGGCCACCTGGCACCAGCGTACCGCCACCCGGCGCGATGGCAGGATCGATCGCGTCGACGTCGAAACTCACATGCAGGTGCCCGTTCGACGCCTTTACGCGCTCGATTATCGGCTGCATCAGCCCAACCACGCCCACCTGGTCGATCTTGCGCATGTCGATGACCTCGACGCCGCGCGCATGAAGCAGTCGGCGCTCCTCGCGATCAATCGAGCGGGCCCCGAAGATCGTCACGTTGCGCGGTTCGATGCTCCCCAACCAATCGCCCTTGAACCCATCATCAAAGCCCGGCTCGCCGCAGAGCAGGGCGAGCGGCATGCCGTGCAGATTGCCCGAGGGCGAGGTGTCTGGCGTGTTGTAGTCGGCATGGGCATCGACCCAGAGCACATGCACCGGTTTGCCCTTGGCTGCATTGTAACGAGAGACGGCGGAGAGCGTGCCCATGGCGATCGAGTGGTCGCCTCCGACAAACAGCGGGAAATGGCCATTGGTCAGAATGTCATGACCCGCCTCGCTTGTCCGCGCCGCCAGATAAAGTACGTCGGCCTTCCGTTCCTCCGGCAGGCGCCAACTGGAGGGATTGGTGCTGATTTCGGGATGAATGCGCCTGATATCGCCGTGATCGGCCACGGCGAGATCGAGCTCCAGCAGTGCTTCGAGCAAGCCGGCAACCCTCAGCGCTTCCGGTCCCATGCCGCAGCCGCGCACCGAAGCGCCCGAGGCCGTCGCCACGCCGAGGATGTCGATCCGTTTGGGTTTGGTTACCATCAGCCCGTCCTTGCTTCAGGCCCGAATTCGCCATCGGGCCCCTTCATTTGCCGTGTGAGGATGGCACAGGTTTGAGACAGACCCAATCTACCGGGGAAAGCTGCGGCGCGAAAATCGTCCGAGACGGATTCTCCTTTGCATCCAAGGCACATGCCTGTTCCTGCCTCGATATGCATGCCACCTGTGCGTAGCGGTGCAATAGGTCACAAAACGGCAATGATTGACTTGCGGCGAGGGCAGTCCACCCTATTTATTAACCTGAATCGCCCAGCCTTCATGGATTGGGCAGTCGCAATACGGGCGCGCTACCCCAAATTCCTCCCGGCGCGCCCCGGAAAGGAAATGTGATGTCGGACGTCAATCCCACCGGCGAAGTGAGCCGGGACCGGGTTTACCCGGTTCTCCCCCTGCGCGACATCGTTGTCTTCCCCGGAATGATCGTGCCGCTGTTTGTCGGTCGCGAAAAGTCGGTCAAGGCACTTGAAGAGGTCATGCGCGACGACAAGCACATTCTTGTCGTGACCCAGAAGAACGCGCAGGACGATGATCCCGCCCCGGACCAGATCTATGGCACCGGCACGATCGCGACTGTGCTCCAGCTTCTGAAACTTCCAGATGGTACCGTGAAGGTGCTCGTGGAAGGTCTCAGCCGCGCGACCATCGATCAATATCTGCAGACGGAAGAATATTTCGAAGCCGAGGCCAGCCCGCTTCCCGAGCCCGAGGAAGACGCGACTGAGCTCGAAGCCCTTGCGCGCTCCGCCCAGAGCGAATTCGAAAACTACGTCAAGCTGAACAAGAAGATCTCGGCAGAGGTCGTGGCTGCGGTCGGTCAGATCGAGAGCCCGTCCAAGCTCGCCGATACCATCGCCAGCCACCTGGTCATCTAGATCCCGGAAAAGGAAGACCTGCTGTCGACCATTTCCGTCATCGAGCGCTTCCAGAAGGTCATCGGCCTGATGGAAGGCGAGATCGGCGTGTTGCAGGTCGAAAAGCGCATCCGCTCGCGCGTCAAGCGCCAGATGGAGAAGACGCAGCGCGAGTACTACCTCAACGAGCAGATGAAGGCGATCCAGAAGGAACTCGGTGACGGCGAAGACGGCACCAACGAGATCACCGAACTGGAAGAGCGCATCGCCAAGACCAAGCTTTCCAAGGAAGCTCGGGCCAAGGCCGATGGCGAAGTCAAGAAGCTCAAGGGAATGAGCCCGATGTCGGCTGAGGCCACCGTCGTGCGTAACTACCTTGATACGCTTCTCGGCCTGCCGTGGGGCAAGAAGTCCAAGGTCAAGCGCGACCTGCTGCTGGCTGAAAAGGTGCTGGACGAAGACCACTACGGTCTCGAAAAGGTCAAGGAACGCATCCTTGAATACCTGGCTGTGCAGGCTCGCACCGGTACGCTCAAGGGCCCGATCCTGTGCCTCGTCGGCCCTCCGGGTGTCGGCAAGACCTCGCTCGGCAAGTCGATCGCCAAGGCGACCGGCCGCGAATTCGTGCGCATGGCGCTCGGTGGCGTCCGTGACGAAGCCGAAATCCGCGGTCACCGCCGCACCTATATCGGCTCCATGCCCGGCAAGATCATCCAGTCGCTCAAGAAGGTCGGCAAGTCCAACCCGCTCTTCCTGCTCGATGAAATCGACAAGATGGGCCAGGACTTCCGCGGCGATCCGTCTTCGGCTCTGCTCGAAGTGCTCGATCCGGAACAGAACAACACGTTCGCCGATCACTACCTGGAGGTCGACTATGACCTCTCGGACGTGATGTTCGTGACGACCTCGAACACGCTGAACATCCCCGGCCCGTTGATGGACCGCATGGAGATCATTCGCCTCTCGGGTTACACCGAAGAGGAGAAGCACGCGATCGCCAAGCAGCACCTGATCCCGGAAGCCGCCAAGGAAAACGGCGTCGCCCACGGCGAATTCGTACTCAGCGACGAGATGCTGATGAAGGTCATCCGCGGCTATACCCGCGAAGCCGGTGTCCGCAATCTCAAGCGCGAAATCAGCAAGCTGATGCGCAAGGCCATTACGGACATCGTCCGTACCAAGGTGAAGTCGATCGAGATCACCGAGGAAAAGCTCGCCGAATATCTCGGCCCGCTGATCTTCAAGCATGGTGAGATCGAGGCGGAGTCGCAGGTTGGTCTGGTGACGGGTCTCGCCTGGACTTCGGTCGGCGGCGAAATCCTGACCATCGAAGGCGT
>NZ_JAFKHD010000030.1 GCF_017307565.1 Devosia sp.
CCATCAACGGATTGGGCGAGCGCGCCGGCAATGCGGCGCTCGAAGAAGTGGTGATGGCGCTGCGCACGCGTGGCGATGCAATGCCGTTCTTCACCGAGATTGAAACCACCCAGCTCTCGCGCGCCAGCCGCATCGTTTCGGCCGCGTCGAACTTCCCGGTGCAGTACAACAAGGCGATCGTGGGCAAGAACGCCTTCGCGCATGAAAGCGGCATCCACCAGGACGGCATGCTGAAGAATGCCGAGACCTATGAAATCATGACCCCCGCCAGCGTCGGCATCAAGGAAACCACCTTGGTGATGGGCAAGCATTCGGGTCGCGCCGCCTTCAAGGACAAGTTGAAGGAACTGGGCTACGAGCTGGGCGACAATGCCTTCCAGGAAGCTTTTCAGCGCTTCAAGGACCTGGCCGACCGCAAGAAGCACGTCTACGACGCCGATATCATCGCGCTGGTGGACGACGAGGTCGGCTCCGTGGGCGACCGGATCAAGCTGGTCGACATGGAAGTCGTTTCCAAGACGGGCGGCGTACACAAGTGTAACCTGACGGTGACCATTGATGGCGTTGAGACCAGCGTTTCCTACGAGGGAACGGGTTCGGTCGATGCGATCTTCAACGCCATCAAGGAAGTCTCCGGGCAGAACCCGCACCTGGTGCTCTATGCCGTTGACGGCGTGACCGGCGGTACGGATGCGCAGGCATCGGCGCATGTCCGTCTCGAAATGAACGGCCGTATTGCTTCGGGCAATGCCGCCGAGCCCGACACGCTGGTGGCTTCGGCCCGCGCCTATCTCAACGCACTCAACCGCGTAATGATCGAACGTGGCGCCGCCGCGCAGGGCGCGCTGGCCGGCTAAGTCAGGCCAGCTGTGCTTGCAAGCTCGCTGCTGCCCGGTTCTACTGGGCAGCATGATCACGTTGGGGGGAACGTGCGATGGGCTATGAACTGGCGAACGTTACGGAACCGGCGGACTGGGCGGACTTTCACCGCATTCGCCGCGTTGAGCTGTTCGAAGCGCGCGGACGCTTCGGCGTCTACAATGATCAGCATCCACACGACCATGCCGATTTCGCGCGTCCCTTTTTGCTGAAGCGGGATGGACGGGCGCTGGGCACGGCGCGCCTTGATCTTTTCGGGAATGGTCGCGCAGCGGTGAGGCTCGTGGCGATTACTGCCGCGGAGCAGAGGCGCGGACATGGCCGGGTCATGGAGGCGATGGTGGCCGACGAGGCTCGAGAGCTTGGCGTTCATACCCTCTTCGTCAATGCGGTGTTGGATGCGCAGGAATTTTACGCAAAGAGCGGTTGGGAGCCCTTCGAATGGGATCCTAGCGAGCTTGTGAACAGTCCCGTCTCTTGCATCCAAATGAGGAAGCTGCTCTAGCCTGTTTCGACCACACGAGGGGACCGGATGCTGAGCAGGGCAGAACTTCGAGGCGCTGTACTGGCCCTTGGCGGTGTGCTTGCCATTATTCTCGTCATCACCTCGGTCACGCCGGGCCTGCCGGGTGAATTGCTGCTGCAGACGCTGCGCTTTCACCTCGTTGCACTCGGGCTGGTGCTGGCGCTCTGCATGGTCGTGTTGGGCGTCCGGTGGCGGGCGCTGCTGTTCCTGGGCGTGCTCGCCGTCGCCTTTGCCCATGGTGCTTTTTATGTCTGGGAGTTCGGCAAGCGGCGCGAAGCGCCGTTGGGCGCTCTCCAGGCCGAGATGAGCTTTCTCAACTACAATGTCCTCAGCGGGAATCGCACGGCGAGCGCGGCGGCGGATTACATCGTTTCGGCGGCGCCTGATGTGGCGCTGATCATGGAAACGCCAGGGGTGGTCGAGTATCTACCCGAGATCCAGAAGGCCTTGCCCTATCGTCTGGGCTGCGACCGCGTGGCGACCTGCGATATTTCGCTGTTCTCAAAGCATCCCATCGAGAATGGGCAGTTGCTCGAAATTCCACCCTTCCGGCGGGCGCGGTTGGTGGTTGCGCCGATCACCGTGGATGGCGCGAAGGTGACGGTGGTGGGGATCCACCTTTCAAAACCCTATTTCGATGAGGCTTCGGTGCAGGAGCTGGGCTACCTGCGATATACGTTGTCGCAGATCACCGGGCCGGTCGTGCTTTCGGGCGATTTCAATTCCGCCATCTGGGCGGCGCCTATTGCGTGGCTGGGGCGGGCGCAGAATCTCGTTCCCGCGCCGAGCTTTCCAGCGACCTGGCCGGTGGAACTCGGCCCGTTCGGTGTCCCCATCGACAATGTCTTTACCCGCGGCGATGCACGCATTCTCGATATTTCGGCCGGGGAAGACAGCCATGGTTCGAACCATCGCTATCTGTTGGCGCGCATCGGGATTTATGCGCCGGCCTGAGCGGCCTTGATCGCCTTGGGCAGGGACTCGGCAAGAAGCGTCATGTCGGCTTCGGGGCCGACGCTGATGCGGATGTGTCGGTCGAGCCCCGGAGCGCCGGGCTTGCGGATGAAAACGCCGAGCTGGGCGAGTTCCTCGAGGATTCTGGTGGCATAGGCGCCGTCGCGGCCACAATCGACGGCCACGAAATTGGTGGCCGAGGGCAGGGCCGTGAGGCCGTTGTCGCGGGCGATGCCGGCAATGCGTTCGCGCGCCGCCGAAATGGCCGCCTTGGCGCTGCGGAGATAGTCCTGATCGGCGAGCGCCGCCATGGCGGCGGCCTGGGCGAGGCGATTGACCCCGAAGTGGTTTCGCACGCGATTGAAGGCGCCGATGATTCTGCTGGGGCCCATGGCGTAGCCGACGCGAATTCCGGCGAGGCCATAGGCTTTCGAGAAGCTCCGGAGGCGAAGAACATTGCCCTTGCTGGTGTCGATGGCGGGCAGGGAGCCATCTGGGGCGAGTTCGCCATAGGCCTCATCGAGCATGATGAGCGTGTCTTCGGGCACAGCGGCGATGAATTTCTCTATGTCTGCGGCCGGCCAGAACGAACCCATTGGATTGTCGGGATTGGCGACGTAGACGATTCGAGGTTTTAGCCGGTTGGCGGCTTCGGCGAGAGCGGTCAGGTCTTCGTGCGGGCCGGAATAGGGCACGAATTCGAGCCGGCCGCCGAAACCTGTCACGTGGTAATTGAGGGTGGGGTAGGCGCCGAGCGACGTCAGCAGCACATCGCCGGGGGCGATGAACAGGCGCACGATGAGACCCATCAGGCCATCAACGCCTTCGCCGATCGTCACCTCATCGGGGGCGATGCCGTGAAAATTCGCCAGGGCGACGCGCAGGTCGTAGTTTTCCGGATCAGGGTATTTCCAGATGCCTTCGGCGGCCTCGCGAATGGCGGCCAGAACCCTGGGGCTGGGGCCGAAACCCGATTCGTTGGCGCCGATTCGAGCCCGAATTTGCACGCCGGTCTTGCGCTCGATTGCTTCCGGACCGACGAAGGGGACGGCTTCCGGCAGCTTCTGGGCAATTTGGGTGAGTTCGGGCAGGGGCAATTGCAGGCTCCGACAAAAGGTGCAGCCCCGTTTTAGCGCATATGGGCGGCCTTGCCAGAGGAGATCGGGAGGAAGGCAGAGAAGTTCTCAACAGCCAGATTAGGTGTTCAAAACCGGCAGAGCCCCTTGGGCCGGGGGTCTCGCGAGGGGCACGGCAACGGGCGGCATTTGAACTAAATCGCAACCAAACCGGCAAGCACCCGACAACTATGCCGGTTCACCCTTGTTCATGCGCCGATTCCAAGCGGCGGTCCTCTTCTAGCCGTTTTGAAAGGAGCAAAAGTGACCCCTACCTATTTGCTTGCTCGTGACCATTTGCAGCGCGCTGCAGTCATCCTGCAAGGTGCCGATCAGCGCTCGCGCCAGCTGCGCCATATCATCGAACGTACGATCGGCCTCATGGACGATTTCAAACCTGAAGACGAGCCCTCCCGGGACAATGTCTTCGAACTGAACGCCTATCGCCACCTGCGTTCCTGAATGCCTGCTCTCCCAGCTAGGGCGGGCAGGGATCGAGCACATTTCGTTGTGGCGCCAAACCCGCGCCGCAAAAGGGATCGGGAAAGATTCCAGAAGTTTATCCACATAATGTGACGTGCCGGACTAGACAGCCGAAAAGTCAGTTGGTAGAGAGGCGCCACTTTGGTGCCGGTCCCTAAAGACGGGCGCATAGCTCAGATGGTAGAGCAGCTGACTCTTAATCAGCGGGTCCAAGGTTCGAGCCCTTGTGCGCCCACCAAAGTCTTCCTTGTTTGCAAGGACTTACGAGAGGCGACCTTCGGGTCGCCTCTGTCGTTTCTGGCTTTCATTTGGGACGTGGAAAGTCGACGCAACGGACTAGACAGCCGAAAAGTCGCTTGTTACATAGGCGCCACTTTGGTGCCGGTCTTCAAAGACGGGTGCATAGCTCAGATGGTAGAGCAGCTGACTCTTAATCAGCGGGTCCAAGGTTCGAGCCCTTGTGCACCCACCAAAGTTTTCCTGATTTCAGGGACTTACAAAAGGCGACCTTAGGGTCGCCTTTGTTGTTTTTGCGATGCTCCTGACATTTGCGGCGCCGGTTAGTGAATGCGGCGCTTGCGGTTTGGTCTTGCTCACACCGACTAATCTGCCGGGGCTCGTTGAGCGCGCGGCCCTTGCCTGTCGGTGGCACGCGGGGCGGTTTGGGCGCTGCTAAACCGTCGCGTCCAGGTGTCGAAGGATCCAGAAAAGCTGGTATCCAATCTTGAGGACGAGAAAAGAGACATGGAACGCCCGATTTTGAACGATCGCGGCGATGATGCAGAGAATGACGATGACAGGCGTTCGGATGAGATATTCCGGGCCAAAGGACAGTAGGTAATCCAGTCCTTTCATGAGCGTGTCGCCTACGTCGATGACGTAGGTCGCGGCCAAGACGCCAAAAAACCATCCACGCTGCTTGTAGAAGAAGTCCTCGTGATC
>NZ_JAFKHD010000031.1 GCF_017307565.1 Devosia sp.
ATCGACCGTCCGATCCGCCCGCTTTTCCCCGATGGCTACAAGAACGAGACCCAGGTCATCGTCACCGTTCTGCAGCACGACATGGAAAACAATCCTGACGTGCTCTCGATGGTCGCAGCCTCTGCCGCGCTGACCATTTCGGGTGTTCCCTTCATGGGCCCGATCGGCGCAGCCCGCGTTGCCTATATCGATGGCGCCTATGTGCTGAACCCCTCGATCGATCGTCGTTCGGACTCCAAGCTCGACCTCGTCATGGCCGGCACCCAGGACGCCGTCCTGATGGTTGAATCGGAAGCCCAGGAGCTTTCCGAAGAAGTCATGCTCGGCGCCGTCATGTTCGGCCACGCCGAAAGCGCCAAGGTGATCCAGGCCATCATCAAGCTCGCCGAGCTTGCTGCCAAGGAACCGCGCGATTTCACGGCTCCCGACTTCTCGGCTCTCGAAGCTGAAGTTCTGGCGATCGCTGAAGCCGATCTCCGCGCTGCCTACCAGATCACCGAAAAGGCCCAGCGCTACGCAGCCGTTGACGCTGCCAATGCCAAGGTCAAGGAAGCTTTTGCTGCCAAGATCGAAGCTGGCGAACTGACCAAGGAAGTGCTGGGCGAAGTCGTCCACAACCTGCAGGCCAAGATCGTTCGCTGGAACATTCTGGACACCGGCAGCCGTATCGACGGCCGTGACCTCAAGACCGTGCGTCCGATCCTCTCGGAAGTCGGCGTTCTGCCGCGCACCCACGGCTCGGCCATCTTCACCCGTGGTGAAACCCAGGCCCTGGTTGTTGCGACCCTTGGTACTGCCGAAGACGAGCAGTTCATCGACTCGCTCGAAGGCACCAAGAAGGAAAACTTCCTGCTGCACTACAACTTCCCGCCATACTCGGTCGGTGAAGCTGGTCGCATGGGTTCGCCCGGTCGTCGCGAAATCGGTCACGGCAAGCTCGCATGGCGCGCCATCAACCCGATCCGCCCCTCGATCGAAGAATTCCCCTACACGATCCGTATCGTGTCCGAGATCACCGAATCCAACGGCTCGTCCTCCATGGCGACCGTTTGCGGTACCTCGCTGGCGCTGATGGATGCCGGCGTGCCGATGAAGCGCCCGGTGGCCGGTATCGCCATGGGCCTGATTCTCGAAGGCGAAAAATTCGCCGTCCTCAGCGACATCCTGGGTGACGAAGATCACCTCGGCGACATGGACTTCAAGGTGGCCGGCACGGAAGAGGGTATCACCTCGCTCCAGATGGACATCAAGATCGCCGGCATCACCGAAGAGATCATGAAGATCGCTCTCGGCCAGGCCAAGGACGGTCGCGTTCATATCCTTGGTGAAATGAACAAGGCTCTCTCGGCTTCGCGCGGGGAAGTGGGCGAATTCGCGCCCCGTATCGAAACGCTGAAGATCCCGACCGACAAGATCCGTGAAGTGATCGGCACCGGCGGCAAGGTCATCCGCGAGATCGTCGAAAAGACCGGCGCCAAGATCAATATCGAAGACGACGGCACCGTGAAGGTTTCGTCCTCGGACGGTACCCAGATCGAAGCCGCCATCAAGTGGATCCGCTCGATCACCGACGAACCCGAAGTGGGCGCCATCTATCAGGGCACCGTCGTGAAGACCGCCGATTTCGGCGCCTTCGTGAACTTCTTCGGCGCCAAGGACGGTCTCGTCCACATTTCTCAGCTGGCCGACCAGCGCGTTGCCAAGACCACCGACGTGGTCAAGGAAGGCGACAAGGTCTGGGTCAAGCTCCTCGGCTTTGACGAGCGCGGCAAGGTCCGCCTGTCGATGAAGGTGCTGGACCAGGAAACCGGCAAGGAAATCGTCAAGGAAGCCAAGGACGACGCTGCCGAATAAGGCGCGATTTTCCGACAGGTTTGAGAGGGCTCGGAGTGATCCGGGCCCTTTTGTTTTGGGCCGATATGGCCCGACCTGATCACGCCCGCGTGAAACCTGTGAGATTTTTGCAACAGGGTAAACTATGATCACATTGTGGCGAGGAACCGCCGCATTCGCGCCACGTTAAGCGGGACAAGCGTTACTGCAAAGAGAACGAGCCGGCTTCCGCCATCTCGACCTGTTCTTTGCCCGTCCCGAGGTTCCAGTCTTGATTTCCCGCCGCCTTTTCCTTCTCGGCCTCTCCGCCACGACGCTGGCCGCCTGCTCCACCACGCGTCAGCCCGTGGTCCAGGAGCCCACCATCGATCCGTACTATCTGCGCATGTACGGCCCGGTCACCAATGAAGTCTATCCGATCGCCGCCATGGATCTGCGTCGCGTCGATCCGAAGTGGTGGCGCCAGGAAGTGGCCTACTACACCACCGAGCGCCCCGGCACGATCGTTGTCGATACGCCGGCCCACTATCTCTATCTCGTGATGGAGAATGGCCGGGCCCTGCGTTACGGCATCGGTGTGGGCAAGGACGAAGCGCTGGTCTTCCGTGGCGATGCCACCATCGGCCGCAAGGCTGAATGGCCCCGCTGGACGCCGACCAAGTCGATGATCGCCCGTGAGCCCGACCGCTATGGCCCTTGGGCCAATGGCATGGGCGCAGGCCCGGAAAACCCGCTCGGTCCGCGCGCGCTTTACCTCTACAAAAATGGCGCCGATACGCTTTTCCGTATCCACGGCACCACCGAACCCTATACCATCGGCACCAATGTCTCCTCGGGCTGCATTCGCCTGATGAACCAGGACATCATCGATCTCTACGCCCGCGTCCCTTCGGGCACGCGCGTGACTGTGATCAACGCCTGAGGCGCAATGTCGCCGCAATAGTTCTGGGGGATCGTTGGTCTTGAGAGCTGGAACCTCTCGCGACGACCTCCAAATAAACTGCCGGCCGCGGTTCATACCGTAGTCACCCGCATCCGGCATCCAGGGCCCGTTCCGAACAGGAGCGGGCTCTTTTGTTTGCCTTCATGCCGCCAAACTGAAATTGCTCGCTGGCACCATGTTCGTGCTGCTCAATGGCTCCTTCGGTATCGGCAAGACGACGACGGCGCGGCGTCTCGTGGAGGCCCTGCCCGACACTGCCATTTCCGACCCCGAGCATGTGGGCTTTGTCCTGCGCCGATTGCCGGCATTCCTCCTCGGGCTATCAAGGCAGCCGGACGACTATCAGGACATGGCGCTGTGGCGCCGGCTGATCGTGCCGCAGGCGCGCTGGGTGCACGGCCGCGCCAAAACCGTCGTCATCCCCATGGCTTTTACCAACCGTAGCTATTTTGCGGATTTTGTCGGGGCGTTGGAGGGGACGGGCCCAGTGACAAAACTATGCCTCGTGGCGCCGCTGGATGTGATCCGGAGCCGCCTGCTGGAGCGGGGGACTGCCGAGGGGCGTGCCGGCCTGACGCGGTTCGAACTGCGCCGCTCAGAAGAGTGCGTTGCAGCCCATGCCGATCCCTTTTTTGGCCAGCCGATCGATGCTACGGCCTCGCCGGAGGCGGTGAGCGCCGATATCCTTGCAGTTCTCTCGCGCAAAAGCCCGAAAAAATGACGTTTCGCGGTGTGGTCGATGCTGGGCTTGCCGATTGAGAGTTTTGGAGATGAGCTTTTGACCGATAAATTTCGGACCTACATCATCTGCGGTACGCCGCGCTCGGGCAGCACGCTGGTTTGCGAAATGCTGGCCGCCAGTGGCGTGGCTGGACGGCCGAACTCCTATTTTCGACCGCAGGACATTGCCTGGTGGGCCGAGCAGTGGGGCGTGCCGACGGTCGTAGGGATCGAGACGCCGGAATTTGACCGCGCCTATCTCTCGGCCATGCGCCGGGAGGCGAAGGCCGGGACGGGCGTTGTGGGCCTGCGCATCATGTATTCGAGCCTTGTCGAGGCCCGGAAGCGGCTCAATCGCGCCTCTGGGGGCGATAGGAGCGTTGTGGAGGCGCTGGAAGCGGCGTTCGGTGATATCCTCTACGTTCACCTCTCGCGCGGCGACAAGCTGGGTCAGGCGGTTTCGCTCGCCCGTGCCGAGCAGACGGGCCTCTGGCATCTGCGGGCCGATGGCAGCGTGCTCGAGGGCGGGGATCAGCCGGCCGAGGCACACTATGATGGCGCGAGGATCGCCACGATCCTTGAGGAACTGGAGAGAGACGATGCCGCCTGGGACGACTATTTTCGCGTCCACGCTCTAAAACCCCTGCGCCTGACCTATGAGGGCGTGACGGCCGGACCGCAACGGGCGTTAGCCCAGATTTTGGCAGCGCTGGGGCTCGATCCGGCCATCGCCGAAACACAGCCGGTCCCGACGGCGAAAATGGCCGACGGGATCAGCGCCGCATGGGTGGCGCGGTTTCGAAGCGAACGCGGCCTGCGCTAGCGGAGAGCCGCAAGGCTCTTGCCGGCGGCTGCGTGCGGCTGCTTCCGGTCCGATACGGTTGAGGACGTCGGCGAGGAAAGTCCTGCCCTGTTCGGCGCTCTGGAAGGCGTTGAGAGGCAGGACGCGGCCCAGAATGCTCGACATGAAGCATAGGCTGCTTTGGGTGGCGTAAACCGCCTCTATGCCGCTTCAATTGAGCCGGAAGTCGACCTCGGTGTCGGTCCAGCGGAGGCCCATCTCGTCGGCGCTGAAGTGCATCGGGCCACCGTTCTTGCGGGAGGCATTGATATAGGCGGCAGAGCGGCGAAAGTGCCAGGGACGCAGCACGCGCCAGTAAGACAGCGCCACGAGGCCGAAAAGGCCAATGGTGATGAGCCAGTCGGGTACATCGGGAAGCAGCAGGATATGGACGATGGTGCCGCCAGCGGCCGCCAGCATGCCACCGACCAACATGGTGCCGAAGAGCACGAGATTGACAGTGGCTTTTTGCTTGAGGCTATAGCGGCGCTGCGCCAGCACCGCGCAGGCCCCGAAGAGATGGGCGAAATCGGGGTCGTAGGTGAGCTTGGTTGTCTG
>NZ_JAFKHD010000032.1 GCF_017307565.1 Devosia sp.
GTCCTGACGATCGGATGATTATTCCTTGACGCCGACGCCGAGGAACGAAAGGCCGGTGGTCGGCACAGGCGCAAAGCCCTCGAGTTCGTCGGCATTCCATGCCGTCGGCAACTGGCGGTGCAGCAGCGGATAGAGCGGCACTTCTTCCGAAAGCAGGTCGAAAGCTTCGTTCCACTTGGCCTGCTGCTCGGCGCCCGACAGGCGCTGCGCTTCTTCGAGGAGGCTCGTCAGCGTCTTGTAGCCTTCGCTCTCGGCCCAGCGGTAACGCGTCTTGGGCCAGACGTTGTCGCCATACCACCACTGCATCAGGATATCGGGGTCGTTGCCGAACACCGACGGATCGCCGGGGGCGATCATGACCTGCATTTCGCCGGCATCGACCTTGCCATACTGACCACCGGACTGCCCGATATCGAGCGTCGTGTGGAAGCCGACCTGGTCGAGCGATTCCTTGATGATCGGCGCAACGTCCTTCACCCAACCGTGGTCGGTGCTCATCAGGGTAATGTCGAGGTCTGGCGTACCGGCTTCGGCGAGCAGCGCCTTGGCCTTTTCCGGGTCGTAGTCATAGACGACCGCAGCCTCGTGGTAGTTCGGATGCGTCGCCGGCAGGAACGAGGTCGCGGCCGTGGCATTGTCGAGCATGCCGGTGCCGATGATCTTGTCCATGTCGAGCGCATAGAAGAAGGCCTGACGCACGCGCACGTCGTCAAAAGGCTCGGCCTGGGTGTTGAACATGGCAAAGAGCAGGCCGAAGGACTGCGCCTTTTCCAGTTCTGCCGTCGCGGCAACCGCATCGACGTCGATATAGGGCACGTCCTCGATGGCCATCACGGTGCCCGAGGAGAGCGCGTTGACGCGCGCACTGGGGTCGGCGATCAGGTTCCAGACCATGTCCTTGGCCAACGCCGGGCGCGGACCGGTATAGGCATCGTTGCGCTCGAAAACGATCTGCGCCTCGGGCACGGCCGAGATCAGCTTGTAGGGACCCGTGCCGATTGGCTGCTTGCCGAACGCGTCGGCATCAGCCTCGACAGCGGCGCGCGACACGATCTTCACCGAACCCAGGCGCTGGTTGAACAGCGAGAACGGATACTTGGTGGTGATCTTGACCGTATCGGCCGACACGGCCTCGACACTGTCGATGAACGCCACGAACGAGCGGAACAGCGACTTGGATTCGGGATCGAGCACACGATCGAACGAGAACACGACGTCGTCAGCCGTCACCGACGTGCCATCGTGGAACACGGCGCCATCGCGCAGCTTGATCGTATAGGTCAGCCCGTCTTCGCTGACCGGCATTTCGGCGGCGAGCGCGGCATAGGGCTCGCGCGTGACCGGATCGAGATCCACCAGGCCTTCAAAGACGTGCCAGTTGACTGCAATGGTCACCGCGCCCGAGGCGCTCAGCGGATCGAACGTGCCCGACAGGCCATAGGCGATTGCTGCCTGAATGGTCGCATCGGGGTCGATACCAGCCGGCACATCCTGGGCATATGCCCCCGCCCCCAGCACCCACATGGACGCAAAAGCCCCTGCCGCAAGGCAGAGCGCACGACGGGAAATTCCAAAACCTAGATTACGCATGAGACACCCTCCAGTTGACATCAGACGTCTGATGTCTTCTAGAGATTTGTGCAGCCCCGCGCAACCCCTCTTGTTTCGCCGGGCCGAACCGCCAAAACTGACCTGGGTCCAAGTGGCCGCAGACAAAGGAATCGGGATGAACGGTCCTGCCGCGCTCGCCAGCAACAAATCGAGAATGCTCCGCAGCACCACTGCGGAACAGATCAAGCGCCTGATCCTGCTGCGGGGCCTGCACCCGGGCGATCCGATCCCCACCGAAACCGAACTCTGCGAGGAGCTGGGCGTCTCCCGCTCATCGGTGCGCGAGGCCATTCGGACCCTCGCCACCCTCGACATTGTCGAAGTCCGCCACGGCACCGGCACCGTCGTCGGCCAGATGAGTCTGGCCCCGCTCGTCGAAACGCTGGTGTTCCGCGGCGTCCTCTCGCCCGGCGACGATCTCGCGGCCCTGCGCGAAGTGGTCGACCTGCGCCGCTCGCTCGACCTGGCACTGACCGATGATGTGGTGAAAGCCCATTCGGGCCATGAAGACGAGGAAATTCCACGGCTGGTCGCCGCCATGCAGGCGAGCGCCGAAAACGGCAAGGCCTTCCTCTATGAAGACCGCCAGTTCCACACCCGCCTGCTTGCGCCGCTGACCAACCAGCTCGCCGGCCAGCTCGTCGCCGCCTTCTGGGATATCCACACCGCTGTGCTGCCGCGCCTTGACCTCGCCCTGCCTGCCGATCTCCGGCAAACGGCAAAAGCGCACAGCGACATGTACGCCGCCGCGCGCTCAGGTAATCACGAAGCCTATCGCAAGGCCGTCATCGATCACTACGAACCCCTGCTGCGCATGCTCAACAGCCGCTCTGACGCGACGCGCAGCCAGGCCAGCAGAGACTAGATCTCCACCGCGATCGCTTCAGGCAGTTGCCACAGCACGCCGTCTTCCTCGCGCTCGGCTTTCCACATGATCATGCCGAACTGCGCCGGCTGGTCGAACACGGTCAGCCCCGCATGCCACACATCCTGGTTGATGCAGATCGCATCCTCGGGGCCGGCGATAAACGCCAGCGCAGCACCAAGATCGGGCACACCGTCTGCCGTCTTCGGCGCCACCAGCACCAGCCACCGCCCCGCCTTGATCGGCACGAAACTCTGCGTCGAATGCGGATGCCGCTCGAGCGCCCCGACACGCACCGCACCCTCGACAGGGTTGGGGCAGAGGATGGTAAAGGCATGGGCTCCGGCAACGTCGCCATGGGCCATCACTTCGGGAAAGGCGCGCGCCTTGCCGTCGCTGGCATTGAGAACCGTGGCATAGGGCGCGAGCGCCGCGGCATCGAGCGGCCGGGCCTTGAGAACGAAAGTCATGGAAAGTCCTAGTTGAGACGTTTGAAGCCGGCGTGGCAGATCGGCCCCCGCAGGAGTTGACCAACATCCCTGCCCGCCTCGCATTCGGCGATTTTGGCAAAGACGGGATCGAGCGCGTCGAAATAGCCATCGACAATGTCAGGCGTGTGGGAGACCGCGGTGTAAACGCTGGTCGCCGCCAGATAGCCCTTGTCGAGCATTTCCTGGCTGATCAGCGTCTTGTAGGCAGCCGCATTCGGTCCCTTGAAGGCAAAGCCGGTCAGCGCCGGCAGACCCGAGGTGGTTATGCTGAGCCCATGCCTGGTCGCCAGTTCCTGCCAGCGTCGCGTAATGTCCCGGCCGATCGCGGTAATGACCTCCCAGGAGCGCGTTTTCTCCATGACATCAAGCGTGGCCACACCGGCGACCGAGCCAATCCGCTCGGTCCAGAATGTACTGCTGATAAAGCTGTTCTGCGCCGCTTCCATCACGTCCCGCCGGCCGATCACGGCGGTGACGGCATAGCCATTGCCCAGCGCCTTGCCGAACACTGCCATGTCAGGATCGACTCCATAAAGCTTGTGCAGACCGCCAAAACTCTGGCGGAACCCCGAGGTGCATTCGTCGAAAATCAGCACGATGCCATTGGCCGTGGCCAACTCGCGCACGCTCCTGAGGAAGGCCGGGTCAGGATCGAATGTCCGCGCCACTTCCATCATGATCACACCGATCTTGCCGGTCGCGATCAGGGCCTTGAGGGCCGCAAGATCGTTGAACGAGAAGGGATGTACCGTACCGCGCAGGTTTTTCGGCACCCCCGTAGGGTCGAGCCCGGGTAGCAGGTGCCCCGCCAGTTCGTCGCTCTCGCCAAGATTGGACGCCAGATACCAGTCGTGCCAGCCATGATAGCCACAGATGGCCACGCCATCTCGCCCCGAGGCCGCGCGGGCAATGCGGATAGCGACGGCATTCGCCTCCCCGCCGGTGCGCGCAAAGCGCGCCATGTCGGCCCAGGGATGCAGTTCCACGAGGCGCTCGGCCAGCGCCACTTCTTCCGGCGCATTGAGGCTGGACATGTTGCCCCGCCCGACAGTGGCGATGACAGCCGCATCGACCTCGTCATCCCCATAGCCGAGCGTATTGGCACCGACGCCCATGATCGTCATGTCGATCAGTTCGCGCCCATCAAGGTCCCACACGCGGGCGCCCTTGGCCTTGCTGAAATAGGCCGGCCATTGCTCTGGCAGGAACATTTCCGGCCGCTTCGACAGCAGCATATTTCCGCCCGGTATCAGCCGTTTGGCCTTCTTCCAGAGCTCCTGCCCACTACCCATGAAAAATCTCCCCCTCGCTTTACTTATATGGTTATCAGCGTAACATGATAAATCAAGCCTGAGGGAGAGCCGCCATGTACGATTTTCAGCCAAACGATCTCGACCGCCGTATCTGGGAGGAAGAGCTCGACGGCTTCGTGCCGGCGCAGGTGTTCGACGTTCACACCCACATCTATCGCTGGGCCTTCAACCTCAATCCGGACAAGGAAAACGGCCCCTATGCACCGAGCATCGGGCGCTACTTCCCCGAGGTGACGACCGAACTCGCCGACGCCATCGACGCCGCGCTCATGCCCGGCCGGCAGATGCAGCGCCTGGCCTTCCCCTTCCCGTTTGCCGGCCAATGCGACTTCGACGGGAGCAACACCTATGTCGCCCGCGAGGCGGCGAAGAGCGCCGATTCCGCCGCACTGATGCTGGTCCATCCCGGCATGAGCGAGGCCGAAATTCTGGATACGCTCCGCCGCACCGGCGCCATCGGCCTAAAACCCTACCTGGTCTACGCCACCAACCAGGACCGCGCCGAAGCCGGGATCACCGATTTCCTACCCGAGCACCAGATCGCCCTGGCCGACCGCCTCGGCCTCATCGTCATGATGCACCTCTCCAAGCGCCG
>NZ_JAFKHD010000033.1 GCF_017307565.1 Devosia sp.
GATGAGGGGCTGAACGTCACGGTAGACACCGGCAACGGCTCGGTGGAAGCGATCCCGCGCGTTGCGACCGGCGCCTATCAGTTCGGTTTTGGCGACATCAATTCGCTGATCAAGTTTCTCGACGAAGACGCCTCACAGCCGGTCAAGGCTGTGATGATGGTCTATGACAAGCCGGTATTCTCGGTGATCGGTCGCAAGTCTCTCGGGATCACCGACGATCCGAAATCGCTCGAAGGCAAGAAGCTGGGTGCTCCGCCCCCGGATGGCGCGTTTGCGCAATGGCCTGCCTTTGTCGAGGCCGCCGATATCGATACGTCGGGCATCACGCTCGAGTCGATCGGCTTCCCGGTGCGCGAGCCGATGCTGGCCTCAGGCGATGTGGATGGCGTCTTCGGCTTTGCCTTTTCGGTGATCCTCAACCTCAAGGCGAACGGGGTTCCGGATGATGACATCGCCACCATTCTCTTCGCTGATCACGGGCTCAACCTTTATGGCAATGCCATCATGGTCAACGAGGCTTTTGCCGAGGAAAATCCGGAGGCGGTGAGGGGTTTTCTCCGTGCGCTGGCCAAGGGCTTTGCCGACGCAGTCGCCGATCCGGCGGCGGGCGCGGCGGCGGTCCTGGCCCGCAATGAGACGCTGAATATCGACACCGAAACGGCGCGTCTCACCATGGCCAACGAGATGAACATCAAGACCCCATACGTCGTCGAGCACGGTTTTGGCGGCATCGATGAGGCGCGCCTCGCAGCCTCGATCGAAACGCTGAAAGTGTCGATGGGTCTCAAGGGCAATGTCGGTGCGGCAGACGTCTTTGATGCGCAATATCTCGCTCCGGCTGCCGAACGCAGGCTGCCGTAAGCACACTCGCCCTTCTCCCCCCACGGGGGGAGGGCAGAATTCCCGGGCGAAAGGGCGCCCGGGGACTTCCGCTTCGGGCCGTTCTTTCGAGGGAACGGGGATGGCCCGAAGCGGACCCTTCCAACCTCAAGGGTGCGACATGGCCTCGCCGCTGGTTTCCATTGAAAATGTCGACATGCGCTATGGCGGGCCGAGCGGCACGCTGGCGGTCAGCGGGCTCAATCTGCGCATCAATCGCGGCGAGTTCGTCGCCGTGGTGGGGCCTTCGGGTTGCGGCAAGTCCACGCTGATGAAGCTGACGACGGGGCTGCATATTCCGCAGGCCGGCGCCGTTATCGTGGCCAACAGCCAGGTGACCAAGCCCGTATCCATTGTGGGCATGGCGTTTCAGAACCCGACCATGCTGCCGTGGCGGACGACGCTCGAGAATATCCTTTTGCCGCTGGAGATCGTCGAGAAGCACCGGCATCGCCTGCGCAGCCACAAGGCGGAATATGTCGCGAAGGCCGAAAAGCTGCTGGAAACCGTGGGGCTCAAGGGCTTTGGCGAGAAGTTTCCATGGCAGCTTTCGGGCGGCATGCAGCAGCGCGCCAATCTCTGCCGCGCGCTGATCCACGAGCCGGAACTGCTGATGCTCGACGAGCCGTTTGGCGCGCTCGACGCTTTCACCCGCGAAGAGCTCTGGTGCGTCATTCGCGACCTGCATGCGAGCCAGGATGTCACTATCGTGCTCGTGACGCATGACCTGCGCGAAAGCGTGTTTCTGGCGGACAAGGTGGTGGTGATGTCGGCGCGGCCGGGCAGGGTGATCGCCGAGCACGAAGTGCCGTTTGAACGACCGCGCCAGCTTGAGCTGCTCTATGAGCCGGCTTTCAACGAAATGGTGCAGAAGCTGCACGGCGAAATCGCCACTGCGAGGGTTGCCGCATGACGACGCTCGATACGACGACGCCGGTCGCAGTGCCGCCCAAGCCCACCTTCAAGGTCAATTGGGTGCGGCTGGCGCCGTTTCTCTACACCATCGGACTCTTCGTGATCTGGGAGGTCGGCGTTCGAATTTCCGGGCTGCCGCACACCATCCTGCCGACGCCGACGCGGGTTTTCGAGGCGATCGTGCAATATTGGTCGCCGATCTGGAAGAACTCGATCCAGACGCTCTATACCACCGTGCTCGGCTTTCTGATTGCCGTCGTCGCAGGGCTGGGCATTGGGCTCTTCATCGGCTGGTCGAAGACCATTTATGCGGGGCTCTATCCGATCATGGTTGGCTTCAATGCCATTCCCAAGGTCGCGCTGGTGCCGATCCTCGTCATCTGGTTCGGCATCGGCACGGTGCCGGCGGTGCTGACGGCGTTTCTGATTTCGTTCTTCCCCATTGTCGTCAACGTGGCGACGGGCCTCGCGACCATCGAGCCGGAAACCGAGGACGTGCTGCGAGCGCTCGGGGCGAAGAAGATGGACATCATGCTCAAGGTCGGCATTCCGCGATCGATGCCGTACTTTTTCGGTTCGCTGAAGGTGGCGATTACCCTGGCCTTTGTCGGCTCGGTGGTGAGCGAGACCGTGGCCTCGAATTCGGGGCTGGGCAATATGATGGCTTCGGCGCAATCCAACTTCAACGTGCCGTTGGTGTTTGCCGGGCTGCTGATGCTCGCCGTCGAGGGCATCGCCATGTATGCGCTGATGGCCTGGGTCGAGAAGCGAATGACGGGGTGGGCGCATCGTTCCTCGATGGCCAATTGAAATCTGTCACAAAACTGCAATCCTGGTGTGGCCAATGAGTGCCGCACCCGGAGGGCCTAACCGTGAACGACCTTGATCAGAACGCGCGCTTCGACCAATTCGAGGCGGAGCTTGATCGCATCCGTGAAGAACTCACTGACAGTTTTGACGAAGAGCTGGAGTTGCAATTCGAAGACGACCATCTCGAAGCGCTGGCAGAAGACAGCGAGCGGGCTGGGCGCAAGTCGATCGACCGCAATGTCTACTTCCGCGAGCTCTTTCGTCTACAGCACGAACTGGTCCGCCTGCAGGACTGGATTGTTCATAACAAACTGAAGGTTGCGGTGATTTTTGAAGGCCGTGATTCCGCCGGCAAGGGCGGGGCCATCAAGCGTATCACCCAGCGTCTCAACCCCCGCGTTTGCCGCGTCGTCGCGCTGCCCGCGCCGTCTGACCGCGAAAAGACGCAGTGGTATTTCCAGCGCTATGTGCCGCACCTGCCGGCAGCCGGCGAAATGGTGCTGTTCGACCGCTCCTGGTACAACCGGGCTGGCGTCGAGCGGGTCATGGGCTTTTGCAGCCCGGATGAGCTCGAAGAGTTCTTCCGCACGGTGCCGGAATTCGAAAAGATGCTGATCCGCTCGGGGATCATCCTCATCAAATTCTGGTTCTCCATCACCAATGAAGAGCAGGAATTCCGCTTCCGCATGCGCATTCAGGACCCGCTGAAGCAGTGGAAGCTCTCACCCATGGACATGGAGTCCCGCCGCCACTGGGAAGACTATACCAAGGCCAAGGAAGACATGCTGGCGCGCACCCACACCACGGATTCGCCGTGGTGGGTGGTGAATGCCGATGACAAGAAGCGTGCGCGGCTCAATTGCATCGCGCATCTCCTGGCGTCGGTGCCGTATCAGGACGTGCCCAAGCCGGAAGTCGTACTGCCGCAGCGCATTCGGCACCCCGACTACCATCGGGGGCCAATTCCGGACGACATGTATGTGAAGGCGGTCTACTAGGCCCCTTCACGGCTTGCCTCGCCCGCATTCTGCGCCGACAATGTGGGTTCGGAATGCGGGAGGCAGGTTTGGCCGATACCAGTCATGTCGTGGGCGGCGGCCCCAAGAAGGTGCTCTATACGCTCTCGACCATCGGGAAGATGGGTGTGGGCAAGGCAGCCAAGGCGCTGACGGCCAAGAATACCTGCAAGGCCTGTGCCTATGGCATGGGCGGCCAGCACGGCGGCATGACCAATGAACTCGATGAGTTCCCCTCGGTCTGCAACAAGTCGGTGCAGGCCCAATCGACCGATATTCAGCCGCCGATCCCCGAACCGATCTTCGAGCACACGATCGCTGAACTCAGCGAATTGACCGGCCGCGAAATGGAGCGGCTGGGGAGGCTCGGCACGCCGATCTTTCGCCGGGCCGGGTCGGATCGCTTCGAGCCGCTCGATTGGGACGCGGCGCTCGATCATGCAGCGCACCGTCTCGCAGAGACCGATCCGAGGCGGACGTTCTTTTATTCCTCGGGGCGCTCGTCCAACGAGGCGGGGTTCCTGTTTCAGTTGCTGGCGCGGGCCTATGGCACCAACAACGTCAACAACTGCTCCTACTATTGCCATCAGGCGACGAGCGAGGGGCTGGCCACCACGATCGGCAAGGGCACTTCGACGGTCGAGCTGGAGGATTTGACCGGCGCGGATCTGATCTTCGTGATCGGGGCCAATCCATCGTCCAACCATCCGCGCTTCATTCACATGCTCAAGAACTGCCGCGAGCGGGGCGGGCAGGTGATCGTCATCAACCCGGCCAAGGAGCCGGGGCTGGTCAAGTTCGCGGTGCCGAAATCGCCGGTGTCCATGCTCAAGGGCGGCAGCGATATCGCGTCAGATTATCTGCAGCCGCGGATCGGGTCGGACATTGCGCTCTTCAAGGGGCTGACCAAGGCCGTACTGGAGCAGGGCACGGAGGATCGGGCGTTTATTGCGGCCTACGGAGCCGACTTCGAGGCATTCCGTAACGATCTCGATACGCTTTCCTGGGGCGAGATCACCGAGGCCTGCGGGGTCTCGCGGGAGGAGATTTCGCGGGTGGCGGCGGCTTATGGCCGGGCCCAGAATGCCGTTTTTGCCTGGGGCATGGGGATGACCCACCATGTGCATGGCGTTGCCAATGTTGAGGCCATTTCCAACCTGGCGCTGGTGCGCGGCATGATCGGCAAGCGCTTTGCTGGCCTCTTGCCGCTACGGGGGCACTCCAACGTGCAGGGGATCGGCACGATC
>NZ_JAFKHD010000034.1 GCF_017307565.1 Devosia sp.
GGGGGCCATCTCGAGATCTCAGGGTGGGCCCCGGCCTTCGCCGGGGTGACAGTCGGTGGTGTTCGGCCACTGAGCCAGGTTCCAAAAATTCCAAAAATGCCGCGGAAGCGGTGCGACTAAAAATCAACGGAGGAGACTACCAATGACACTGAAGAAATTGCTTCTGGCGACGACGGCCGTTGCCATGCTGGCCGGCCTTGCCGCGCCGGCCATGGCCCAGACGACGCTGCGCCTCGTCAGCAAGGACCTGCTTTCGACCAATCCCGATGATGTGAGGGAAATCGAAGCCATCGAAGCCGCGCTCAAGGCGCAGGGTCTCGATATCGATATCCAGACCGTCGATCTGCCGAGCGGCACCTCGGCCTATGGCGAAGCGCTGGGCGTGATGCTGCTCTCGGGGGATATCCCCGACATCATGTACTTCCAGGGCGGCGACCAGAAGATGGCCGACCAGGGGATTCTCGAAAACCTGACGCCCTATATCGACGCTTCGACGAATGTGAAGGCAGCGCTCTGGCCGCACAATGTCGACCGCCTCGCGAACTATCCATACCTGCTCTACATCTACCCGCCGCGCGCCCCGCAGCCGGTGATGCGCACCGATTGGCTTGAAAAGCTCGGGCTCGCAGCGCCGAAAACCGTGGACGAATACGAGGCCCTGTTCCAGGCCATCCACGACGCTGATCTCGACGGCGACGGCACCAAGGGCAATACGCTGGGCCTGACCGGCTTTGGCAACACCACCGAACTCGACTCCGTCTTCAACCAGGCCTTTGGCGTGACCGGCACCTGGATGAAGAATGCCGAAGGCAAGTGGGTCAATTCGCGCGTGACCGACGCCGAAAAGGCCAAGATCGAGTTCTATGCACGGCTCGCCTCGAAGGGCCTGTTCGACAAGGAATATGTCACCAACACCTTCGACGTGAAGGAAGACAAGTTCTACACCGGCAAGGCCGGCGTGATCTTCGGCTCGTCGCCCGAAGTCATCGACATCTATGCCGGCAAGATGCGCCAGGCGCATCCGGGCGAGGATATTTCCCTGACCCTGCTGCCGATTCCGTCGGGTCCGGGCGGCCAGGGTCTGGCTGCGGTCGACGTTGCCAAGGAATCGCGCGGCTGGGCCATTTCCTCGCTCTCCGAGCACAAGGAGGAAGCCTTCAAGGTGCTCGATTTCATGGCGTCCAAGGAAGGCCAGGATATCGACCGTCTGGGTTTTGAAGGTACGCAATATACCAAGGACGCGAGCGGCAAGGTGACGTTCACCGACGCCATCTCGACCTGGTATGCGCGCTTCTTCAACGCCGCCAACTGGAACCCGCCGACCCCGCTGCTGTCGCCGACCGCGCAGTCCGCGCTCGATACGATCAAGGCGAACTTTGTGGCTGACAATGCCTTTGTCTGGCCGGCCGAATTTGCTGCCGATGTCGATGCGACCGAGCAGGTCTATCGCTCGTGGGTGGCCAAGTTCGTTACCGGCGAAGCCGGGATCGACCAGTGGGATGCGTTTGTTGCCGAATACAACGCGGCCGGTGGCGAGCGCATGGCGGAACACGCCCGGACTGTGTTGGGCGAGTAAGCGAAAGACTGTGCCTGACGGGATGCCGTCAGGTCCACAGGACGGCACCTCCCCCTTGATGGGGGAGGTTGGGAGGGGGTGCTGGGAGCCGCGATGTCGTGGCTCACACCCCCACCCTTGATCCCTCCCCACAAGGGGGAGGGTGTCGACTGAAAATACACGGCAAGAGCCGGGTCACAGGCCCGGCGACAACTAAAATGACAAAAGAGTCGGAGTCGAGATGACCCCATCCTTCCAGTCCCGCATTCGGGCCATGCTTTACGGCATTGCCCTGGGAGATGCGCTGGGCGCGCCGGTTGAAAAGCTGTCGGCGGCGCAGATCAGGGCGCGCTATGGCCGCGTGACATCGGTGATGACACGCTGGCACAAGATGGACCTGCCGCCCGAACAGCGGAACCATCGGGTGCGCGGGGATGGCATCATCACCGACGACACGATGATGACGCTGGCGCTGATGGATATTTATGGCGAGGCCGGGCGGCATCTCGACGCCTGGGACATGGCCGATGGCATGGTCAAGCAGATCGCCTGGACGCCGCGCTGGGTGCCGGAACTGCAGCGCGAAGCCATGCTGATCGACCGGCTGTTTTATCCCGAGAAGTGGATTTTCCAGCGGCATCAATTGTCCAATTGCGATCCCCGTCAGGGCGGTATCGGCAATATGGTGAACTGCGGGGCGGCGATGTATATCGCGCCGATCGGGGTCGCCAATGCGGCCAATCCGCGGGCGGCCTATGACGAGGCGATCGGTTTCGCGGCGGGACACCAGGAAAGCTATGGGCTCGAAGCGGCCGGCGTGACGGCTGCGGCCGTGGCTGCGGCTTTCGTACCCGGCGCGACCATTGACGGCATTCTTGAGACGGTGCTTGGCCTTGCCAAGGACGGCACGCGCGCGGCCATTGCTGAAATTGCCGAGGTGGCCAATCGCCTGCGCGGCAGCGGGGCGGAGCATGCCAAGGTGTGCGACGCCTTTCATGCGGCCATCGCGCCGTTTTCGGTGATGGGCGACGACGTCAACCACATGCCCGAAAAGGTCGGGCGGTTGACCGATGCCTATCGGCCGAGCCGGTTGCAGGCGATCGAGGAATTGCCGCTCGCGCTGGGCTTCTGTCTCCTCAACCAGGGGGATTTCCGCGCCTCGATCGAGGACGGGATCAATTCGGGACGCGATACCGATTCCATCGGCGTCATGGCCGGCGCCATTCTCGGGGCGCTGCATGGCGAGGCGGTCATTGATGAGACCGATCTCGGCCAGCTCAACTCGGCCAATCGCTTGGATCTCATGAAATCGGCCGACGCCTTTGCGGCGGCGGCTTCCAAAATCATTGCCGCTGATCGCGCCGCTGCCCGTGCGCGCGAAGAGGCTTTTTCCCTACTCAATCTCGCCTGAAAGTTGCCCATGCTCTCCGAACAACAAATCCTTGAAAAGATCTATGCCGGCTTCATCGCCAAGGCCATCGGCGTGCGGCTCGGCGCGCCCGTTGAGCCGACCATCTGGAGCTATGACCGCATCCAGAAGACCTATGGCGAGGTGACGCAATATCTCCGCGATTTCAAGAATTTCGCGGCTGACGACGACACCAATGGTCCCGTCTATTTCATCCGCGCGCTGCGCGATTATGGGCTGAACTGCACGGCCGAGGATGTCGGCAAAACCTGGCTCAATTATGCGGCCGAAGAGCACGGCATGTATTGGTGGGGCGGGTTTGGCGTTTCGACCGAACACACCGCCTACAAGAACCTGCAGGCTGGCATTCCGGCGCCGCATTCGGGCTCGATTGCCACCAATGGCACGACCGTCGCCGAGCAGATCGGCGGGCAGATTTTCATCGATAGTTGGGGCTGGGTGAACCCGGGCAATCCCAAGCGCGCGGCGGAAATGTCGGCCATGGCCGCGAGCGTGGCGCATGATGGCGACGGGCTCAATGGTGCGCGCTTCTGCGCGGCGGCGATTGCGGCGGCGTTTGAGGCCAAGAGCATCGACGAGATCATCGAGACGGCGATGGCGCAGATCGATGCGAACTCGACCTACGCAAAAGTTTGCCGGGCGGTGATCGATTTCCATAAGGCCAATCCGGACAATTGGCGGCTGTGCCGCGACATGCTGACGGCGGACTGGGGTTATGATCGCTATCCCGGCGTCTGCCACATCATCCCCAATGCCGGGGTGACCATCATGTCGATCCTTTATGGCGCGGGTTCGCTGCCGCGTACGGCCGAGATCGCCACCATGGCGGGCTGGGATACGGACTGTAATGCTGGCAATGCCGCGGCCATTGTCGGGACGTTCCAGGGGCTTGATGCGGGCTGGGACAAATACCGCAAGCCGATCAGCGATTTCCTCGTCGCTTCGGGCATCGTGGGGTCGATCAATATCGTCGACATTCCGAGCTTTGCGCGAGAGCTGACGGTGCTGGCGCTGCAACTGGCCGGGCGCGATGTGCCGGCGCTGTGGCTGGAAGATTTTACACGCCGCGGGCTGCGGTTTGATTTTGATCTGCCGGGTTCGACGCATGGCTTCCGCACCGAGGGTTTTAATCAGATCAGCCTGAAACACTCGGACGAGCGGCATGTTGAGGGCTCGCGCGGCTCGCTGGAGATTCAGCTCGATCGCCTGGAGCGCGGTCAGGGCGGGCGGATTTTCTGGAAGCCGTTCTATCGCCGCAGCGATTTTGACGATGAACGCTATCGCCCGATGTTCTCGCCGGTGGTGGATGCTGGGCAGGTGGTCAAATTCAAGCTGTGGCTCGATCCGTGGAATGGCGACGGCAATCTGCGGGTAGCGCCCTATGTGCGTCGCGCCATGAGCGGGACGATTGAGGAAACCGGCGCCTGGCATGTGCCTTCGCATGAGGGCTGGCAGGACTATGAATTCGTGGTGCCCGAGGGCGTTGAAGCCGTCGACGAGATTGGTATTTCGGTCGAGTACTTTGGGCGACTAAAATTCCTTGGGCGGCTGTTCCTTGCCGATTTCACCGTCTCCGGACCGGGACATCTCACCATCGATCCGGCAACGGAAATCCAGGAATGGGGCGCGATTTCACGCTTTACCTGGAACCGTGGGCACTGGACCAAGCAGTTCGGCCGTATCCATGGGCATGCGTCGAGCGATGCCGATATGTGGACCGGGCATTATTACAGCCGCGACGTGACTGTGTCGGCGGATCTTGAAGTGCTGGCCGGGCAGTCGCAGCTGGTGACGGCGCGCGTGCAGGGCGCGGGGCTGTTCTATGCGGCCGGG
>NZ_JAFKHD010000035.1 GCF_017307565.1 Devosia sp.
CGAACCCGCCGTCCGACACGGCGACCGGCTCGCGGGCGACCTGAGCTACCCCATGTATCTCTGCCACTGGGGCGTTGGAATTTGCGTCACCGCCGCGATTCCTGGTCTCACTCGCATGAACCCCGCCCTGCCCTCGCTCGACACTGGCGCCACGCTCCTCCGCAAGATCATCCTCAACGTGGTCTTCGTTCTTGCTGCCGCCCTCTTCATCGCGGTGATGATCGGGCAGTTTCTCTACGATCAGGTCGTCATCGAACCCATCGCCGTCCCCAAGGCACTGATCCAAGAAGGTCTCACCCCAGAAGTCGCCGCGAGCCGCCTGTGGGATGGGTTGCGCGATGCCCAGTTGCAGGCCCGCACCTCCAAGGCCAGCCTCAGCGCCATTCCCGATAGCCAGCGCATCCAGTTCGCCCTGCCCGATGTCGGCCTATCGCTCGACTCCATCGTCCGGCAGACCCGGCAATTCCTCAATCTGCACCAGACCCGCATCGGCGGCGAGATCATCTGCAATACCGATGCCTGCGCCCCCGGCGACATGCAACTGCGCCTGCGTGTGCTCAAGGGCACTAATGAAGTCATCGACCTGCCCCCCATGGGTGGCTTCGACCAGCGCAGCTATTTCACCAATGCGGCCGTGCAGGTTTTGACTGTGCTTGATCCTTTCGTCGCCATTTCGGCCATTGCCGACGCCCAGCCGGTTCGAGCAACGGCATTGGCGCGGCGTCTGGTGCGGCAGCACCATGCCGACGCCAAATGGGCGCACAATCTTATCGGCAACATGGAGAGCAACGCCGAAGACTACCATCGCGCCGCCAGCGAATACCGCGCGGCCCTGGCGCTCGATCCAAACTTTCTCATAGCCAGGATCAACCTTGCCCGGGCTCTGCGCCAGTCCGGCGCCCTCGATGCTTCGGAAGAGGCCTATGACACCCTCCGGGCCTCGCACCCTGACAACGCTCAGATCGTGGAAGGCATTGCCGAACTCCGCCTGGTCCGTGGCGATGCCGATGCCGCCATCACCCTTATGGAAAAAGCCGCAGCGCTCGACCCGGCCAGTCCGCATTACACCGCCCGCATCGGGCAGATCGAAGAAGCCCGCGGGCGAAACGACGAGGCGCTAGCCTGGTATGCGCGAGCGCTCGAAATCGACCCATCCTACGCGCTGGCTGTCGAACCCGTCTTCATCCATCGCGCCTCTACCGGTGACCTGGTTGGCGCGGAAGCGCTCATGGGCGCCGCCGCCCGCTACCAGCCCCTTGATGCAGACGCCCAGGCCCTCCACGCCGCCGCCCTCGGTTTTCTCGGCCGTCAATCAGAGGCGCTCGATGCCTTTGACCGGGCCCTCGCCATCACCCCGAACGACTTTGACCTGCTCTACCAGTCCGCCCGCACGTTACAGGACCTCGGCCGCATGCCCGAGGCCATCGATCGCTTCACCCGCGCCATAGCGGCACGCCCCTACAATCCCTCTGCCCGTTTCGGTCGCGGCGCCGCTTACGCCATGACCGGCCAGAACGCCCTGTCCCGAGAGGACCTTGTGCGCGTGCTGGAGCTTGACACGTCTGGCACACAATACGGCAATCTCGCCACGGGCTTTCTCGACATTCTCGATGGGCTGGACGCCAGGGCGGCGGAGGCCAAGCGATGAGCGAGCAACCCAGCAGCGCCGGCCTGACCAAACTGGACGCAAGCCTTTCGACGCTCCGCACCATGATCGTCAATATCGGCTTCTTCATTGCCATGATCCTGCTCATTCCCACCATGGGCGCACAGATCTTGCGCAATCCCATCATCATCGAACCCATCGGCGTCCCCGGAGCACTTTCCGATCGCGGCTTCACCTCGTCCGTGGCGGCCAATCGCGTATGGGATGGGTTGCAGGAGTTTGCCGAGACGGCGGCAATCGCCCGGCAGAGTTTCGTTGCCGTCCCCGATAGCCAGCTAGTGGAATTCGCCCTGCCCGGCAGCGGCCTTTCCGTTGACGCCATCATCAAGCAACTGCGCCAGTTCTTCGGCAGCGAGGAAACCCGGATCACTGGCGAGATCATATGCCAGACCAGCGACTGCGCCCCGGCCGGGCAACGCCTGCGATTGCGCGTGCTGGGCCGCAGCGTCGAAGTCATCGACCTGCCCCCGATGGGCTCGACCCCGATGCCCGCCTATTTCCGCGAGGCTGCCGCAGGAATCTACGACGTGCTCGACCCAGTCATCGGCGCGGCCGCCCGAGCCGTCGCCGATCCGGAAGGCGCCATCGCCCGAGCCCGGCGCATCGCCGCCGCTGGTGGCCCAGATGCTCGCTGGGCACAAGTCCTGCTGGGCGACATCGCCCTCACCCAGCACCATGCCGAGGAAGGCAAGACGCACTATCTTGCGGCTTTGGCAGACGACCCTGCCTTTTTCGAAGCCCGTGTGGGTCTCGTCCGCGCGGCACTTGCCCTCGGCCAGTTGCAGGATGCCCAAACCACCCTCGCTGAACTTCCCGGCGACGGCGACAAGGCCGAACTCGTGCTGCAGCTCAAATCAAACCTCGCCGAAGCCCAGGGCGATCTCGACGGCGCCGGCCAATTGGCCAAGGCCGCCGCCGAAGCCAATCCCCTGTCTCCCGCCCCATTGGTCCGGCTTGGCCAACTGGCTCTCTCGGCTGGACAACCCGAGACCGCCCGCGCAGCCTTCCGCGAGGCCCTCGCAATCGCCCCCGGCTACGGCCCTGCGCTGCAGTCCCTCGGCGAAATGCACCGCGCCGAAGGCGACCTCGAAGCCGCCGAAGGGCTGGTGCGCGACTGGGCCGATTACGCGCCGGACGCCCCCGAAGCGCTCCGCGCATTGATCGACATCCGGCAGGAGCGCGGAAACGACGAAGGAGCCGCCGAAGCTTTCGAAAAGCTCGCCGCGCTCGGTCCGCTCGATGCCGAGGCCGCAATGAACCGGGCCCAGGTGCTGCAAAAACTCCGGCGCTATGCCGAAGCAGGTGACGTCATCGCCCCCTTTACCAGCGCCACGCCGCCCCTTCCCGAGGCGGTACTTCTCCTCGCCCAACTCCATGAGGAAGCAGGCCGAACCGCCAAGGCGATCCCGCTCTACGAGCACTATCTCACGCTCGGAACGGAGCTGCCCGGGCTCGAAACCGCCAAAACGGCCCTGGAACGGCTCAAGCAATAAGCCTCGGCGAGATTCAGGCCCGCGCCAGACGGCGCTGCCTGAACCCATCGTAAGTAAACACCATCAGCGACACCCAGATCAGCACGAAGCTGAGCAGGCGGATTTCGTTCAGCTCTTCGCCGAACAGGAATACCGCCACGAGAAACTGGATGGACGGCGCGAGATACTGAAACATGCCGATCGTTGTCAGTCGCAGGCGGCGGATGGCATAGGCAAAGAGCAGCAGCGGCACCGCCGTCGCCGGCCCGCTCAGCACCAGCAACAGCATCAATGTCGGGTCCGCATGCACCCCGGCGCCGTGGGTCGCGGTGTAGTAGAGCACGAAGGCCAGCGCAAACGGCGCCGCCAGCAGCGTCTCGGCAAAGAGCCCCGTCACCGGGCCCGAAGGCGCCGTCTTGCGGAAAAAGCCATAGAAACCAAAGGTGAAGGCCAGGCCCAGCGCCACCATGGGAATGCTGCCCAGCGCGACGGCCTGGATGGCAATGGCGATGGCTGCGATCGCAATCGCCAGCGTCTGCATCCGGTTCTGCCGCTCGCCGAGGAGGATCATGCCGATGGCGACATTGACCAGCGGATTGATGAAATAGCCGAAGCTGACTTCAAGCACCTGCCCGGTCTCGACCGCCCAGATATAGATCAGCCAATTGCCGACCAGCAGCGTCGCCGAAACAGCCACCACGCGCAGCTTCTTCCAGTCCCCCAGCAGCGCCCGCACCTCGGCAAAGCCGGCGCCAAAGGCGAGAATGCCCGTCAGCAGCAGCAGCGAGAACAGGGTCCGCTCGGCAACGATCAGCACCGAGCCGGCCGCCTCCAGCAGATGAAAGAGAACGGGCAGGAAGCCCCAGAGCAGATAGGTTCCCAGTGCGGCAATCGCGCCGTTACGGGTCTGGATCGTGTCGGGCGAGGTCGCCGGCGCAGCAGCGCCAGACGCCTGTTGAGGCAAACTCATCAAGAGAACTCCGCACCATTCAGGGCGCCTCAAAGCACTAGCAGCCCCTCTCCCCGGCGACCAATCAGAGTTTGTGATCGCCTTCTCTTGCATTGCTGATCGAAAGGGCCAACCTTTCAAGGTGTCAGACGTTTGACCCCTGGGAGCCGCGTGACAGCCGGTTCCAGCCAGACCAACTTGCAGGAGCAGCAGATGAAAAAGACCGTCACCTGGATCTTGATCGCCGATGGCACTCAGGCCCGTGTCCTTGAACATACCGGACCCGGCAAGGGGCTGGCGGCCGTGAAAGGGCTGGATTGGTCCATCACTCCGCTGCAGAGCCAGGATATCAATTCCGACCGGCCGGGACGCGGCTTTTCCTCGGGCGGGTCCGCCCGCTCGGCCATGGAGCCGAGGACCGACCCCGCCCAGCATCGCGAAGCGGAATTCGTGCGCTCGGTCGCAGCCGCCCTCGATCGCAAAGCGCAGGAAGGCGTCTTCGACCGCCTCGTGATCGCTGCTGCGCCCATCGCGCTCGGCAATTTCCGCAAGGTTATGTCCGACCACGTCAAGAAGACGATTGTCGCCGAACTCGACAAGGACCTGACCAACATTCCGACGACGAGCATCGACAAGCACCTCGACGGCATTGTCGCCGTCTAGAAGCGCCGACCGAAACAAAGCAACCGCCCGGAGCACCCGGGCGGTTTCGCTTTCAAATCATAGACT
>NZ_JAFKHD010000036.1 GCF_017307565.1 Devosia sp.
GCCGCTCAGGCCGCCGTTCAGGCCGGTACGACCGTTCTGGAGGGCACGATCCAGGAGCGTGACCTTGGTACCAGCACCACGCTCGACGTGCTCAATTCGCAGGCCGAACTGACCAGCGCGCGCGAAGGGCTGATCAACGCCCAGACTTCCAAGGTCGTCGCGACCTTCTCGTTGCTTTCAGCCATGGGCCGCCTGACGGCTTCCAGCCTCGGCCTGCCGGTCGAAGTGAAGTCGGCGGTCAACTATACGCAGGCTGTCGAGGATGTTTGGCAGGAACTGCGCACCGTCGCAGAGTAAAGCTCTGACATCGAACCAGTTATTGTGGCCGGGTCGCTCCCGGCCACAACTTTTTGTGGAAGTTGCTTGGCACGTCCACGCACCGATTCCTATATCGGCCGGAAGCGGTTAAGCTGTCGGTAACGAATCGGGTTGGGCGACTTGCGGAGGCCCTCTCGAGCGTCGCGCACGAGTTTAAGAGGCACTTATGAACAAGCCGGCCGCCAAAGAACCGTCCATGGATGAGATCTTGTCCTCCATCCGGCAGATCATTGCCGATGATGACGAGAGCGCCGCACCCCGCCGTCCGTCTCTTCAGGTTGCCGCTGACCCCATGGAAGCAGCGCCTGCCGTGAGCCTCGATCACGAGGACGAGACGCTGGCCCTGTCTTCGGCTCAGATCGTGCCTGAAAGCGAAGCTGCCGCGGATATGGGCTTTGAGGCTCTGCTTGCCGATGCCCAGGCCGAAACGGCCGAGGCTGACGAAGAAGAAGCTGCGACGCTGGTCGTGCCCGACGACATCGGCTTTGCGCCTGCGGAGCCAGCAGCAAACGCTGTTGAACTCCCGAGCTTTGATCCGGCGCCGGCCGTTGCCGAGTTGCCTGAGTTTGTTGCCGAACCCGAATTTACGCCCGAACCAGAAGTTGAGGCCGCTCCCGTGCTTTCTGCTGTTAGTATCGATGAAGATCGCTCCGTGACCGAGATCGAATCCGAAACGACAACCTATGCGCGCCCCTCGCTGGCGTCGGCTTCGCCCATGCCCGACGCGACCCTGAGCGCCGATATTGCTGAAGGCCTGCTCGAAACCACGACCAAGGCTGCGGTTCGCGACTCCATCGGCAAGCTTGGCGCTGCCGGCATCGGCGTACTGGCCTCTCCCTCGCTCGGCAATGCCAACCTGACCATCGAGGCAATGGTGCGCGAGATGCTGCGTCCGATGCTCAAGGAATGGCTGGATGAAAACCTGCCGTCCGTCGTCGAACGTATGGTCGAGAAAGAAATCGCCCGCGTCGCACGCGGCGAGTGACCTTCAGGTCGGGGCAGGGTGCTTTTCCTGCCCCATCGCAGTTGACCCTGCCGCGCGCTTTTGCTTGAAGTTGCCAACCCCTTTTGGGCCCGCCATGTTCTGCTTGGCGGGTCAATCTTGTTGCGAGTGACCCATGCTTGAAAAGACCTACGAACCCGCTGCCGTGGAAAGCCGCATCTATGATGCCTGGCTCGACGCGAAGGCATTTGCTGCGGGTGCGGGCGCCAAGCCGGGCGCGGAGACGTTCACCATCGTCATTCCGCCCCCGAACGTGACCGGGTCGCTGCATATCGGCCACGCGCTGAACAACACGATCCAGGACATTCTCATCCGCTTCAACCGTATGTTGAAGAAGGACGTCCTCTGGCAGCCGGGCACCGACCACGCCGGCATCGCGACGCAGATGATCGTCGAGCGCCAGCTCGCCGAAAAGCAGATGGACCGTCGCTCTATGGGGCGCGACGCCTTCATCGATCGCGTCTGGGAATGGAAGTCCGAAAGCGGCGGCACCATCATGAATCAGCTCAAGCGCCTCGGCGCTTCGGCCGATTTCTCGCGCGAGCGCTTCACCATGGGCGAGCGTGGCCAGGCCGACGACCAGATGGTCCGCGCCGTCACCAAGGTTTTCGTCGAGCTGCACAAGCGCGACCTGATCTATCGCGCCAAGCGCCTGGTGAACTGGCATCCGGGCCTTGAGACCGCGATCTCTGACCTCGAAGTCGAAAACATCGAAATCAAGGGCCACATGTGGCACCTGCGCTATCCGCTGGCCGATGGCGTAACCTATCAGTTCCCTGTCAAGGACGAGGAAGGGAACGTCACCGGCCACGAAACGCGCGACTACATCATAGTGGCTACGACGCGCCCTGAAACCATGCTGGGCGACGTTGCCGTCGCTGTGCACCCGGAAGACGAGCGTTATCAGCCGCTCGTGGGCAAGTTCATCGAGCTGCCGCTGGTCGGCCGCCGCATTCCGATCGTTGCCGATGAATATGCTGACCCGGCCCTCGGCACCGGCGCGGTGAAGATTACGCCTGCGCATGATTTCAACGACTTCGAAGTCGGCATGCGCGCCGGCGTCGAGCCGATCAACGTGTTCACCACACGCGGCGCGATCATCGATGCCGATTTCATCCCGGCAAAGTATCGCGGCCTCGATCGCTTCGAAGCGCGCCAGGTGATCGTTGCGGATCTCACGGCACTGGGCGCGGAAAACCCGATCCGCGGTCTTGATCATATCGAAGACAAGAAGATCATGGTGCCGCATGATGAGAAATCGAAGCTCGTCGTCATCGAGCCCTTCCTGACCGACCAGTGGTGGGTGAAGGCCGACGTGCTGGCCCAGCCAGCGCTGGCCTCGGTGCGTGAAGGCCGCACCAAGTTTGTGCCGCAGCAGTACGAAAACACCTATTTCGCCTGGCTCGAAAACATCAAGCCGTGGTGCATCTCGCGCCAGCTCTGGTGGGGGCACCAGATTCCGGCCTGGTATGGCCCGGACAATGAGGCTTTCGTCGCCTACAGCGAAGCCGAGGCCCAGGAAGCTGCGACCAAGCACTACGGCAAGGCCGTAGAACTGCAACGTGACCCTGACGTTCTCGACACCTGGTTCTCCTCCGCTCTCTGGCCGTTTTCGACCCTGGGCTGGCCGGACGAGACGCCGGAACTGGCACGCTATTATCCGACGCAGGTGCTGGTCACCGGCTTTGACATCATCTTCTTCTGGGTCGCCCGCATGATGATGATGGGCCTGGAATTCCTCGAGGAAGAGCCGTTCCACACCGTCTACATGCACGCTCTGGTCCGCGACGAAAAGGGCCAGAAGATGAGCAAGACCAAGGGGAACGTGATCGATCCCCTCAAGCTCGTCGACGAGTATGGCGCTGACGCAACGCGCTTCACGCTCGCCGCCATGGCCGCCCAGGGGCGTGACCTGAAGCTGGCGATCTCGCGCGTCGAAGGCTATCGCAACTTCGTTACCAAGATCTGGAACGCCGCGCGCTTCCTCGAGATGAACGAATGCCGCCGTGTCGAAGGTTTTGAGCCCAAGGCCAACAAGCTTGCGCTCAATCGCTGGATCGTCGGCGCAACCGTGCGGGCTCTCGCTTCGGTGCGTCAGGGCATCGAGGACTACAAGTTCAACGAAGCCGCCAACAATGCCTATGACTTCGTCTGGGGCACCTTCTGCGACTGGTACGTAGAATTCGCCAAGCCGGTCTTCAATGGCGACGACGAAGCGGCCAAGGCCGAGACGCGCGCGACTGCCGCCTGGGCACTCGATCAGATCCTGATCATGCTGCACCCGATGATGCCCTTCGTGACGGAAGAGCTGTGGGAAGAAACCGGCAAGTTCGGTCCGAAGCGCGAAAACCTGCTGATCCTGACCGAATGGCCGAGCCACGAAGGCCTCGAAGACGCCGATGCAGACGCCGAGCTGGCCTGGCTCGTGGACGTGATCTCCAACATCCGTTCCGTGCGCGCCGAAATGAACGTTCCGGCGAGTGCGAAGCTGCAGCTGGTCGTGACCGGGGCAGGCGAACAGACCCTGGCCCGTCTTGTGGCAGGCACCTCGCTGATCACCCGCCTGGCGCGTCTAGAAGAGATTTCGCCGCAGAACCAGGTTCCGGGCGAGTCGGCGCAGTTCGTGGTCGGCGATGCGACCTTTGCGCTGCCGCTGGCGGGCGTCATCGACATCGCAGCGGAAAAGACCCGTCTGCAGAAGGAAGTGGGCAAGCTCGACGACGAAGTCACCGGCATCGACAAGAAGCTCGGCAACGACCAGTTCGTCGCCAAGGCGCCGGAAGAGGTGATCGAGGAGCAGAAGGCTCGCCGGGAAGCCGCGATTGATCGCCGCGAGAAGATCCTCGAAGCCCTGAAGCGCCTGAGCTGAAATCATGGATGGCGCGCCGAAGCACACCAGTGACCGTGCCCTGCACAATGGTCTCGTGGGCATCGGCGCCGTTCTGATTTTCGATGGCAAAGGCGGCATGAAGCGGTGCGAGCCGACTGACCCGCCGCACGTCATTCCGCCTCACGGCTTCAAGCTGATCGTCGGCAACTCCAAGGGCCCGGAATTCAAGCTCTGGCTCAAGGGAGAGCTGGGCGAGTTCAATTCCGGCCTTCTGACCGCGCCCACCTCGCGGGCGCGGTGTACGGTCATGGATGACCGTGCTCTGGTCATGCTGCGCGTGGTGCGTCCGGGCGCCGCTCCGCATGATGTGGGGCGCCAGTTCCTGACCGTCTGGATCGAAGAAGGACGCGTCATCATCGCGTCCGAACTCAATATTCTGGATTTTCTGGGCCTGACCAAATGGGAACAGGCTGCGCATGCGCCGGTGTCCCCGGCGGACCTCATCGCGGTCGTCGATGATCTCTTCGTGCACCAGCACAGCACGCTCGGAGAGAGCCTGCAATTCGTCGCCAATGCGGGCGGTGCGCATCGCCGCGTCTCTGAGCCGAAGCCGGTCGCGGTCGGAGAAAAACGAGAGATCTTCGATTTCGAGC
>NZ_JAFKHD010000037.1 GCF_017307565.1 Devosia sp.
GCATCCTCGTCGTGGTGCCGGCGGTCTATTTCGTCCGCCTGCGCATGCCCTGGCTGCGCCCATTCGTCGAATTCCTGACCCTGATGCCGCTGATCATCCCGGCCATCATCCTGGTCTATGGCTATATCCGGCTCTACAATTCCTCCTCGGTGATCCCCTTCACCGGCTCGGCCCTTGGCACCGATATCCTCCTCACCTGCGCCTATGTGACCCTGGCCCTGCCCTACATGTATCGCGCCGTCGATACCGGCATGCGCGCCATCGACGTGCAGACCCTCACCGAGGCAGCCCAGATCGCCGGCGCCAATACCACGCAGATCATCGGCCACATCATCCTGCCCAATATCCTCGTGGCCGTGCTCTCCGGCGCCTTCCTGACCTTCGCCATCGTCATCGGCGAGTTCACCATCGCGAGCCTGCTCAACCGTCCGGCCTTCGGCCCCTATCTGCAGAATATCGGCGCCAACCGCGCCTATGAGCCTGCCGCGCTCGCCATCATTTCCTTCATCATCACCTGGGGCGCCATGGGCATGATCAACGTGCTCGGCCGCTTCGCCCCTCGCACCTCTGCCAAGAACGACTGAGACCGATTGACCATGGCCGCCTTCCTCGAAGTCCAGAACCTCGTCAAATCCTTCGGCACCAATACGGTCGTGAAGGGCGTCAATTTCGCCTTCGAAAAGGGCGAGTTCATCTCGCTCCTCGGCCCCTCCGGCTGCGGCAAGACCACGATCCTCAGAATGATCGCCGGTTTCGAGCGCCCCACCTCCGGCTCCATCCGTGTCGATGGCGAAGACCTCACGCACCTGAAGCCAAACCAGCGCAAGCTCGGCATGGTCTTCCAGGCCTATGCCCTCTTCCCCAATCTCACGGTCGGCGACAACATCGCCTTCGGCCTGAAAATCGCCGGCATGCCCGCCGACCAGCGCCGCGCCCGCGTCGAGGAAATGCTGAAACTCATCGGCCTCCCGGGTTTCGAAAAGCGCTTCCCTTATGAAATGTCCGGCGGCCAGCAGCAACGCGTCGCCCTCGCCCGCGCCATCGCGCCAAAGCCGCGCCTCCTGCTGCTCGACGAACCGCTCGCCGCGCTCGACGCAAAAATCCGCGTGTCCCTGCGCGAAGAAATCCGCGCTATCCAGCAGGACCTGGGCATCACCACAGTCTTCGTGACCCACGATCAGGAAGAGGCCATGTCCATTTCCGACCGCATCGTGGTCATGAATGCGGGCAATCTCGACCAGATGGGCTCGCCCCACGAGATCTATAACCGCCCCTCGACCCGCTTCGTCGCGACCTTCGTCGGCCAGCTCAACACGCTCCCAGAAGCCACCTTCGGCCCGAGCCGCGCCATCCGCCCCGAGCTGATCTCGCTCGCCCCGCGCCCCGAAACGGACACCACCCTCGCCGGCACCATAGCCGATGTCGGCTTCCTCGGCTCCGTCGTCCGCCTCCGCGTCGATGTCGCCGGCACCCCGATCAACATCGATACCTTCAACATCAACGCTGCCACCCCGCCCCAGCGCGGCGACAGCGTCACCCTCCATCTCGCCGCCAAGGACGTATTGACGCTGGGCGCTTGAGCATCAAAGGGCGAGGCCACGCCTCGTCCTCCCGCTGACAGGATCGTGAGCCGCCCCCTTCGCCCGGCGTCCAAATACCCTTTGACCACCTCCCTCTCCGCGGCCCATTCTGCCTCCAACACAACTTGGAATCGCGCCATGGACACCACCTTCGTCACCACCGAATGGCTCGCCGCCCACCTCAGCGATCCCAATCTCGTCGTGGTCGATGCGAGCTGGCACATGCCCAACGCGTCCCGCAACGCCCAGGCCGAATACCTCGCTGGCCACATTCCCGGTGCCGTCTTCTTCGACATCGACGGCATCGCCGATACGTCCACCAACCTGCCCCACATGCTGCCCTCGCCGGCCGATTTCGCCCACATGGTTGGCGCCCTCGGCATTGGCAGCGACATGACCATCGTCATCTATGACGAGCTCGGCCTCTTCAGCGCCCCGCGCGTGTGGTGGACCTTCAAGACCTTTGGCGCCGAAAAGGTGCACATCCTCGCTGGCGGCGGCCCAAGGTGGCGCACCGAACGCCGCTCGCTCGAAGCCGGCCTCGTCACCCGCCACGCCGCCCGGTTCGAGGTAAAGTTCAATTCCAACCGTGTCGCCAACTTCGACGTCGTCAATGCCCGCAGCAAGGACGAGACAGCGCAGATCCTCGACGCCCGCCCGGCCCAGCGTTTCCACGCCGAAGTCCCCGAGCCGCGCCCCGGCCTCCGCGCCGGCCATATTCCCAATAGCCGCAATATCCCGGTGAGCCTCCTCTCCGAAAACGGCGTCCTCAAATCCCCCGCAGCCCTCAAGGCCATTTTCGATGAACGCGGCGTCGATCTGACCCAGCCGATCATCACCTCCTGCGGCTCCGGCGTCACCGCCTCGACCCTGGCCCTGGCGCTCGATCAGGTCGGCGCCAAGACCGTCGCCGTCTATGATGGCTCCTGGTCCGAATGGGGCGCCCGCCCCGACGCCGAAGTCGAGAGCTGATCCCAGGCGGATCGACAGAACCGCATATTCCTTTTCGATCGTCATTGCCTGGCTCGTCCGGGGCGATCCATCTCGCCCAGGCACGGACAAGCCAGACGGTGACGAAAGAGGGTAAAGCAGCCGGTTTCCACAGCGCCCCGGCACCCACCACGTCATCCCCGCGAAAGCGGGGATCTCCGTTTTGCGCCAAGACCTTACCACGCCCCGCCTTCCCGTATTTGATCAAGATTACGGGATATTAATGTGGATCACCCGCTTAAGCTGTTAGGCTTACTCCGATTTTGCGCGCCCCCCGCATTTGAGGTTTTCTTTTGATCCGGCAGTTCATTGCCTCCATCGCGGTTCTCGCCGCGGCCGCCTTTGCCTGGCTCTATTTCGCGCCTGGCGCGCCCCAGGTCCTGTCCAATGCCGGCATCGTCCTTCCCTTCGGCCCCCAGGCCGAAGCTGCCACCCCGGCCCCGCAAACTGGCGGCCAGGGCCAGCGCCCCGGCAATCAGCAGGCCGCTGGTGGTCCCGGCGGTAGCGGCGGACCTGGTCGCCCCGGCGGCTTTGGCGCCCGCACCACCAATGTGATTACCACCGGCGTCACCCTCGCCCGCATCAACGACACTCTCGCCGCCATCGGCGAGGGCACGCCCGTCCGCTCGGTCACCGTGGCCGCCACCTCCGGCGGCGAATTGACCGAAGTGCTGGTCCGCCCTGGCCAGATCGTCGAAGCCGGCGCCACCATCGCGCGCTTCGATGCCGCTGCCGAACAGATCGAGTTCGACCGCGCCCAGCTCGCCCTCGAAGACGCCCGCGCCACTCTGACCCGCACCGAAGGTCTCGCCAACAACAACGTCGTCGCCGGCACCGCCCTCACCGCCGCCCAGCTCAGCGCCGCCAATGCCCAGCTTGCCCTGCGCAATGCCGAGATGGCCCTGACGCGCCGCACCATCGAAAGCCCCATCGGCGGCAAGGTCGGCCTCATCCGCGTGACCCCCGGCAATTACGTGCCGGCCCAAACCACGGTCACCTCGATCGACGACACGTCCTCCATCCTCATCGATTTCTGGGTACCCGAGCGCTACGCCGCCCAGATCGAGCCTGGCATGCCTGTCACCGTCAACGCCATCGCCCTCCCCGGTCAGAGCTTTGCCGGCGACATTTCGGCCATCGACACGCGCATCGACCCGGCCAGCCGCACCCTGCAGGTTCAGGCCGAAATCCCCAATCCCGAAGGCGCCCTCCGCGCCGGCATGAGCTTTACCGTCTCCCTCGCCTTCCCCGGCGAGGAATATCCGGCGGTCAACCCGCTCGCCATCCTCTGGTCGGCCCAGGGCTCCTATGTCTGGAAATATCTCGACGGCAAGGCCACCCGCGTCATGGCCGAGATCATCCAGCGCAATAGCGATGGCGTCCTCGTCCGCAGCGATCTGAAGCCAGGCGACGCCATCATCACCGAAGGCATTCTGCAGCTCAGCGAAGGCGCCACCGTCAACCTGCTCGAAGGTCCCGACGGCACCGGAGCAACCCCGCCGCAACCGTCAGTCGCGACCAACTAAGGAGGCGCCGCCTTGTCCATTGCCAGCAAGAACGAACGGGGCGGCGCCCTGGCAACGCTCTTCGTCCGCCGCCCGGTCATGGCCGTGGTCATCAACGCGCTGATCATGGTGGCCGGCCTTGCGGCCCTTATCGGCATCGAGGTGCGCGAACTTCCCCGCGTCGAAAGCCCGGTCCTCTCGGTCTCTACCAGCTTCACCGGCGCCGCCGCTGAAACCGTCGACCGCGAAGTCACCGCCATCGTCGAAGGCGCCGTCGCCCGCGTTCAGGGCGTCACCGCCATCTCCTCGAGCTCCTCGGTTGGCCAGAGCCGCGTCACCCTCGAATTCTCCGAAAACACCAATCTCGATATCGCCACCTCCGACGTGCGCGATGCGCTTAGCCGCGTCACCCGTCAATTGCCGACCGGCGTCGAAGCCCCCACCATCTTCAAGGCCGACAGCGACGCCCAGCCGGTCATGCAGCTCTCCGTCACTTCGGACAAGCTTTCCATTGCCCAACTCAGCGAGCTGGTCGACGGCATCGTCACCGAGCGCCTCGCCGCTGTCGAAGGCGTCGCCGAAGTGCAGGTTTACGGCACCCGCACCTCCGCCTTCGAAGTCGATATCGACCCGGTAAAGCTCGCGAGCCACGGCCTCACCGTCGCCGATATTCGCAGCGCCCTGTCCAGCGTTGCCTTCGACGCCCCCGCCGGCTCCATCAAC
>NZ_JAFKHD010000038.1 GCF_017307565.1 Devosia sp.
CGTAAACTCACAGAAGGACCTCGCATGCGCAGAGCCGTTCGAACGATTCTGATCGTCATAGTCGCCGGAGCGATCTTCTTCGGGCAGCACTGGTATTCCTACGTGACGAACAAGACGACTCCCTACGACGAGAGCGGCATCGAATTGAAGCGCCTCAATATCGGCGGCGGCTACCCGGCCCCCTACCCGACCAGCGAAGCGCCGCCGATGGACTATTATTTCGAGACCATCGCCCAGGCCGTTACCGACCACTTTGGCGACAAGAACAAGCCCGAGCTGATCATCGAGCCGGGCCGCGCGCTCGTGACCTCGTCGACCTCGCTGCTGCTGCGCGTGAAGCACCAGCGCGGCGGCCAGTCGGTCTATGTCAACGACGGCGCCTATGGCTCGCTGATGGAAGTGAAGTTCATGCACTTCACCCCGCCGGTGCGCGTGTGGCGCGGCCCGCGCCTTCACGACAACAATGGCGAATTCTCCGAATTCACCATCTGGGGTCCGACATGCGACAGCTACGACGTGCTGCCGCAGGTATTCACCCTGCCGGCCGATATCGATGAAGACGACTGGATCGAGTTCGGCCTGATGGGTGCCTATACCCAGGCCTCGCTGACCCCGTTCAACGGCTTTGACCGTCGCGACCAGTACTGGGTAGACGAGGTTTATACCGGCAAGGATATGGCGCCGGCCGAATAAGCGGTTTCCGCGCTTTTGATATGGACCCGCCCGAGCGCAAGGCTTGGGCGGGTTCTTTGTTTTTGGGGTTCGCGACGCTGCTGCCGCAATGCAGAGTCATTTCAGGTGCTTAGCGGGCGGGGCTCGCACATTGATTCATGGGGAGAGGGATGATGGAAGAGCCACCTGATATCGCCGCCTTTGGCCGGCGCATCATGATCATCGGGCCGACCAATGCGGGCAAATCCACGTTGGCGGTAGCTATCGGGCAGAAGCTGGGGATTCCGGCGCGGCATGTCGACCTTTATCGGCATGCCCCGAATACCGACTGGGTACAGCGTTCGGACGCAGAATTTGCGGCGCTGCATGACGCGGCCGTGGCTGAACCCGAGTGGGTAATGGACGGGAATTATTCGGCGCTGATGCCCGGCCGGATCGCGGCGGCGACGGGGATCGTAGCGCTCGATGATGCGCTGTGGCGGCGCTATTGGCGCTATTTTGCGAGGACGCTCAACCGCCAGCGAGCCGGTGCGCTGGAGGGCAACCGGGATTCGATCAAGTGGGCGATGATCCATTGGCTGTGGACCACCCGGCACTCGGCGGAAAAGTATATCGCCATGGCACGGGACACGGGCCTGCCGCTGGCGGTTTGCCGCGACCAGAGGCAGTTGCAGGCGCTCTATCGCGCCTGGGGGCTCAGCTTGCCGTCTTCGGCTTGACGAGGCCGAAACGGAGAAGGCTTTCGGCGGCACCGAGCACGGCCTCTTCGGGCGTGTGATAGGGGCGGCCGAGGAGACGTTCGCCCTTCGAGCCGTCAAAATGCTTTTCGTTGCCAATGTCGTTGATGATCTGGCGGACGGGACCGCCGAGCCTGCCGAGGATGCGCATCAACCAATCGGGTACCGTCTTGAGGGTGACCGGATGATCGGGATAGCTCTGGCGGAGGATGGCCGCGACGTCTTCGAAGCGCTGGTAGGGGCCCGTGCAGAGATAGCGCTGGCCGATGCTGTCGGGGTGTTCGAGGGCGGCGAGGTGCATGGCGGCGACGTCGCGCACGTCACTGATGGCAAAACCAATGCGCGGCATGGCGGGCGTCGAGCCATCCAGGAGGCCACCGACGAGGCTGAGGGAAATGCTGGTTTCCGGGTCGCTGGCGGGCCCGAGGATGGCGCCGGGATGGATGGTGGTCAGTTGCATGCCCTTGCCGCTGGCGAAGGCCCAGGCGGCCTGCTCGGCCCGCGTCTTGCCGATGCAGTAGGCCCAGGGGCGGCGCATGCCGGTAAGATCGGTGAAATCGGTCTCGGTATAGGTGCGGCGGCCCTTTTCGTGGCCGAGACCATAGCCGACGGTGGCGATGGACGAAGTCATGATGATCCGCTTGATGCCTTCGGCATGGGCGAAGCGCAGGACGCGCTCAGTGCCTTCGACGGCGGGGCGGATGACGGTGGCCGGGTCCTTTGGCTCCTCAGCGACGATGACGGTGGCGACATGCATTACCGCCGTGGCGTCTTCCATGGCGTGGGCCCAACCGGCATCGTCGAGCAGGTCGGCCTCTACGATCTCGAGACGGTCTTCGGTGCCCGGCGCGAGGAGGTCCATGGCGGCCTGGATACTGCGGATCTTGGTGCGGTTTCGGACGGTGCCCCTGACGCGATAACCGGCACGCTGCAGTTCGCCGATGACGTGTTTGGCCACGAAGCCGGACGCTCCGGTAACGAGGATGCAATCCATATGCCTGACCCCAAATAGACTCCCCTGCCCTACACGCTCGAACAGACTCGCGGAAGCGGCAATCGATTGTGCGGGCCGGACGTCGCCAATGGGGTGTGAAAGAAAATGGGATAAATTAGTCTGACCGTGCGTTTCCCGTTCGTCTAGCACGGACGGCAGGAGGTCCTGCTGGTTCCGAGAGGAGACTAAAATGCAATTCCTGGTCGCAATTCACCTGCCTGACGACTACGACCCGTCGAAGGAAAACGCCGCCCTGATGAAAGACATTTCCGATCTCAACGAGGAAATGATCGCCAAAGGTGTGCGGGTCTTTGTCGGCGGCTTGCAGCCCGCTACGCGGGCCAAGACCATCCGCGCGCGCAACACTGGCGGCATGGTGGTGACCGACGGGGCGTTCGTCGAGGCCAAGGAGCATGTCGGCGGGTTCTGGGTGCTCGAATGCGCCGATCTCGATGAGGCGCTCGAATGGGGCAAGAAGGCGACTGTGGCCTGCCGGGCACCGGTCGAGGTGCGCGGCTTCAATCCGGTGCCGCCGGAGCGCCTCAGGGCGCGCCAGGAGGCGGAAGCGCGGGCGGCGCACTAGCCAAGGCCCCGGGAAACAAAAAGGGCGGCCACTGGGGCCGCCCTTTGAATTTGGTCAGAAGCGAGCCTTATGCGGCTTCGGCTTCGTTCTCGTCGTACTGGACCGGACCGGAGTCCTGGCCCTTGGCATCGACGTCGCGATCGACGAACTCGATCACGGCCAGCGGGGCGTTGTCGCCATAGCGGAAGCCGGCCTTCAGGATGCGGATGTAGCCGCCCTGACGTTCAGCATAGCGCGGGCCGAGAACGGCAAAGAGCTTAGCAACCTGGGCTTCATCGCGGATCTGAGCGATGGCCTGGCGGCGAGCGTGCAGGTCGCCGCGCTTGCCGAGGGTGATCAGCTTCTCGACGATCGGACGGAGGTCCTTGGCCTTGGGAAGCGTGGTGACGATCTGTTCGTGCTTGATCAGAGCTGCGGACATGTTGGCAAACATGGCCTTGCGGTGAGAAGCGGTACGGCTGAGTTTGCGGCCGCGATTACCGTGTCGCATGGGTATCTCCTAAAATCTTGGCAGCGCCGGATCAGTAATGATCTTCGTAGCGCTTGGCGAGGTCATCGATATTCTCGGGCGGCCAATTGGCAACGTCCATCCCGAGATGAAGCCCCATCTGTGCCAGGACTTCCTTGATTTCGTTGAGCGACTTGCGGCCAAAGTTCGGGGTCCGCAGCATCTCGGCTTCCGTCTTCTGGATGAGGTCGCCAATGTAGACGATGTTGTCGTTCTTGAGGCAGTTGGCCGAACGGACAGACAGTTCGAGTTCGTCGACCTTCTTGAGCAGCGCCGGGTTGAAGGCGAGTTCCGGGACAGCGTCCTGGGCCTTTTCCTTGGTGGGCTCTTCGAAGTTGACGAAGACCGAAAGCTGGTCCTGGAGAATGCGCGCAGCATAGGCCACGGCATCTTCCGGCGACACGCCGCCATTGGTGTCGACGGACAACGTCAGCTGGTCCTTGTCGAGGCTTTCGCCAGCACGGGTCGCGTCAACCTTGTAGCTGACACGGCGCACAGGCGAGAACAGGGCATCGACCGGAATATAGCCAATCGGCGCATCTTCCGGACGGTTCTTGTCGGCCGGGACATAGCCCTTGCCGGTATTCACAGTGAACTCGATGTTGATCTCGGCACCATCGTCGAGGTGGCAGATCACGAGTTCGGGGTTCAGAACTTCGATATCGCCGGAGACCTTGATGTCACCAGCGGTCACGGCGCCCGGACCCTGCTTGGAGAGAGTAAGACGCTTCGGGCCTTCGCCACCCATCTTGATGGCGATTTCCTTGACGTTCAGCACGAGGTCAGTGATGTCTTCGCGCACGCCCGGAAGCGACGAGAATTCGTGCAGAATGCCATCGATCTGGATAGCGGTTACTGCGGCGCCCTGAAGCGACGACAGCAAGACGCGACGCAGGGCGTTGCCCAGGGTAAGGCCGTAGCCGCGCTCAAGCGGTTCGGCAATAACCGAAGCGTGACGCGAGTCGGCGCCATCCGAAACAATCTCCAGCTTGGTCGGCTTGATGAGTTCCTGCCAGTTCCTCTGGATCGTCACGGTATTGTCCTTTCAAATTCGCGGCCTCGGAGGCCGCACCGCCGCAAACACAATAGAACCCCTGGCCCCGAGGCCAGGAGTTTACCAAGTGGTCTAGTCTTTAGACGCGGCGCCGCTTGCGCGGACGGCAACCGTTGTGCGGAATCGAGGTCACGTCGCGGATCGAGGTGACGTTGAAACCAGCAGCCTGAAGAGCGCGGAGCGCAGATT
>NZ_JAFKHD010000039.1 GCF_017307565.1 Devosia sp.
ATCGAACTCGACCGCGCCACGCGCGAGATCACCCAAACTACCCGCATAGGACCGGCTTTCCTGCCGTCCCGCATTCACAACGATGCCTACCGGCAGATCAGCTGCAGCGCCGAGCGTCACCAGCCGTCCCGCCGTTTCGGCAGCAATCGATTTGCCCATATAGAGCGCCAGCGTCAGGCCGGTTTCGGCGAGAGCAGCCCAGTGCGCCAGTTCGCTATCGTCCGCACCATGCGCGGTCGCCACCACAAGCCCACTCGACACCTTTCGCAGCGTCACGGGCGTAGCGGTATCGGCGGCAGCGGCAAGCGCTGCGCTCACGCCCGGCACGATCTGATATTCGATGCCAGCCTTGCGCAGAGCCTCGATCTCCTCGCCAGCGCGCCCAAAGATCATCGGATCGCCCGACTTAAGCCGCGCCACCTTCTTGCCCTCGCCCGCGAGCCGCACGATCAACGTATTGATCTGCGCCTGCGAGAAGGAGTGATGCCCCTTGGCCTTGCCGACGCAAATCTGCTCGGCATCCCGGCGGCCCATTTCGACGACTTCGGCGGGCACAAGCTGGTCGTGCACGATCACATCGGCCTGCTGTAGCAGGCGCTGGGCACGAAGCGTCAGAAGATCGGCAGCGCCAGGGCCGGCACCGATCAGCCAGACCACGCCCTGCCCCATGCCGCCTGCAGCATGGCTTGCCAGCAGTTTTTCGGCCTCAGCCTCGCCGCGACCTTCTTCGATGGCCCGCTCAACCGAAGTGGAAGTGACCAGATCCTCATAGTAGCGCCGACGGGCGGCACCATCGTGGATCAGGCTTTCGACCTTGTGACGCAGACTGCCAGCAAGACCGGCAATCTTGCCCACCCCCGGCGCCAGCAGCGCCTCGATCTGCGCACGCACCAGCCGCGCAAGAACCGGCGCGTCACCCTCAGTCGAAATCGCCACGGTCAACGGTGCCCGATCGACGATGGATGGCGTGTAGAAATCGCACTCAGCGGGAACGTCGACGACATTGAGCGGAATGTTCAGCCTGCGGGCTTCGGCCATGGCAAGCTGCCCATCCGGACCTTCATCGGCCACGAAAACCAGCGCCACACCCGCCACATCTTCGGCCGTCAGCGGACGCTCGAACACGGTCACGTCAAAACCGGAAAAATCGGTCTCAACCTGTCTTGCGTAAATCTCTATTGAAGCAGTCGTCTTTGCGACCAACCGGACTTTGTTCAGGGCCTCGTCGGTGCCGCCGACGATCATAATGCGCTTGCCCTTGACCTTGAAACTCAACGGGAATGTGTTGAGACGAGTCATAACAGTCCTATTCCAACGATGAGGCAAAATATTCCAATGCCGGGGATTGGAGCAAGGCGTTGAAATTCAATCGCTTTTATATTTCCCTAGTAGGGGCCACCTTAGAATGACACCAGACTGCCAAAGCAAAGACGGGCAAAAAAATCCTGACGCCCGTCATTCGACGCAAAGTGTTTGGGGAAGTCGGCCGAACTGGCCAGAATTAGCCGTCCGAAATTTGCCCCACGCGGAGAATATTTTGCGGGCCTCTCTCCGGCTTTTAGTTCTAGTCGCAGGCCTTGGCGCCACGGCGGCATCCGCCCTGACACCTCTGCCCAAACCGGAGGCTTCAACCGCAGTCGAAGCCGGCAAATCCGCGCCTTATGCTGGCACCTGGTCGGTGAGCATGCCAACCATGGAAGTGGGCACACCCGATACCGACTACGCCATCTGCACCCTGCCCGTCCGCATCGAGGCCGCGAACGAGACGCACATCTTCTATCTCGGCCCCCGCGACGTCGAAGCCGACGCCGCGATGGAACTGGTGCCCGATCAAGGTGGCGCGCGTTGGGAGCCGATCGCCGGCGGCCCAACCTTCTTTGCAGTCTGGATCAATCCAGACACGTTCTATCTCTACGACACCATTCCCGAGACAGACGCCGACTGGGGCATGCCCTTCGTCTATCGACGCTGCCCTTAGCCCTGGCGCGTCGGAACGTGCAGTACGAGGCCGTCGAGATTGTCCCGCACCTTGATCTGGCACGACAGACGGCTCGAATCCTTCACGTCGAAGGCGAAGTCGAGCATGTCTTCTTCCATCATCGAGGGACCGCCGACCGTTTCACGCCAATCTTCTTCCACATAAACGTGGCAGGTCGCGCAGGTGCAGGCGCCGCCGCATTCGGCGACAATTCCCGGAATGCCGTTGATGATGGCGGTTTCCATCACGGTGGAACCGTTTTCCGCTTCGGTTTCAATGCGTTCGCCGCTGGGCGTAACAAAGGTAATCTTGGTCATGGATCTTTTTTGGCTTGCTGTACCAATGGGATATAGGACGTCCCAGCCCGCTTAGGAAGTCGCGCTTCAGCATGGAACACTGCTGCAGACGGCATGGCCTCCGCCAATCATCCTATGCACAATGGTTGAAAGAGGACGAGAGAATGCCCGCGATTCAATTTCACACCCAGCGACCGCGCGAAGACGGTTGTGGCGCCGTCACGGTGCAGATGCTGACTGGCAAAGGCCATGACGAGGTCTTGCCCCTGTTCGGGTGGGGGGCAGAAGACCTCCGCCGAACCGACTGGACCAATCTGCAGCAGGTGCTCACAACGCTTGGCTGGCAGATGAGCGAAATCACCCCCGTTTCCAGCTGGGATCAGATCAACGACCTCGCTGTCGTCCATGTACGCGACGACCACTTCATGCTCTACGACGGGCGAAGCGGCGTCTTCTACGATCCCTGGGAATGGGAAGGGCCGCAGCAGACCTCAAGCCGCGTGCCCATGACCTTCGTGCGTGTAACGCCGCCCGCGGCCTAGTTGAGGCCCAGCAGGCCCTCGAGATAATGCTTCTCGATTCCGAACATGGCCTTCACCTCGGCGATGCGCTTCAGCGCCGCCTCGCGTGAACCGGCCTTGCCCTTCTGCGCCACGATGAGATTGTTCTTGGGCGTATGCGCGTCCGAGACGAACTCAAAAACCTTGGTGCGATAGCCCGAGGCTTCGAGCAGCAGGGCCCGCAGCCCGTCCGTCACCATCTCGGCCTGCTTTTCCATGAACGTGCCATGGCGCAGCAGGAAATCGAGGCGATTGTCGGCAGTGCCCGCCTCCATCTGCCGTCGCACCTGCTTGTGGCAGCACGGAGCCACGGCGATCAGCTCGGCCCCGGCGGAAATGCCCTTGAAGATGGCGTCGTCCGTAGCCGTATCGCAGGCGTGGAGCGCAATGACGGCGTCGGCGCCGCTGGTGTCATAGTCGAGGATTGCCCCCGGCACGAAGGAGAGACCCGAAAAGCCGCTCTTCTCGGCCAGCCGATTGCCGTCTTCGACCAGCTTGGGGCGCATTTCGACGCCGACAACCTCGGCATCGCGACCGTCGCCCTGGAGGTAGTCATAGAGGGCAAAATCGAGATAACCCTTGCCCGCGCCCATATCGAAGATGCGCGGCTTTTTAGCCGAAAGCTCCTGAATCAAAGGCGCAAAAATCTCGACCATCTTGTTGATTTGTCGAAACTTATCCTGCGACGCAGCCAGCACCTTGCCGTCTGCACCCGAGATGCCGAGCGCTTGCATCCAGACCTTATCGCCCGATGCGAGCGGCCGGTTCTTGGCGCGGTCATGCCCGCCCTGCGAGGCCTCGCGACCATCGACCGCGATCTTCTTCAGCCGATACTTGTCGCCTTGCCGCTCGAACTGCAGATCGAAATCCGTCGTCTCTAGCCGCGCGCTCCGATATTCCCTCGAAAGCCCGTCGCGCACAAAGCTCATTGCTTCGTCGATGACGAGGTTCTTGGTGATGTCGCGTGTCTTGTAGCGGAAGACAAAGCTCATGCGCTCGCCGGCCTTGATCGCCACCTTGCGCGCTTCGACGCTCTTCAAGTCAGCCTCGGCGCCATGATAGCCGCCGAGTTTGAGCTTGGTGATCGACCCGTCGATAAAGCCGGTCTGCAGCGCGAGGACAAATTCCTCTATTCGGTCGGGCGCGCTCAATGCCGTTCCTTGGTGGTGAGGAAGCGGATTTTCGGCCAGTCCTGCTTGGCCCGGTCCGCCCACCACGCGTTCTGCGCCAGAAAGACCGGCGCATCGGCGCGGTCTTCGGCCATGTTGGTCTTCTGGGCGGTAATGAAGCGCTTCAGTTCGTCCGCATCGTCGCTCTCGACCCAGCGCGCCACTTCAAAACCCATGGGCTCGAAGGTAATCGGCACGCCATATTCCTTGGCGACGCGGCTGGCGAGAACTTCCAGCTGCAGCTGCCCGACGACGCCCACGATCCAGTCAGCACCAACCATGCGGCGGAACACCTGGGTGACGCCTTCCTCGGCAAGGTCGGACAGTGCCTTCGACATCTGCTTGGTCTTCATCGCATCGGTCAGGCGCACGCGGCGGATGATTTCAGGCGCAAAGTTCGGAATGCCGGTAACGTTGATGGTCGCGCCCTCGGTCAGCGTGTCGCCGACCGACAGCGTGCCGTGGTTCGGAATGCCAACGATATCGCCGGCAACGGCTTCCTCAGCCAGTTCGCGATTGTTACCGAAGAAGAACATCGGGTTGGCCACGGCCATGTCCTTGCCCGAGCGCACATTCTTGAGGCGCATGCCGCGCGTGAACGTGCCCGAGCAGAGGCGAACGAAGGCGATGCGGTCGCGGTGGTTGGCGTCCATGTTCGCCTGCACCTTGAACACATAACCCGACACCTTCTTGTCATCGGGCGAAATCGGCGC
>NZ_JAFKHD010000040.1 GCF_017307565.1 Devosia sp.
CATCATCAATGGCCGCACCCGCCTGGGCGATGTCGCCAGCGTCGTCTTCGACGCCGCCGCCAGCACCTCATCCATCCGCGCCGATGGCCGCCCCGCCATTGGCCTCGGCATCGTGCGTCAGGCCCAGTCCAATTCCGTCTCGATCTCCCACGCCGTCCACGCCGCGGTAGAAAGCCTCAACGACACCCTGCCCGAAGGCGTGACCGTCAAGATTTCGAGCGACGAAGCCGTCTTCATCGAAGGCGCTCTGCACGAAGTCGAAATCGCGCTCATCGTCGCCCTCGTCGTCGTCATCGGCATCATCTACCTGTTCCTGCTCGATTGGCGCGCCATCATCGTGCCCGCCATTTCCATGCCCATTGCCCTTCTCGGCGCCGTCGCCGGCATGTATCTCGCAGGGTTCTCCCTCAACATCATCACGCTGCTCGCGCTGGTCCTCGCCACCGGCCTTGTCGTTGACGACGCCATCGTGGTTCTCGAAAACATTATGCGCCGCAAGCACATGGGCGCCGGTCCCCGCGCCGCCGCGGTGCTCGGCACCCAGGAAGTCTTCTTCGCCGTCGTCGCCACGACGCTCACCCTCGTCGCCGTCTTCGTCCCCCTGAGCTTCCTCGAAGGTCAGACTGGGCGCCTCTTCCGCGAGTTCGGTTTCACCCTCGCCATCGCCGTGCTGCTCTCCGGCGTCGTCGCGCTCTCCATGGGCCCCATGGTCGCCTCGCGCCTCCTTAAATCAGGCGAAAAGGAACACTCTGGCGGCCCCTTCGGCGCCCTCGGCCGCTTCTTCGCCACCCTCTATCGCGTCACCCTGCGGGTCGCCCTCGGCAACCCGGTCGTGATCATTCTTGTCGCCGTCGTCTTCGCCGGCTCGTCCTATTACGTCTATGGCGCCCTCCGTCAGGAGATCACCCCCTCCGAAGACCGCTCGGCCATCAATCTCCGCATCAACGCGCCCAATACCGCCAGCCTCGATTTCGTCCGCACCCGCCTCGGTCAGGTCGAGTCCATGCTGCAGCCCTATGTCGATAGCGGCGAAGTGCGCTCGATCTTCGTCCTCTCCGGCTGGGGCAATGGCGGCTCCATCACCCTCACCCTCGCCCCCTGGAGCGAGCGCGCCCGCAGCCAGCAGCAGATCGCCGCCGAGATCAACACCCTCATGGCCCAGGTCCCAGGCGTCCGCGCCTCAGTCGGCCAGGGCAATAGCCTCGGCATTCGCGGCGGCGGCTCCGGCCTCCAGTTCGCCGTCGCCGGCTCCGACTACAATGTCCTCGCCCAGACCGCCGACGCCATTGCCAAGGCCCTCGAGGCCGATGGGCGTTTCGGCCGCGTCTCGGTCAATTTCGACACCAGCCAACCCCAGCTGACCCTCACCGTCGACCGCGCCCGCGCCGCTTCCCTCGGCATCGACATCAACGGCCTCGCCCCCACCATGCAGGCCATGATCGACGGCTCCGACGTCGGCACCATCTTCATCAATGACGAGAGCTATTCGATCCGCATGCTCTCAACCTCCAACCCCATCAACGACCCGCGCGACCTCGAAACCCTCTTCGTTCGCACCGGCGACGGCCGCTATGTGCCGATGTCCACCATCGCCACCATCGTCGAAGCCCCGGTCCCACCCTCGCTTCGCCGCGAGCAGCAGCGCCGCGCCGTTACGGTCACTGCCAGCCTCGAAGGCGGCCTTGCCCTCGGCGATGCCTATAACGAGCTGCAAAAGATCGCCGCGCCCCTCCTGCCCCAGGGCACGTCCATCCTGCCGCTGGCGGAAGCGAAAACCATCGGCGAAGCCAACAACGCTCTGTTCCTCACCTTCGGCTTTGCGCTCGTCATCATCCTCCTTGTCCTCGCCGCCCAGTTCGAAAGTTTCTGGAGCGCCATCATCGTCATGGCCACCGTTCCCTTCGGCGTCGCGGCCGGCCTCTGGGCCATTCTCCTCACCGGCGGCAGCCTCAATATCTTTGCGCAGATCGGCCTCGTCCTTGTCGTTGGCATCATGGCCAAGAACGGCATTCTCATCGTCGAATTCGCCAATCAATTGCGCGACCGCGGCATGTCCGTGGCAGAGGCCATCGAAGAAGCCTCCAACATCCGCCTCAGGCCCGTGGTGATGACCATGATCGCCACGATCCTCGGCGGCGTCCCCCTGGTTCTCGCCTCCGGCGCCGGCGCCGAAGCCCGCGCCGCCCTCGGCTGGGTCATGGTCGGCGGCCTCGGCTTCGCCGCCATCGCCACGCTCTACCTGACCCCCGTCGCCTACCTCCTCCTCGCCCGCTTCTCGAAACCAAAATCCGAAGAAGAGGCCCGCCTCGCCCGCGAATTCGAAGAAATCGACGCACGCGCAGAACCGGCAGAGTAACGGAACGGCACCTGCCCCCGCGTTTGCCCCAAACAAAAAGAGCCGCCGGATCTCTCCGGCGGCCCCCAAAATTCCTTCAGCGCGAAAACTTACGCCGAGCGGTTCTTGTTGTAGAGATCGAAGAACACGGCTGCGAGCAGCACGACGCCCTTGATCATCTGCTGCCAGTCGATGTTGACGCCCATGATCGACATGCCGTTGTTCATCACACCCATGATGAAAGCACCGATCACCGCGCCCGCCACCTGACCGACACCACCCAGCGCCGAAGCACCGCCGATGAACACGGCCGCGATCACGTCGAGTTCAAGCCCCTGCCCGGCCTTCGGCGTCGCCGAATTGAGGCGTGCGGCATAGATCATGCCGGCAAGAGCGGCCAGCGCCCCCATGATGGCGAAGATGTAGAACGTCGTGCGTTCGGTCTTCACGCCCGAAAGCGCTGCGGCCTTGAGGTTGCCGCCGAGTGCATAGATGCGACGGCCAAAGGTCAGCCGCTTGGTCAGGAACACAAAGCCGGCGATCAGCACACCCATCACGACAAGCACGTTCGGCAGGCCGCGATAGGAAGCGAGCATATAGGCAAAGAAGATGACCAGCGCCGCGGTGACGAGGTTCTTCACGACGAAGAGGCTGAACGGCTCGACGTCATAGCCGCGCGAGCGACGACGGGCGCGCGTGCGGATCGAGAAGAACACGGCCGCCACAACTGCCAGAATGGCGATGACCATAGTGGTCGTGTGCAGCGTGACGTTCTGGCCGTTTTCAGCGAGCCACGGCATCGTTGTCGGCCCGATCAGGTCCGGAATGAAGCCCGCCGAAAGCAGCTGGAATTCAGCCGGAAACGGACCAACGGACTTGCCAGCCAGAATTGCGAGCGACAGCCCCTTGAAGATCAGCATGCCGGCCAGCGTCACGATGAAGGCCGGAACGCGGTGATAGGCAATGATATAGCCCTGCGCCGCCCCGATCGCCGCGCCGACGATCAGGCAGATGGCCCCGGCCACGATCGGATTGGCAAGAAATGCCAGCTCCGGCGGGAACTTCCAGCCCACCATCAGCATGGCGGCGAGCGCGCCGACGAAGCCCGAAACCGAGCCGACCGAAAGGTCGATATGCCCGGCAACGATCACCAGCAACATGCCCAGCGCCATCACGATGATATAGCTGTTCTGCAGGATGATGTTGGTCAGGTTCACCGGCTTGAACAGCACGCCATTGGTGAAATACTGGAAAAACAGCATGATGAGGATGAGCGCGAGCAGAAGCCCATAGTCGCGCATGTTGGCCTGCAAGGCGCCGAAAAAGCTCAGTTCCTTGGGTTTGGCCTGATCGGCCGGGGTGCCGGTCGGTGCAGTTTGAACGGTCATGATGCCTTTCCTTCAGCGCGCACGATGGAGCGCATGATCTTTTCCTGGCTCGCCTCGCTGGTGGGCATTTCGCCCACGATGCGGCCTTCATTCATAACGTAGAGACGGTCGGTGATGCCGAGCAGTTCGGGCATTTCCGAAGAGATCACGATGATCGCCTTACCCTGGGCGGCGAGCTGGTTGATGATCGTGTAGATTTCATACTTGGCACCCACGTCGATGCCGCGCGTCGGCTCGTCGAGGATCAGCACGTCCGGATCGGCATAAAGCCACTTCGAGAGCACGACCTTTTGCTGGTTGCCGCCTGAAAGATTGCCCGTCACCTGATAGACGCTCGAAGAACGGATATTGGTCTTCTTGCGATAGTCGTTGGCGACGTCGAGTTCGGCCAGATCGTCGATCACGCCCCAGCGCGCCACGCCCGGCAGGTTCGCCAGCGTCACATTGTGCTTGATATGGTCGATCAGGTTCAGGCCATAATGCTTGCGGTCTTCCGTGGCATAGGCAATGCCGGCGCGAATGGCCTTCTCGACAGTCGACGTGTCGACCTTGTGGCCGTTCATGAACACGTCGCCCGAAATCTTCTGGCCATAAGACTTGCCGAAGAGGCTCATGGCGAATTCGGTGCGACCCGAACCCATCAGCCCGGCAATACCCAGAACTTCGCCACGGCGGAGGTTCACGTCGATATTCTTGATCACCTGACGGTCGCGATGCTGCGGGTGATAGACCGACCAGTTCTTCACCTCGAGAATGGTCTCGCCAATCTTCGGCTCGCGGCTCGGATAGCGATCTTCCAGCGAACGGCCGACCATCGAGGTGATGATCCGGTCTTCGGTGATCTCGTTGGTGTCCATCGTTTCGATGGTGCGCCCGTCGCGGATCACGGTCACGCGGTCGGCAATGCGGGAAATCTCGTTCAGCTTGTGGCTGATGATGATCGAGGTAATCCCCTGCTTCTTGAATTCGAGCAGCAGGTCGAG